>JAQXRG010000070.1 GCA_029218405.1 Bacteroidales bacterium
GAAGGACGGGCCGAAGGGCTCGCCAAAGGAAGGGCGGAAGGCATCCTGCTCACAGCCAAGAACCTCAAATCCATGGGTCTCGCCACCGCCGACATCCTGCGGGCCACCGGACTGACGGAACAGGAGATTGAAGCGCTCTGATGCCGGAGACCTGGCAGCACGACAGCACAGAAACGCTGAGCCACGGCCCCCAAACCCGTAAACGGAACCGCAGGGCCGCGATAACACAGAACCGCAAAACCGCGATAATTCGGAACCGCAGGGCCACGGAAACCCGAAAATCAGCAACCGCAGGGTCCAAACCAGGAAACTCAGCAACGCGATAATACGGAACCACAGGGCCACGATACGGAGAAAGCTCCCTTCAAGGAATTTCCCCGCATCGTGGCTTTCTGCATCCCCGACCGGCACCTCGTTCACCCGACAGGCGCCCCGCTCACCCGACCGGCACCTCGCTCACCCGTCCGCATCCAGCTCCTCCAGCAGACGATGGCAGAAGGCCGCATAGTAAGCGTCCACCCGCTCCTGGGACAGATGGGCGCACACCTTACGGAGCACAACCAGGTACGACCACTCGTGCTTCACTTGCCACAAACAATCTTCGAGAAATTCGACTGGGAGCCCGCACATGCGTACAGGTCCTTCCTGCGCAGGCCGCGCACCGTGCGCAAGGCCTCATCGGCGGCCTGACGGATGACCCGGCCCACCAACGGATGATAAATGTTTTCCATATCCTCTAAATTCGGTTAATCATTCTGTTTTCTTCTTAAATCCTACCACATTCCATGGACTGTGGTAAACCGTTCGCCGCCTGTTGCAGCGTCCGGAACAAAGATATAACTTGCGGTCGAAATCACCAAATTATTAATCTTCTAAAACCATCTGACATCATGAAATGGTTCAAGCATTACACCAACATGGGGAATGACCCCCGTTACTCACTGCTCAACGAACAGCTCGGCCCGCGTGGCGTCGGCCTCTACTGGCTCATCATGGAGCAGCTCCACCTGCAGGAAAGGCGTGCCTGCTACCGCAAGGAACTGGTACGGTCGTTTGTCTCGCTCCGCATCACCCGAAACTTCATCCGGAAGGTCATCGACGACTACGGACTCTTCGTCACCGACCGCAACGGCTTCCTCCGTCCGGCTGCCACCCCCATCGTCAACCCGCCCTTAGAAACCCATCCGGCCATCGAGGGGGAAGCACACCCGGCCCCCTACAAGAATGCCCCGCAACCGGGCGAGGGGAAGGCCGTGGCAAAGCCGGGCGATAGAAAGGCTGTGGAAGAACCGGGCGATGAAAGGGCTGTGACAGGGCCGCGTGATGGCCGGGCGACGGCCACTTCGTCTTCACATGGATTTAACACTCCCAACGCGCACGCGTATATAGATACAGAAAGAGAGTTAGAGAGAGAAGAAGAAAGAAAAGAAGAAACCAACAACGACCAGGGAGAAGAAGATGGCTACAACGGCCGGGGCGAGGGAACCGGCTACAGCGACCGAAGCGAAGGAACCGACAACAACGGCCGAAGCGAAGAAGACAGTTACAACGACAACGCACGCGAGGTCTTCGACGAGCTGTTCCGCCACGAACCCTGGCATCCCTACGTGACCACCCTCTTCGGCGACCGCTCCGTGTGGCGCGAGAGTGTGCTCCTGCAGTCGCCCTACCGCGACCGGCTGCGCCGCTACTGGCCCATCGCCGTCTTCGAGTTCGCCAAACACATCGCCGCCCTCGACACCGGCACACGCATCGCCTCCGTCAGCGAGGCGCGCCACTACTTCGCCAACTTCGTGCGGGAGCACCTGCCCTGCGGACGCGAGCTGCGGCTGCGGCTCGACAGCATTGAGGAAAGCCGAAAGGAAACCCGCCCCTCGGTCTTCCAACGGCTCGCCCCTACCGGCTACAGCGAGTTCCCACCGTCCGAAAGCAACAGCCAGTTCCCAGTGTCCGAAAGCTACAGCCAGTCCCCAGTGTCCGAAAAGAACGTCGAGTCCCAAGAGACCGGCAGCGAAAGCCTTCCCCAACCTGACCCCATTGCCGAACGCGTATGAGAGACTTCAGCCACTTCAACATCGACCTCCGCGGACACACCAGCGGACGGATCAAGACCCTCTGCCCCTGGTGCTCCGAACAGCGCAGGGACAAGAAGGACCGGTGCCTGAGCGTGAACATCGACAAGGGCCTCTACAAGTGCCACCACTGCGGCGCCGCCGGCATCGTGCCCGACATGGCCGAGGAACGCCGCCGACAGCAGGAATGGGAACGGCGCAAACGACAGCTCGAGGAGCAGCGGCGCAAAGGGAGCGCGGCAGGACGCTTCCGCAGGCCCGAATGGCGGCCCGAGTTCCTCACCCTTGCCCCCGAGGCAGAGGACTACCTCGTCCGCCAGCGGGGCATCAGCCGGCGCACGCTCCTCGCCGCCAAGGTCACCGCACAGCCTGTCCACCTGCCCTCCTCGCCCGAGGGACAGGACGAGCTGGCCATCGGCTTCAACTACTTCGAGCAGGGGCAGCTGGTCAACACCAAGTTCCGGACCCTCGACAAGCGCTTCGCCCTCGTGCCCGGTGCCGAGCTCATCCCCTACCACATCGACAGCCTCTTCGGCGCGACGGTGTGCTACATCACCGAGGGCGAGATCGACGCCCTCACCCTCCTGCACTGCGGCTACGAAGCCGTGACCAGCGTCCCCGCGGGCGGAGGGGCGAAGACGGACTGGATGGACCGCTTCGTGGAGACGCACTTCGAGGACAAGCAGACGGTGGTGCTCTGCATGGACGCCGACGAAGTGGGCGGCAAGCTCACCGCCGAGCTGGCCAGACGGCTCGGGGCCGAACGCTGCCGGCTGGTGCGCTGGGAGGCGGGCTGCAAGGACGCCAACGACGTGCTGACGCGCTACGGCGAGGAGGCGGTGCGCCGCTGCGTGGAGGCCGCCCAGGACCTGCCCCTCGACGGCATCTTCACCGCGGGCGACCTGACCGACGAGCTGCACACGCTCTACCTCAACGGCATGGGACGCGGCGCGGACACGGGCTGGACGGACTTCGACCGACTCGTGTCGTTCGAGCCCGGACGCTTCGCCGTGGTGACCGGCCGCCCGGGCGAGGGCAAGAGCGAGTGGATAGACGAGCTGTGCCTGCGCCTCTGCCTGCGCCACGAATGGAGAGTGGCCTACTTCTCGCCCGAGAACATGCCCATCGTGCTCCACCTGCGCAAGCTGGCGGAGAAAATCACGGGGGTGCCCTTCGCCCCCGCCGGACGGATGGACGAGGCGCTCTTCGGCCGGGTGCGCGACTGGTTGGCGACGAACGTGAGCCACATCCTGCCGGCCGACGATGACTACACGCTCGACACCCTCCTGCACAAGGCGGCGCAGCTCGTGGCGCGCAGGGGCATCCGCATCCTGGTGTGCGACCCGCTGAACCGCATCGAGCAGCGCATGGAGGCGGGACAGACGGAGCTGCAGTACCTCTCCAGCGTGCTCAACCGACTGGTGCGCTTCGCGCAGCAGCACCGGGTGCTGGTCATCCTCGTGGCCCATCCGCGAAAGGTGAACCGCAACAACCTGGACGGGCGGCGGCGACGGGTGGAGATGAACGACATCAACGGCAGCGCGGACTTCGGCAACAAGGCGGACTATTGCTTCGTGGTGGACCGCGACGACGAACGGCAGTGCACGCACTTGTTCGTGGACAAGGTGCGCTTCAAGTACCTCGGCGACCGGGGGGAGGCCACGTTCCACTACGATGTCCGCTCGGGGCGCTTCCTGACGTGCGGCTTCCAGAAGGTGTACAACACGCAGTTGGGGGAGGTGAAGATGGAGCAGAAGGTGGACTGGCGGTGGTTCAACACGGTGTGGATAGACACGCACACGCTGACGGGAACGGATGGGGAGGAACGGCCGGTCCCGAGAGCTTCCGCCTCCGTCCGGCCGGAAAAGACGACCGCCTCAGGGAACGCTCCAAGCCCGGGAGCTTCCGCCTCCGTCCGGCCGGAGAACGCGCCACCGGAAGGGAGGACAACGGCGGGAACAACGGGGGAAAGGAGGGACGCATGAAACGGACGGCCCTGGCCCTGTTGTACTTCCCCGACGCCACGCCCCGAAACGCGCGGAGGAGGCTCACGGAATGGATCCACCACTGCCCGGAACTCTACGCGCTGCTCACCAAGGGAGGCCGGAAATTCGACGGACGGCAGGAACTGACTGCACGGGAAGTACGTCTCATCCAGCAATACCTCGGAGAGCCGTAAGGAACGGGCCGGAAACCCTGTCCTTCCACCGCCAGGACGGGCGGACCCGTCCCCCGACAATGCCTGTCCTGACGGTGGGACAATGCCCATGCTGAGGGTGCCAGCATGGGCATTCACACGTCCTCACTTCGGGCAGGCTGGCCTCCTGAGAATGCCCATGCTGGGAAGGTTGCGGCAGAGGTGGCCGGAAGTGACCCAAAGCAGCCGTCGCACCGCGACGGGGTGACGTATCTTTGCACCGTGAGAGATCATTAACTGCTATCATTCATCCTAATACTGACTTGAAGACATGCCAAAAGCTTACAAAGTGACCAAGCGCACCGTGATGTTCGACAAGGAGAACCCACGGGAAGTGTACACCGTTCTGCCGGTGACGTACGGCACGCTGACGACTGACGACGTGGCGCAGCAGATTGCCGCCGAGTCGTCGGCCACGCCGGGCGACGTGAAGAACGTGCTGGACCGCTACGCGTACTATGTGAAGGAGAACCTGAAGAAGGGTTATGCCATCCAGCTCTTAGGATTCGGGGTGCTGAACATCCGGTTCCTGCGGGGAAAGGCGGTGGACAACGCGGACAAGGCGAACGCCTCGCTCATCCGGGGGCTGGTGCCGGGCTTCTCGCCGTCGTTCACGATGGTGAACGGGACGCGCAAGTATGACTTGCTGCCGGACAAGATCCAGCTGGTGAAGTTCAACGGTTCGCTGCCGGGAGATGGGGAGGGTTCTTCGGAACCCTCGGACCCGAGTGAGGAACCGACGGATCCGATTGTCTGAGGGGGAGCGATTCGGCCCGGCCTCTCCTGAATGGGGTGTCCGGTCCGAACCGGGGTTTTCGATCCATCGGGTTTTTCGATCCAACCGGGGTTTTCGATTCATCGGGTTTTTCGATCCACCCGGGGTTTTCGATCCACCCCGTCCCCTCCTTCGCCAAGGAGGGGTCCTTCCCCTCCCAAACCCTCCCCTTCCTGGGGAGGGCTTAACTGGGACAAGCCCAGCTTTTTCTGGTAAGGGCAGCGAAGCTTTCGCCCTAAAGGGCTGCCCTTGCTCACTACGCAGCAGAGCTGCGATTTGTTCCATTGGGGCTGGCTGGGCTGACGTGGATGAGGTGGCTGCCGGAGATTCCCTCGGATGACTGCGATGGAACTGCTGTCGGCGGTCCTTTCGGATGGCTGCGATGGAACTGCTGCCGGCGATCCTTTCGGATGGCTGCGATGGGACTGCTGCCGACGGTCCGCCCGGGGAGGTCGGGAGGGGTTCCTGATTGATTGTTGACGATTCATCATTATTCATTATTCATTATTCATTTAAAAATTATGAGTAAACTGACTGCTGACCATTGGCGGACGATTATCAACGCCATTTGTACTATCCTGACGACTGTGATCGCAGGCATCACCATGACTTCGTGCATCATGCTTTAGACGTAATTCTTCGCGGACATGATTGACGAACAGTTTCCTATCGTTGCGGGCGGCGAGACTGCCTTCTTCGAGACGCAGCTCCTGTCCTCCGTGGAGGGCGGGACGCTGATGGCGGGACCGGACAGCGTGCGCTTCCTCGTGGTGCACTGCTCGGCCACGCGCTGCGACCGGCCTTACCCGGTGGAACGGCTGCTGGCTGACCACCGGGCGAGGGGGTTCCGCACCATCGGCTATCATTTTTACATCCGGCGCGACGGGACGCTGACGCAGCACCGGCAGCTCCTGGAGGTGGGGGCGCACGCGCGGCCTTACAACCGGTGCTCCATCGGCATCTGCTACGAGGGGGGACTGGACCCGCTGGGCCGGCCTGCCGATACGCGCACGACGGCGCAGCGGGAACGGCTCCGTGAGCTGCTGGGCTTGCTGCGGAGGTTGTTTCCGCAGGCCGTGGTGGCGGGACACCGGGACCTGCCGGGCGCCTCGCCCAAGGCGTGCCCTTGCTTCGACGTGGGGGCGGAAGGAATTTTCTGAGAGGCCGGTGCGGAAGTCTGCGTTTTTTTAGCTACCTTTGCGGTTCAACCTATCAACTGTATGGACAATGAAGTATGTATTCTATTTTTTAGTGGCCTTGCTCTGCAGCGCGTGCGCCTCGGAGCGGAAGGGCGAGCGGGAGAAATGGCAGCGGCAGCGGGACAACATCGTGGACGTGCGGGACAAGGTGAAGGAGATTGACACGGGCGATATCCTGATCGGGAACTGGGCGCAACCGTATGTCTGTGGCCGGTACCTGGTGATTGCCGACGCCAAGTCGATGGACCAGCAGGTGCACGTGTTCGACAAGCGGACGTTCCGCCATGTGGTGAGCTTCGGCGACAAGGGACAGGGACCGAAAGAGGTGACCGTGCTCGGGACGGTGGCGTGGAACGAGGAGCGGCACGACTTCTATGTGACGGACCACGGGAAGCTGGCCATCCTGCGCTACAACCTGGACAGCCTGCTGACTGACCCGCTCTACGCGCCGACCACGAAGGTCAGGCTGTCCGAGTCGGCCTTCCCCAGCGACTATGTGTATGTGAACGATACCTTGGCGTACGGCGTGGTGATCCGGCCTACCTCTGTCTCGACCTTCGACCAGACCAGCGGACGATGGAACTTGCTGACGGGGGACTTCCGGACGACGGACTATGTGCATCCGGCGGACCACAAGAAGCGGATTACACTGGCGGTCTCCCTGCCGCACCAGCGGCTGGTGGAGTGTAACCAGCGGTTCGACCTCATCAGCCTGTACAACCTGGAGGGGGAGCTGCAATGCAACGTGTATGGCCCTAACTGGAACGAAGGGGGCGACCGGGAGGAGCATTTCAGCGACGCTGACGTGTGTGGCGACAAGCTTATCGCCGCGTACGTGGGAGGCGACTGGGCGCACAACGACGGGGCCCGCACGCTGCTGGTGTTCTCGATGCAGGGGGACTACCTGCAGACGCTGGACGTGGGCAGGCGCATCAATTTCTTCTGTTGTGACGAGGAGAACGGACGGATCATCCTGAGCATGGACGATGAGATACAGTTCGGGTACATTGACTTGCAGGAATTGACGGAAGGGAATAGGTCCCCGAAGTAGAGGGGCCTGCCGGCGGCCGCGCCCCCGCTCAGATGCGCCAGCCGGCAGGGTCGCCGTCGTTGGCCGACACCTCCAACAGGGAGGAGGGGGCGTAGCCGCTGATCTTGCGGAAATCGGTGGTGAGGTGGGAGAAATCGTAGTAGCCGTTGCGCCAGGCCACCTCGGTGAGTGTGGCGGTACCCGGCAGCGATGACTTCAGGTCGTGGAGGGTACGGTGGTAACGCTGCAGCCGCAGGTAGTCCTTGGGCGAGAGGCCGACCTTCTCGGCGAACAGCCGGGAGAACTGGCGCTCGCTGAGACAGGCCTCGGAGGCGATGTCGCCCACCCGGAGGCCGGACACGTGCAGACGGCTGTAGGCCAGCGCACGGTACAGGCGGCGGAGGGTCAGGATGTCGGGAGCGGCACCGTCCACCCGCCGCAGGAAGAACGCGTCCATCGCCGCCCAGGCCTGCAGGGGACCCGGTGCCGACAGCACGCGGTCCTCCAGCTCCAGCAGCGAGGGGTCGGACAGGTCGGACAGCGGGACGGCCCGCCCGAAATACTCGTGGAGGGGGGCCTGGAAGAAAAGGCCGGCCCCCAGGGTGGTGAAGTGGGCGCCCACAATCTCTATCCCGCCGGTGGCAAGGATGTCCTGCCAGCGCACGCTCTGGCCCGAGAGGCAGCTCACCACCGGTCCGCAGCCGGCATAGTCCACCCGGTCGCCGCGGTAGAAGCACAGCCCCATCTCGCCGTTGGGCACGATGCGCTGCACGGCGGGAGGAGCGGGGTCGCGCCCATAGAAATACATCTTGAGGAAGGGGCGCAACCGCTCGTGCGGCAACCGGAAGGACAGCTCGGTCATGGCCGGTGTCACCACAACTGGCCGGGCAGCCGCCGCTTCTCCTTGGGCGGGAACTGCCGGTCGAAGGTTTCACACGCCGCCTCGTCCACAAAATAGCCCTGGGGCGTGGCGTACTCGCCGGTCACCCCGTCGAGGTAGCCGGGACGCAGCTCCTTGCAGAGGAAGAACGAGGCGTCCTCCCCTTCGGGCAGTCCGTGGTAGCGGAGGCTGAACTCGGAGGCGTAACGGAAGCCGCACTGGCCGTAGAAGGCGATGTCGCCCTCGAAGCAGACGGCGCCGAAGCCCATCCGGGAGGCCTCGGCGAGGGTATGGTCGAGCAAGGCCTTGCCATAGCCCCGCCGCTGCCAGGCGGGCAGGATGCCGATGGGGCCCACGGTGAGGAGGGGCAGCGGCCCCTGCCGGTCGGTCTGCAGGACGGCCCTCATGCACGCCACCTGCCCCACGAGGAGCGGACGGCCGTCGGCGCCGGGGAGGGTCATCACTAAGTTCAGTTCGGGGACAAACGCCGGGTCCTGACGCAGGCAGTGCATCACATAGTGCTCCAGACAGCCGGGACGATAGACGTTCCAGAAGGCCTCACGGATGAGGTTCTCCACTTCGTGCCGCTCTTCGGGCCGTTCCCTTCGGATGATGTAGTCAATACAGTCGTTCATAATGGTTCGTTTTTTAATGAATGATGAATACGGGGGCAAAGATACGTGTCCTGCCGCGAAGGGAACTGTAAAAACCGGACATCTCACTTCAGGTGCCGCTGGATCCAGCGCAGCTGCCCGCGCTCGGTCTCCTCGGACACCCAGTGCTCGTTGACGGGGGTCAGCAAGGCCTCCTTGGGCCCGGCCAGCACGTTATAGACGATGTAGCTGGTGGTGGGCGGACAGGTGTTGTCGTTGTAGCCCCAGGTCATATAGACGGGAGCGGTGATGAGCCGGGCGAAGTTGACCACGTCGTAATAGGCCATGGTGCGCAGCTTCTCGGGCGTGTCCATGCCCGGCTGGCGGAAGAAATGGGGATAGCCGCCCGCCTTGCCGGTGGTGTAGCGGGCCATGTCGCTCAGGGCCGGATGGTTGGCCACGCAGGCGGTGACCCGCGGGTCGAGTCCGGCGGTGACCAAGGCCAGCGCACCTCCCTGGCTGCCGCCCTGCACCACGACGTTGCGTCCGTCCCACTCGGGCAGGGAGACCAGCAGGTCAATGGCCCGCACGCAGGCCAGATAGACCCGCTTCATGTAGTAGTGGTCGCGGTGGTCGAGCCCGTTGGTCAGGTAGCCGTTCTCGCGCCCGTTGAAGGCATTGCTGATTTCGCGGAACTGCGCGTCGGTGAGCCGGGGGTCCAGTCCGTGGATCTCCATCTCCATGCGGATGCAGCCTTCCTCGGCGTAGTAGGCATGGCGCAGGGGGTCCTTGATGGTCTTCACGCCCGCCCCCGGCGGACAGAGCACCACGGGGCAGCTTCCCTTCTGCGCGTGCTTGGGGTAGAACAGGTAGGCATAGACGCACTGGCCCCTGCGGTTGAGCTGCAGCCGCACGAGGTAGCAGTCCACCTTGTCGGTGCAGTACTCCTCGGCCCGCTCGCGGGTGTAGGTCAGGGGGAACTTGGCCGCCTCGGCCTTGTTCCGTTCCCAGAAGTCGCGGAAGTCGTCGGGCATCGCGGTGAAGGGTTCCAGTCGTTCGGGCGAGAAGCCCAGCTTGATGTGGTGGGTGTAGGTCTTTCCGCCCAGCTCGGCGGTGAGCGTGCAGTCGCGGAAGCCGGGCTCCTTCATCGTGCCGAAGGGCAGGGTGGCCCGTCCGTCCCGGAGGCGGAGGGTGCCGGTGCGGTCGGCGGGCAGCATATCATCGGCCAGAGTGTAGCGCACCTCCAGCCCGTCCACGGGCATGCCGTAGCGGAAGAGCCTCACCTCCACCTCGGCCTTCTCGCCGGTGCGGTAGAGCCAGTCGGCGTGGTCGGGGACGGTGACCCACAGCACGTCGCTGCGGTAAGGATAGTTCTCGGCGTACAGGAGGCCGGCCAGCAGGAGGAGCGGCAGCATCCACAGTCGTTTGCAAGGTTGGTTCAGTCTCATGGTCAGTAGCGGTAAATGGGTGAGTGACGAATGGTTCAAAGGATTCTGGGGGTGAATGGCTCAGTTCTGGTAATACACTCGCTTGACGCGGTTGGACACGCCGGTGAGGATCTCGTAGGGGATGGTGCCCAGCTCGTCGGACAACTGGGTGACGGGCAGGTCGTCGCCGAAGATGACCACCTTGTCGCCTTCTTGGCAGTCGATGCCGGTGACATCGATCATGCACACGTCCATGCAGATGTTGCCCACGTAGGGTGCCTTCTGCCCCTTCACGAGGCAGTAGCCGTGGCCGTTGCCCAGGTGCCGGTTCAGTCCGTCCGCGTAGCCGATGGGGATGGCGGCGATGCGGGAGTCGCGCTGCAGCACGCCCTTGCGGCTGTAGCCCACGGTCTCCTCGGCCGGCACGTCGTGAATCTGGAGGATGGTGGTCCGCAGGGTGCTCACGTTGTGCAGGATGTGGTTGGTGAAGGGGTCGATGCCGTAGAGGCCGATACCGAGGCGCACCATCTCGAACTGGGCGCCGGGGTAGCGCTCGATGCCCGCCGTGTTGCAGATGTGGCGCAGGATCTTGTGCTTGAAGGCCGACTGCAGGGTGGCGGCGGCGGCTTCGAACGTCTCTATCTGCCGCCGGGTGAACGAGTCGAACCGTGTGGCGTCGCTGCCCACGAGGTGGGAGAAGATGGAGCGGGGGATGACGGAGTTCTGCCGCCGGAGCCGTTCCACCAACCGGGGCATGTCCTTGGGGTCGAAGCCCAGCCGGTGCATCCCCGTGTCTATCTTGATGTGGATGGGGAAGTTGGTCACGCCCTCGCGTTCGGCGGCCTTGATGAGCTCTTCCAGCAGGTGGAAGCTATAGACCTCGGGCTCCAGCTTGTAGTCGAAGAGGGTATGGAAGGCGGTCAGCTCGGGGTTCATGATGATGATGGAGCTGTTGATGCCCGCCTTGCGCAGGTCGGCCCCTTCGTCGGCCACCGCCACGGCGAGGTAATCGACGCGCTGGTCCTCCAAGGTCTTGGCAATCTCGAACGAGCCGGCCCCGTAGGCCGACGCCTTGACCATGCAGACCATCTTGGTGTCCGGCTTGAGGCGGTTGCGGTAATGGTTCAGGTTGTCCACCAGCGCGTTGAGGTTAATCTCAAGGATGGTCTCGTGGACCTTCAGCTCCAGCAGGTCGGTGATGAGGTCGAAGCGGAAGGCGCGCGCGCCCTTGATGAGCACCACGGCGTCGCGCAGCGAGAGCAGCAGCTCGGACTCCAGCAGCTCGGCCGTGGAGCGGAAGAAGTGTTTCTCGATGCCGAAACGGGCGGAGGAGGCGGAAATCTCCTCGCCCACCCCGATGATGGTGTCCACGCCCCGGCTGTTCACCAGGTCGGCCACCTGGCGGTAGAGGAGCTTGCCGCTCTGTCCGCTCTCCAGGATGTCGGACAGGATGAGCACCTTCTTGCGGCCCTTGTCGTCGCTGCGGCGTGCCATGAAGTCGAGGGCGATGTCGAGCGAGGCGAAATCGGAGTTGTAGCTGTCGTTGATGAGCACGCAGCCGTTCTGCCCCTCCTTCACCTCCAGGCGCATCGCCACGGGTTCGAGGCGTGCCATGCGCTCGGCGATGGCCTCGGGCGAGACCATGAGGTACAGGGCCACGGCAAGGCAGTGGAGGGAGTTCTCCACCGAGGCGTCGTCGATGAAGGGGATGCGGTACTCCTTGCGGAAGCCGAGGTAGCGGTAGCGGACGGTGGTGCCGGTGGTGTCCTTCTCGACCGACTCGATGAACAGGGGCCGCTCGGGGTCTTTCATGGACCAGGCTATCTCGCGCGAGGTGAAGAGGAACTTGCTCACGCAGCTGCTCACCAGCTCGTTGTCGCCGTTGTAGATGATGACGTCACAGTCCTTGAAGAGCTGGAGCTTCTCCATGCACTTGTCCTGCAACGAGCTGAAGTTCTCCTGATGGGCCCCTCCGATGTTGGTCAGCACCCCGATGGTGGGACGGATGATGGGCTGGAGGGCCTCCATCTCGTTCATCTCGGAGATGCCCGCCTCGAAGACGCCCAGCTCGGTGTGCTCGTTCATGAGCCAGACGGAGAGGGGCACGCCTATCTGTGAGTTGTAGCTGCGGGGGGATCGGGTGATGACCTTGTCTGGACTGACCAGCTGGTAGATCCATTCCTTCACCACTGTCTTGCCGTTGCTGCCGGTGATGCCGACCACGGGCACGTCGAAGCCGGCGCGGTGGCTGGCGGCGAGGCGCTGGAGGGCGCGCAGCGGACGGTCCACGCGCAGGAAGTTGGCGTCGGGGAAAGCGGTAAGGGGCGTGGGCACGTCGCTCACCACAAAGTTGCGTACGCCCCGCTTGTAGAGGTCGGGGATATATTTATGGCCGTCGTTGCGCTTGGTCTTGAGCGCAAAGAACAGGGTCTCCTCGGGGAAACACAGGGAGCGGCTGTCGGTCAGTATCCAGTCAATCTGTGCGGGACGCTGTCCGATTCGTTCAGCCGCGATGACTGAAACTATCTCTTCAATTGAATTTGGCATGTTCTTAATTGTTTTAGCGGTCTAAGTACGGCATTTTTTCTGAGATTCGCCCTATCTTTAACAGTATTTGGCTTAAAGGCGGGCAATAAATGCGTATCTTTGCGTCATTATTGATTTAACATAACGCAATACCCATAATGATGCCGAAGCAAGAACACCCCAAGAACCCTTTCATCATTGAGGGGTACGTGTCGCCCGATTATTTCTGCGACCGTGAGAAAGAGACCGACCTGCTCCTACGAGACCAAGAACCTTGACGAATTTGTGTATGAACTCGGAAAAGGCATTCTGGCGGAACTGCGCTCCAAAGGCCGCAAGGTGTGGGAAACGTTCCTGGATGTGGTCCATTCGCTGAGATCCACCATTTCATTCGATATCAACGGCAATCCGGAATGGAGTGCGGGTATCGGCGACATCACACGCGCCGACGTGACACTTGACGAACTGTTCAACTACCTCAGCTGCGCCAACAAGCCGTGTCTGGTCGCCATTGACGAGTTCCAGACCATTGCCGGCTATCCGGAGAAGACGGTGGAAGCGGCGCTACGAAAGCGGATACAGAACTGCCACAATGCGAATTTCGTGTTCGCGGGCTCTAAGCGGCACATGGTGGCACAGATGTTCACCTCGCCCTCACGTCCCTTCTACAACAGTTCGGCCATTATGGGACTGGAACCGATTGACCGGACGGTGTATTGTGCATTCGCCAACCGACACCTCTCACGCATCGGGAAAGAAATCTCGCGCGAGGCGTTCGACCATCTCTACGACACTTACGATGGCGTGACGTGGTACATTCAATATGTCATGAACATGCTCTATACGTCCCTGTCGGACCACGCTGTGTTCACGGTGGAGGACGTGGAGAACGTAGCGGACGACATTGTCTCGCAGCATCGCTTTGCCTACCAGGCCTTGCTCTACCAGCTGACATCGAAACAGAAGCAGGTCATAACGGCCATCGCCCGCGAGCACAAGGTGGCCTCCGTCCTGTCACAGGCGTTTCTCCGCAAGTACCACCTGGGAGCGAGCACGGTGCAGGGAACTGTCAAGGTATTGCTGGACCGCGACCTCATCACCTACGACGAGGGGGTGTATCAGCTCAGCGACAAGTTTTTCTCACGCTATCTTGCCTGAAGGGACACGCCCACAGCCGGAAACCGAAAGAACCTACCGGAAACGGAGGACTGCTACCGGGAGCGGAAAGACACTACCGGGAGCGGAAGGACACTACCGGGAGCGGAAGGACAGCTACCGGGACGGAAGGACTTCGGGGAACTCGAGGTAAGGGTACTGCTCCTGCAGCCGGCGGACCTTTGCCTCTAACTGAGCGAGAAACTGGAGGTGGGCCTCCGAGCCGGGACGGAAGGGACGGTGGTCCAACGCCTTGCCCACCGCCTCACACTCCTTCATCACCCGGAGGGTGGCGGCGGAGAAATAGGTGCGGCAGAAGCAGTCCCAGATGTAGTCAACGGCCAGCGTGCTGGGATGGAGCATGTCATCGGCATAGAAACGGTAGTCGCGCAGCTCGTCCATCAACAGCTCGTAGGCAGGGAAATACCGGCAGAAGGGGTACTCCTGACACAGACGGTCAATGGCCAGCAGCAGGGTGGCCTTGCTCAGCTGGTTGCCGTGCATCCCGTCCTTGGCGTGGCGGATGGGACTGACGGTGAACAGCACCTTGAGCTGCGGACGGACAGCGTGGAGCCGCTCCAGCAGGGGACGCCATTCGGCGCAGATGTCCTCGACCGACAACAGACGGCGGGTGAACAGTCGCTCGGGTAGCTTGTGGCAGTTGCCTACGATACAGCCGTCGGCCTTCCACGCATAGACCCGGGCCGTGCCGAAGGTGAGCAGGAGCCAGTCCGCCTGCGGCAGGAACGCGGAGGCGGCGGACAGGCTGTCGTTGACCCGCCGCAGGCATTCGTCGCGGTCGGGGTCGGAGAAGGAGGTGTGGTGCATGCGGCTGCCCCACAGGCCGCGGTCGAAGAACAGGTCATCGGCCTCGTAACGTTTCGCCTCCAGCACCTCGCGGAGGGCGGCAGCGATGGAGGAGGGATTGTAGAGCACGCCGTAGGGGTTCTGCAAGCAGCGGAAACGGGCGGCCCGCAGGTGGGCGCCGATGTGCTCGGTGAAGCAGGAGCCCCATAGCAGCAGGCGGTCGGCATGACGGATTTCGTCTGTCCCAGCCGGAAGGGACACGAGGGTTCTGAATTGCATAAGCGGACTATATATAATATAAGGTGACTCTGGGCGCAAAGATACGGACTCTGCGGAAGACCGGAAAGAAAAATGGTCGGATTCGGAAAAATAATGTGCTAAAAAGACGAAAATAGGACAACTTTTCTTACTTTTGCACTGTTGATAAGTTATAACGGAGTTATACCCTATATATTATGAAAAGAAGAACAAACCTAACCAGTATGCTGCTGCTCCTGTTGGGAGCCTCCTCAGGAGCAGTTTACGGAGGGAACCCCGCTTCCCTACCGAGCGTCAGAATCGTTCAGCAGAACGGAAATTGCACCGGAGTTGTCAAAGACCTGACGGGTGAGACCGTCGTGGGAGCGTCTGTCGTCGTGAAAGGGACCACGCAGGGTTCCATCACCGACCTTGACGGACGGTTCTCATTGCCCGATGTCCGCAAGGGCGCCGTGCTGCGCGTCTCCTTCGTGGGCTACCAGACCCAGGAAGTGACCTGGAACGGCCAGCCGCTGACCATCGTCCTGAAGGAGGATGCCCACGGTCTGGACGAAGTGGTGGTCGTGGGATTCGGCTCGCAGAAGAAGGCCGACCTGACGGGTGCCGTCTCGCAGGTGAAGATGGAAGAGGTGCTGGGTGACCGTCCGGTCATCAGCGCCACGGCGGCCCTGCAGGGGGCCATGCCGGGTCTGATGGTGTCGGGTGCCTCGGCCCCGGGCCAAAGCAAGAGCTTCAACATCCGCGGCGACCTGTCCATCAACGGCGGAGCGCCATTGGTGTTGATTGACAACGTGGAGGGCGACCTCAACGCCCTGAACCCGGACGACATCGAGAGCGTGTCGGTGCTGAAGGACGCGGCCTCATCGGCCATCTACGGCGCACGGGCCGCCGGGGGTGTCATCCTCGTGACCACCAAACGCCCGCAGAACAACACGAAGTTCCAGTTCAACTACAGCTTCAACCAAGGATGGGAGAACTCCATCGGACGGCCCAAGCAGGCCTCGCTGGCCGACTACATCGCGGCGTACGAGGAGGCCGGCTACTCCAGCCAGTACTGGGCGGGCAACGGACAGATCAGCACCTGGAAGGAGCTGCTGGGCCAGTACCGCGCAGGCACGCTGCAAGGGGTGCGCGAGAACGGTATCTACCAGCACACCGACGGCGCGGTGTACTACCTGAAGGAAGGGGACCCGCAGGGCAACGCGCTGGGCACCGGTGCGCTGTCCAACCATAACCTGTCGGTATCGGGCGGCACGGACAAGCTGCGCTTCCGCATCTCGGGCAACTACAGCTACGAGAACGGCCCCATGGTGACCAGCAAGGACCAGTACATCCGTAAGGCCCTGAGCGCCTTCATCTCGGCCGACATCAACCCGTGGTACACGCAGGAAATCACCATGTACTACACGGACACGAAGGAGAGTGCCCTGACAAGCAACATGCGCGACCCCTTCACCAACCGCCTGATCAGCTGGTACCCGGAAGGCTACATGCCGGGCGAGATTCTCGGGACGGACGAGGACTACATCATCGACTCGCCGAAGAACGCCTACCTCGTGTCGCCTACCAAGACGACGCGCAACTCTACCCCGCGCATCCAGGTGAAGAGCATCATCAAGCCACTGAAGAACTGGGACATCGTGGCGGAATATACCTTCAACCGCAAGAACTACAAGATGACCAACTACACGGGACTGATGGAATACGCCGACGTGCAGCTGGCCGTGAAGAAATCGCCCATGAGCGGCATCGATGTCTATACCCTCAACACGGAGGAGACGAAATACAACGCCCTGAACCTCTACTCGACCTACCGCCTCGAACTGGGACGGCACAAGGCGAGCGTGATGGCGGGCTTCAACCAGGAGAGCTCGTGGTGGGGACAGCTGAACACGAACATCGAGCAGCAGTCGGTGCCCACGGTGCCTTCGTTCGGCGGTGGCACGGGCACGAAGAACATCGTGGAGCAATACAAGGAATATGCCGTGCGGGGCGCCTTCGGACGACTGACCTACAGCTATGACGACAAGTACCTGCTGACGGCCAACATGCGCTACGACGGCTCGTCAAAGTTCCCGAAGGAGAACCGCTTCGGCTTCTTCCCCTCGGTGTCGGTGGGCTGGCGCCTGGGACAGGAGAAGTTCATGGACTGGTCGCGCGACGTGCTGGATGACTTCAAGCTCCGCGCCTCGTACGGCTCCATCGGCAACCAGAACATCAGCCCCTACGGCTTCGTGGCGGCGATGGGCATCGGACAGTCCAACACGTGGCTCAGCGGCGGCGACAAGATCACTTACTTCGGCGTGCCCGGACTGGTACGCGCCAACTATACGTGGGAGACGGTGACCACCCTCGACCTCGGCTTCGACCTGACCCTGTTCGGGAACCGCCTGAACGCCGTGTTCGACTGGTACCGCCGCAACACGAAGGACATGCTGGCCGACGGCGTGGAGCTGCCCGCCACCGTAGGCACCAAGGCTCCGCTGCAGAACGTGGCGGACATGCGCACCAACGGATGGGAACTGGCGGTGACCTGGCGTGACCGCATCGGCGACTGGAACTACTCGGTGGGCTTCAACGTGTACGACCACCTGTCGAAAATCACGAAATACAACAACGAGTCGGGCAACCTGAACTACTACTACGAAGGCTGCACGTTCAATGACATCTGGGGCTATGTGTCCGACGGTTTCTACACCATCGACGACTTCGACCCCGACAAGGCCAAGGTGGGCACCTGGGTGCTGAAGGAAGGCGTGACCGCCATCAACGGCTACACCCCGCAGCCGGGTGACGAAAAGTTCAAGGACCTGGACGGCAACGGCATCATCAACACGGGAGCCGGCACGGTGGATGACCCGGGCGACCGGCGCATCATCGGCAACAAGACCTCGCGCTACCAGTTCGGCGCCAACCTCGGCGCGGGCTACAAGGGCTTCGACCTGAGCGTCCTGCTGCAAGGCGTGGGCAAACGGGACGTGGCGCTGGGCGGAGCGGCCCTCTTCCCCTTCGGGGCCGGCGGACCGGACGGCGTGTTCTTCCCGCTCTACTACAACCAGACCGACTACTGGAAGGCCAAGAGCTACGACCCTGCCAGCCCGGACTACATGGTGCCCGAAAACCCCAACGCCAGCCTGTTCCGCATCTACGGACAGGAAGGGAACGTGGGCTCGAACGCCCGCACCAGCACGAAGTACCTGCAGGACGGTTCGTACCTGCGCGTGAAGAACGTCACCCTGTCGTACACCTTCCCCACCTCCTGGATACAGCGGCTGCGGCTCAGCCAGCTCCGGCTGTACGTGAGCGTGGAAAACCTCGCCACCTTCACCTCGTTGCCGAAAGGCTATGACCCGGAGAGCCTCCAGTGGTCGTACCCCTTCTACCGTACCTGGTCGGTGGGCGCCAATGTTTCATTCTAAAAAACCACGAATACTATGAACCTGAAGAATATCATAGCGGGCGGCATGGCCGCCCTGACCACCCTGACCGCCTGCAACGACAGCTTCCTGGACAAGGAACCCATCGGCTCGCTGGGTGAATCGAACGCCTTCCTGACCTACGACAACTTCAAGGCGTACATGTACAACTGCTACGCGCTGTTCACCGACGCGCGCATCTACACCAACTTCTCCGGCGGCAGCTACTACTGGGGCGGCCAATGGAACAGTGACTTCTACGCGGGCATCATGACCACCCGCGACAACAGCTTCAACCCCTACGCCTACGGCAGCAAGAGCGTGACCACCAGCTCGAACGACTGGAACTTCGCCTACCCGCGCACGGTGAACATCATGCTGAGCCACCTGGACGGCAGTCGGCTGACGGAGACCGAGAAACGGCACTGGCGGTCGGTGGGCTACTTCTTCCACGCCTGGTGGTACATGGAGCTCATCTCGAAATACGGCGACGTGCCCTGGATCAACCAGCCGCTGACCGATGAGTCGCCGGAGGCCTACGGACCCCGCACGCCCCGCGCCGAGGTGGCCGACTCCATCATCGCCCGTCTGGAGTATGCGGCGGCCAACATCGGCGACACGTCACGCGACGGGGACAACCCCGTGACGGCCAACGCCATCAAGGCAGCCCTGAGCCGCTTCCTGCTCCGAGAGGGCACGTGGGCCAAGTACCACGGACTGAACGAGCCCTGGCAGCAGTACCTGCAGAAGTGCCTGACGGTGTCGGAGGAGCTGATGGCGGCCTACCCCACCCTGCACTACGGCAACGGCTACAACCAGTATCCGGGAGCGGGTTACGACGAGATGATGACCTCCGAGGACCTGGGCAAGGTGCCCGGTGTCATCCTGTACAAGCAGTACCTGGACCCGCTGCTCTACCACCGCTTCAGTGACCTGACGCACGTGGAGGCCCACCGCGCCGACGCGCCGCAACAGACGGTGGACCTCTTCCTGATGCGCAACGGAAAGCCCATCGCCAACGCCTCCTCGGGATTCCACGGAGGAGAGGGCAAGGACCTGTGGGACTACTACGAGGACCGCGACCCGCGCCTGCCCATCAACTTCTGCCCGCCGGCACAGGCCAACGCCTACGTGAGCCACGCCAACCCGGACAACGAGACGACGTTCAAGAAATGGCAGTTCTGGAAGGTGGGCGAAAGCCTGCAGAACAAGGGCAAGTTTGTGGTGACGGAGGAGTATGAGCAGAAGTTCCGCCGCTACATCGACTACTTCGGGGCCAACGTGACCTGCGAGAACGGCACGGGCAACGAGGCCATCGGCTCGAAGCGGCTGCCGGGACACAACTGGGGAGGCTCGATGACGCACTCCTCGCCCAACATCACGCAGTACTGCCAGACCGACAACTACATGCGCTGCTGGACGGGCTACTACTTCTGGAAGCACTACACGGCCTGGGAAGTGGGCAGCAACGGTAACTACCAGACCTCGGACAAGCCTATCTTCACCATCGAGGAGGTGCTGCTGAACTATGCCGAGGCGGCGTTCGAGCTGGAGAGATTCACTCAGGACGTGGCCGACCGCACCATCAACAAGCTCCGCGACCGTGCGGGTGTGGCCCCGATGACCGTGGCCGAAATCGGTCCGGACTTTGACCCCCACCGTGACAAAGGCACCGCTGCCTGGACGAAGGGATATGACGCCAAGACCAACTACGAGGTGGCCCCGGTGCTGTGGGAAATCCGCCGCGAACGAATGGTGGAACTCATGGGGCAGGGCTTCAGCTTCTACGACGTGAAGCGCTGGCACAAGGCTCCCTACTTCACCAACCAGCAGCCTTGTGGCGCGTGGATTACCGCCACGAACGTGCCGTATGGTACCGGCGTGTACACCGGTCAGTTTGTGGACTACAACGAAATCCGCTCCAAAGGGTTCGCCCCCCCGCAGAACAACGACACCGGCTCGGGCTGGATCTACACCAAGCACGGCCCGTTGTCGGTAGGCAGCGGCTGGAACGATACGTTCTACTTAGAGATGGTGCCGCAGGACCAGATTAACCTGAACCCGGCACTCACCCAGAACCCTGGCTACGAAGAGCTGTTCGGTAAATAAGTCCTCGGACAGGAAGTGAATCGGGCCAGTCAATGCAAGAAGAAGGGGTCCGAAACGGAGTTCTAACGGGGTTCAAATTCCGTTCAAACGAAGTTTAAACGGAATTCAAACGTGATTCAAAGACGGTTTAGATTTCGTTGAAACAGAAGTCGAACGAGCAGCCAAGCAGAGGTCCAAACGGAATCCAAACGGAGTTCGAACGAAGCCTAAACAGCGCCTTATAACCAGCGCCAGCTTTTCTGCGGATGCTACGGCATCGGTAAGTAGGCTGGCGCTGCTTCTTTCTTCCCCGGTTTGTCCGAATCCACTATCCTCGCCTCCGGGGGGCCTTCGACTGTCTCGCATTCCTTTCTTCCGCCGCCACCTCCAAAGTTTCCTCCGTCCGCCTCGCCTTCCTTCTTTCGCCTTCCCCACCTCCGTGGGTTCCTTCGGCCATTTCTTCCACCTCCCCCATCTCCGGAGTTTCCTCCGTCCACCGCCACCTCCTCCGGGGGTTCCTCCGTCCGCCTGTCCCTTCCTGCACGACCCAAATTTTTCCCATTCCCGATTATTGAAGAAAAAGCCTTCCTCATGCAGGTTATTCCATCCTTTTTTCTTACCTTTGTAAACTTTAAAAATTTGGATGGATGGAACAACCGACAGCATACGAATTACTGAACCATATTGACAGCCCGGCCGACCTGCGGAAACTGGCTCCCGAGCAGCTTCCGGAAGTCTGTCACGAACTCCGGCAGCGCATCATCGACGAAGTGTCGAAAAACCCCGGACACTTCGGCTCCAGCCTTGGCGTGGTGGAACTGACCGTCGCGCTGCACTATTGCTTCGACACCCCCTACGACCGCATCGTGTGGGACGTGGGACACCAGGCCTATGGCCACAAGATCCTGACCGGCCGACGCGACAGCTTCCACACCAACCGGAAGCTGAACGGCATCCGACCGTTCCCTTCCCCCAACGAGAGCGAATACGACACCTTTACCTGTGGACATGCCTCCAACTCCATCTCCGCCGCCTTGGGCATGGCAGTGGCAGCCGCCTATAAGGGAGAAGAGCAACGGAAGGTGGTGGCCGTCATCGGGGACGGCTCGATGAGCGGCGGACTGGCCTTCGAAGGCCTGAACAACGCCTCCTCTACCCCGAATAACCTGCTCATCATTCTGAATGACAACAATATGGCCATCGACCGGAGCGTGGGAGGCATGAAGCAGTACCTGCTCCACCTGCAGACCTCGGAAAGCTACAACCGCATCCGCTACTGCCTGTCGCGGAGACTGCACAAGTGGGGGCTGCTGACCGACGAAGGGCGCAAAAGCATCCTCCGCTTCAACAACAGCGTGAAGTCAATCGTGGCCCAACAGCAAAACATCTTCGAGGGGATGAACATCCGGTACTTCGGTCCGGTGGACGGACACGACGTGGCCGGACTCGTCAAGGTGCTGCGCGAAATCAAGGACATGAAAGGACCCAAGCTCCTGCATCTCCACACCGTCAAGGGACGGGGCTACCGCCCGGCGGAAAAGGACGCGACCGTGTGGCACGCTCCCGGCATCTTCGACAAGGAGACCGGCGAGCGGATCATCGCCGACACCACGGGCATGCCGCCCCTCTTCCAGGAGGTGTTCGGCAACACCCTGCTGGAACTGGCACGGCAGAACCCCAAAATCATCGGGGTGACACCGGCCATGCCCACCGGTTGCTCCATGAACCTGCTGATGCAGGCCCTGCCGGACCGTGCCTTCGATGTGGGCATCGCCGAAGGACATGCCGTCACGTTCTCTGGCGGCATGGCGAAGGAAGGGCTCATCCCGTTCTGCAACATCTACTCGTCGTTCATGCAGCGGGCCTATGATAACGTCATCCACGACGTGGCCATCCACCGCCAGCACGTGGTGCTGTGCCTGGACCGTGCGGGACTGGTGGGCGAGGACGGACCGACCCATCACGGAGCGTTCGACCTGGCTTATTTCCGCCCTATCCCGAACCTGACCATCGCCTCTCCGTACGACGAGCACGAGCTGCGCCGCCTGATGTACACCGCGCAACTGCCGGAACAGGGTCCTTTCGTCATCCGCTACCCTCGCGGCAGAGGCGTGCTGGCCGACTGGCAATGCCCCTTAGAAGCCGTCGAAGTGGGCAAGGGCAGACGGCTGAAACCGGGCACGGACATGGCGGTCATCACCCTGGGCCCCATCGGCAACGTGGCCGCACGCGCCATCCGGCGGGTGGAGGAGGAAGGGAAAGGCAGCATCGCTCACTACGACCTGCGCTTCCTGAAACCGCTGGACACCGGCCTGCTGGATGAGGTAGGCCAGCGCTTCTCCCACATCATCACCGTCGAGGACGGGGTACGGATGGGAGGCATGGGGTCGGCGGTGCTCGAATACCTGTCCGACCAAGGCCACACCCCCGTGCTGAAACGGCTGGGACTGCCCGACAAGTTCGTGCAGCACGGTTCCGTAAAAGACCTGTATGCCCTCTGCGGACTTGACGAGGAGAGCATCTATCGTACCATCCTACAAACATTGGACGCATGAAAATCATTATCGCAGGCGCCGGAGCCGTGGGCACCCACTTGGCCAAACTGCTCTCCGGCGAAAAGCAAGACATCATCCTGATGGACGAGGACGAGGAAAAGTTGTCGCGAATGGGCAACAATTTCGACCTGATGACCGTCAACCTCTCGCCGACCTCCATCTCTGGACTGAAGGAAGCAGGCGTGACCGGCTGCGACCTGTTCATCGCCGTCACGCCCATTGAGAGCCAGAACATGACGGCCTGTATGCTGGCCACCAGCCTGGGGGCCAAGAAGACCGTGGCGCGCATCGACAACTACGAGTACCTGCTGCCGAAACACAAGGAGTTTTTCGCCAAGCTGGGCGTGGATTCGCTGATTTACCCGGAAATGCTCGCCGCCCGCGACATCGTGGATGCCGTGAGGATGAGCTGGATACGCCAGTGGTGGGAGTTCGCCGGGGGAGCCCTGGTGCTGATCGGCACCAAGATGAGGGCCACCGCTGAAATCCTGAACGTCCCCCTGCACGAGCTGGGCGGACGCAACATCCCTTTCCACATCGTGGCCATCAAGCGCGGGACGGAAACCATTATCCCACGAGGCGATGACTACATCCGGCTGAACGACGTGGTCTATTTCACGACCACCAAAAAGTACATTCCTTACATCCGCAAGATAGCCGGCAAGGAGAATTACGCCGACATCCGCAACGTGATGATCATGGGCGGCAGCCGCATCGCCGTACGGGCAGTGCAGTACATGCCGGACTACATGCGGACGAAAATCATTGAGAGCAACCTGTCGCGCTGCCACCGCCTGACCGAACTGGTGGACGACAACGTAATGGTAATCAACGGCGACGGACGTGACATGGAGCTGCTGCTGGAAGAAGGTATCAAGAACACGGAGGCCTTCGTGGCACTGACCGGCAGTTCGGAGACCAACATCCTGGCCTGTCTGGCCGCCAAACGGCTGGGGGTCACAAAGACCGTGGCGGAAGTGGAGAACGTGGACTACATCAGCATGGCGGAAAGCTTGGACATCGGTACGGTCATCAACAAGAAATTCATTGCCGCCAGCCATATCTACCAGATGATGCTGGACGCTGACGTGTCGAACGTGAAGTGCCTGACCTTCGCCAACGCCGACGTGGCTGAATTTACGGTCAAGGAAGGGGCCATGATCACACGGGCGGCCGTGAAGAACATCGGTCTTCCCAAAGGGGCCACCATCGGCGGCCTGATCCGGAACGGCGAAGGACTGTTGGTGACGGGTAACACGACCATACAGCCCGACGACCATGTCGTGGTGTTCTGTCTGGGAATGATGATCAAGAAACTGGAGAAATACTTCACGTGACGCGGAACCGCCGCACCTCGGCGTTCTGCAGGAACGTGACGCTGCGGAGCGCGTCCATCGGGACACCGCGCAACCAGGCTTCGATGGAACGGCCCACCAGTCCGTGCGACACGACCAAGACCGTACGACCGGCATACTGTCGCCGCAGGTACGCCACACATTGTCCGGCCCGCTCGTACAGCTGACGGGGCGTCTCCGCGTCAGCGGGCGGACACGAACGGTCCACCCCGTCAAAGGGCAGTCCTGTCCAGCTGCCCCAGTCAGCTTCCCGGAACAGGGACGACTGCTCCCAGGGCAACCGACGGTCACCCACCGCCAAGCGGACGGTGTCAGTCACCCGCTGTAGGTCGCTGCTCACCACGGCGTCGATACGGACCTCCCGCAACTGCCGTCCCAGTTCCACCGCCTGCCTCCGTCCTTCGTCCGTAAGCTGTCCCGGCAGCTGCCCCTGGAACACACGGGCCAGGTTCTCCTCCGTCTGGCCGTGCCGCGCCAAATAGACCGTCAGCACCGGCTCACTGCCGGCTGCCGGCACACCACTGGAACAAACGGTACGCATTGCACCCGATAAAGTTGCCCAGCACCGACGACAGATACGCCATCAGGACCGGACCGGTGAATCCGGAAAGCTCCAGCCCCAACAGGTAGTAGAACGCGTCGGCAATGCTGTGTGCGAAACCACAGACAATGAACAAGGGAATGCCGAACAGTAGGGGCAGCCATTGAGCCTTCCGGCCGAAATTGACGACCGTGGTCATGATGAAGCCACAGAACACGGCCAGCACCAGCACCTTCCAGAAGCCGGCCTCCACCCGCTTGCCGACAATGACGGCAGCCGTCTCCACCAGTTCGGGTTGGGTGAACCGGATGGCATACGCCACCAAGCCACATCCCACGATGTTGCCCAGCAGCACCACAGGCAGCTCCCTCCAGTCCTGGGACGTGCGCACAAACCCGCTCACGCCGGTATAAAGCTTCAGCTTGTAATGAATGATGGACAACAGTCCGAACGAGAACAAAACCGCGCCGACAATGCCTCCGGCCTTCAGGAAGGCGACACCGCCCAGCGAGATAAAAGCTCCTCCTAAAATGGAGTCAATAAACACTTTCTTCATAATCACAGTGAGTAGTTGAGATTGAATTGGGCCGCTAAGGTACGACTATTTTCCGACCCGGCAACACCTGGCACGCAACTTCATCGCTTTTTTCGGAAAAATAAAGCGATGACTGTTTTGTCATTTCAAAAAATAGGCCTAAATTTGGAGCAAAATACCAAAATTACCTTAACCTTATGACATTCAAGAACAGATTTCACTTGGTGACTCTCCTGTCGGTCCTGCTGGCGTTCACGACCAGCTGCGGGAACCGTTCGGAGCATTTCATCACCGACAGTGCCTACCTCCAACAGGTTGAGCAAGACCTGCAGGCACGCTGCGAGCAATTACCGAACGGCGATCTTTTCGGCATCCTGAACCAATCCCTGAGCACGGCCGAAAAAGAAGCGCTGAGTTTCCTGTACGCCTACATGCCGACCGCCGACATCGCGGACTATCCCGGCGAGTTCTTTCTGGAGAACGTCAGAACCAGCTTCCAGACCCGGGAAGAAATGCCTTGGGGCCGCCTCATCCCGGAAGAAGTGTTCCGCCATTTCGTGCTGCCCGTCCGCGTCAACAACGAGAACCTGGACAACAGCCGCATGGTGTTCTACCAGGAGCTGAAGGACCGGGTGAAGGGCCTTTCCCTGCACGACGCAGTGATTGAGGTCAACCATTGGTGTCACGAGAAGGTCATCTACACGCCTTCCGACGCCCGCACCAGCTCTCCACTGGCTTCCGTCAAGACCGCTTACGGACGTTGCGGCGAAGAGTCCACGTTCACCGTGGCCGCCCTGCGCTCGGTGGGCATCCCTGCCCGCCAGGTCTATACCCCGCGCTGGGCACACACCGACGATAACCACGCCTGGGTGGAAGCCTGGGTGAACGGACAATGGTACTTCCTGGGTGCCTGCGAGCCCGAACCGGTGCTGAACCTGGGCTGGTTCAACGCTCCGGCCAGCCGGGGCATGCTGATGCACACCAAGGTGTTCGGCAAGTACGCCGGACAGGAAGAAATCATGGTGCAGACCCCGCGCTATACCGAAATCAACATCATCGACAACTACGGTACTTCGGCCAAGGCGGAAGTGGAGGTCGTGGACGCGGACGGCAAACCCGTGCCGGGCGCGTGGGTGGAATTCAAGATTTACAACTACGCTGAATTCCATACAGTAGCCGCCAAGACCACCGACGAACAGGGAAAGACCTGGCTGAGCGCCGGTCTGGGTGACATGCTGGTATGGGCCTCGAAGGACGGCCGGTACGGCTACAAGAAGCTGTCGTTCGGCAAAGACGCTTCCATCACCCTGAAGATTGACAAGACGGGACAGGAAGCGCTGGTGGAAGAACTGGACATCGTGCCTCCTCCTGAGAAAGCGAACCTGCCGGAAGTGACGGACGAGCAACGCGCGGAGAACACCCGCCGCATGGCACAGGAAGACTCCATCCGCAACGCCTATGTCGCCACCTTCGTGGACGAGAGCAAGGGAGAGACCTTCGGCAAGGCACAGGAGCTGGACGCCAAGCTGGTGGCCAAGCTGCTGGTCAAGTCGCGCGGCAACTGGCAGACCATCGAGGAGTTCTTAGTTTCTACGGACAAGGGACAGAAGGCCATGGCACTGGAACTGCTGCAGCAGATTTCGTCGAAAGACCTGCGTGACGTGGCTCCGGAAGTCCTCCGTGACCACTTGGAGAACAGCCGCAACCCGTTGGACGCACCCGCCGCTCTGTACAACCGGTACATCCTGAACCCGCGTGTGGCTAACGAAATGATTACCCCCTACAAGGCGTTCTTCCAGCAGGCCGTGGCAGAAGACGAAGCGAAAGTTTTCGTGGCCGACCCGATGAAGCTGGTGGAATGGGTGAAGACGAACATCCGCATCGACGCGGACTGCAACCTGGGAGGCGCTCCCATCCGGCCGGCCGGCGTATGGAAGACCCGCGTGGCCGACGAGTTCTCGCGCAACATCTTCTTCGTGTCCATGAGCCGCGCGATGGGCATCGCCGCACGCATCGACGAAGTGACGGGCAAGGTGCAGCTGATGCACGGCAAGCAGCCGATTGACATTGACTTTGAGGCCACCGAGCAGCAGTCGGTACCGACCGGCACCCTGATGGCCAAGTACACCCCCATCCGCTCCCTGACCGACCCGAAGTACTACTCTCATTTCACCCTGGCAAAGATTGACAACGGTTACCTCAACCTGCTGGGCTATGACGAAGGCGACGTGGACATGGGCGGAGGCGCTACCTGGAGCAACTTGCTGAAAAAGGGACTGACCCTGGACGAAGGCTCCTACCTGCTCGCTACGGGTACCCGCATGGCAAACGGCAGTGTGCTGAACCGGATGGTATTCTTCCAGATTGAGGCCGGAAAGACCACCACGGTGGACCTCGTGATGCGCGAAAGCAAGGACGACGTGCAGGTCATCGGCAACTTCAACTCCGAGAACAAGTTCATCGACGCAGTGACCGGTGAGGAGACCAGCCTGCTCGCCACCACCGGACGTGGCTACTACATCGTGGCCATCCTCGGCGCGCGTCAGGAACCGACCAACCACGCCATGCGCGACATCGCTGCCGTCAAGGAGAAGTTAGAGGAATGGGGCCGCAAGATGGTGCTCCTCTTCCCCGATGAGGAAGGCTACAGCAAGTTCGATGCCAAGGAGTTCGGCGCCCTGCCCGGCACCATTGTCTATGGCATCGACAAGAGCCACGCCATCCAGAAAGAGATGGTAGCGGCCATGAAGCTGGCACACGCCAACACCCTGCCCATCTTCCTGATTGCCGACACCTTCAACCGGGTAGTCTTCGTATCTCAGGGCTACACCATCGGACTGGGCGAGCAACTGATGCAAGTCATTCATAAACTATAAGATTAACTATTAACTGTAAGAAACAAGCATTATGGCAGATTCAAAGACGATTCTCAGCGCAGCTGAGGAAAAAATGGATATGGCAATCATGTACTTAGACGAGGCACTGGCACACATCCGGGCCGGAAAGGCGGACATTCGTCTGCTTGACGGTATCCGTGTGGACTCCTACGGCAGTATGGTACCTATTAATAATGTAGCGGCGGTGACCACTCCCGACGCCCGCAGCATCGCCATCAAGCCGTGGGACAAGAGCATGTTCCGCGTCATCGAAAAGGCCATCATCGACTCCACCCTCGGCATCATGCCCGAGAACAACGGTGAAATCATCCGCATCGGCATCCCGCCGTTGACAGAGGAACGACGCAAGCAGCTGGCCAAGCAGTGCAAGGGCGAAGGCGAGACCGCCAAGGTGAGCGTGCGCAACGCCCGCCGCGACGCGATCGACGCGCTGAAGAAAGCCGTGAAGGAAGGCATGGCCGAGGACGAACAGAAGAACTCGGAAGCCAAGCTGCAGAAGGTGCATGACAAGTACATCAAGCAGATTGACGAAATGCTGGCGGCCAAGGACAAGGAAATCATGACCGTATAACAAACTCCCGACACGAAGACGCAAAGGGACCTCCTTGGGGAGGTGTCCCTTTGTGGCTTCGTGCCGCAGTACAAATATCCACCACATCGATTCAACATTGGAAAAAGGTTTAGTAGTAAAGAATACCGGAAGCTGGTACATCGTCAAGACGGACGACGGCCGCTATGTAGAATGCAAGATAAAGGGGAATTTCCGGCTGAAAGGCATCCGCAGCACCAACCCTGTCGCCGTGGGTGACCGGGTGAGCATCCTCACCAACACCGAGGGGACGGCCTTCATCACCGAAATCGAGGACCGGAAGAACTACATCATCCGCCGCGCGTCCAACCTCTCGAAACAGTCGCACATCATCGCCGCCAACCTCGACCAGTGCATGCTGGTCGTGACCGTGAATTATCCGGAGACCTCGACCATCTTCATCGACCGTTTCCTGGCTTCGGCCGAGGCCTACCGGGTGCCCGTCGCACTGGTCTTCAACAAGACCGACCTGTACACCGAGGACGAGCGGCGTTACCTGGAAGGGCTCATCCACCTCTACACCCACATCGGCTACCCCTGCTACGCCGTGTCCGCCCTCCACAACGAAGGCATTGACGACGTGAAGCAAGCGCTGGCAGGAAAGGTCACACTGTTCTCCGGCAACTCCGGCGTGGGCAAATCGACCCTCATCAACGCCATCCTGCCCGAACAGCACCTGAAGACCGGCGAGATTTCCACCGCCCACAACAAGGGCATGCACACCACCACCTTCTCCGAGATGTTCCCCGTAGCGGGCGAGGGCTACCTGATTGACACGCCGGGCATCAAGGGATTCGGCACTTTCGACATGAAAGACGAGGAAGTGGGCCATTACTTCAAGGAAATCTTTGAATTCTCCGCCGGCTGCAAGTACGGCAACTGTACCCACCGGCACGAACCCGGATGCGCGGTGCGCGAGGCAGTGGAGAACCACTACATCAGTGAGTCGCGCTATACTTCTTACCTGAACATCCTGGAGGACCGCGAGGAAGGCAAGTACCGTGCCCCCTTCTGACCCTCCCCTACCTGGTACATTTCACAATTGAAAACCCTATCAAACCCTACAGACATGAAAAGAATAAGCTATTACCTCCTGCCCCTGCTGCTGGCGTTCATCACCGCCGGCACCTTGCAGGCGAAGAAGAAGCCGGCCCCCACCGCTGAAGAGAAAGGACTGGCAAGTATCAACCGTATCAGCGCCGAAGCCTTTGTCGGCTTCCTGGCCTGCGACGAGCTGGAAGGACGCGAAGCCGGCTGGAAAGGCGGACGCATCGCCGGCAACTACATCGTCTCCCTGCTGAAGCAATGGGGACTGCAACCGGTGTTCGATGACTATTACCAGCCCTTTGAGGCCTACCGCATCGAACGGCAGAAGCCGGGACGGCTGCAGGTACACCCCGACTCCATCGCCAAGATCAAGACGGGAGTCCACCAGAAATACAACATGCGCAACATCCTTGTGAAGATAGACGGCAAGCGTACGGACGAGGTGGTGGTCATCGGCGCCCACTACGACCACTTGGGCTATGACCCCATGCTGGACGGCGACCAGATTTACAACGGTGCCGACGACAACGCTTCGGGCGTGTCGGCTGTGCTCCAGATCGCGCGCGCCTTCCTGGCCACCGGACAGCAGCCCGAACGTACCGTGTACTTCGCCTTCTGGGACGGGGAAGAGAAAGGACTGCTCGGCTCGCGCTACTTCGCCCAGACCTATCCCGACATGAAGAAAATCAAAGGCTACCTCAACTTCGACATGATCGGCCGCAACAACAATGAGTCGAAACCCAAGCATGTGGTCTATTTCTACACGGAAAGCGCCACCGCCTTCGGGGAATGGCTGAAGAGCGACGTGGAAAAATACAACCTGCAGCTGGAGCCGAACTACCGTCCGTGGGACAAGCCCGTAGGCGGCAGCGACAACGGTACCTTCGCCAAGCACGACATCCCCATCATGTGGTACCACACCGACGGCCATCCCGACTATCACCTGCCGGGTGACGAAGCGGCCAAGATCAACTGGGAGAAGCTGACCGAAATCACCAAAGCCTCCTTCCTCGGCTTCTGGAAGATGGCCAACCTGAATTTCTAACCCCTTCAACAAGTACAACAAATGGGATTGTTTATCCGTAAATCCATCGAATCCCTGCAGGCCGAGGCCGCACAGACGGGCAGCAAGACGCTCAAGCGCGTGCTGGGTCCCGTGAGCCTCGTCGCGCTGGGCGTGGGTGTCATCATCGGTGCCGGCCTGTTCTCCATCACCGGCACCGTGGCCGCCACCTATACCGGCCCGGCCATCACCCTGTCGTTCATCATCGCCGCCATCGGCTGCTGCTTCGCGGGGTTGTGCTACGCAGAGTTCTCGTCCATGATACCCGTGGCGGGCAGTGCCTACACCTATTCCTACGCCACCATGGGCGAGCTCATCGCCTGGATTATCGGCTGGGACCTGGTGCTGGAGTACTCCGTGGCCGCCACCACCGTCAGCATCAGCTGGAGCCGCTACCTGGTAGTGTTCCTGCAAGGCATCGGCATCGAGCTGCCCCATGCCCTGGTGGCCTGTCCGTGGGACGGAGGTGTCATCAACATCCCCGCCATGGTCATCGTGGTGCTGATGAGCCTGCTGCTCATGCGCGGCACCGCCGGCAGCTCGTTCGTGAACGGACTGATTGTGTTCCTGAAGATTGCCGTCATCCTCGTGTTTGTGGCCTTGGGCTGGCGCTTCATCCAGACCGATAACTTCGTACCCTACATTCCCGCGAACACCGGCCATCTGGGCGAGTTCGGCTTCTCGGGCGTACTGCGGGGAGCCGCCATCGTGTTCTTCGCCTTCCTGGGATTCGACGCGGTCAGCACCGCCGCCCAGGAGACCAAGAACCCCAAGCGCGACATGCCCATCGGCATCCTCGTCTCGCTGCTGGTCTGCACCGTGCTCTACATCCTGTTCGCCTACGTCATGACAGGCGTGGCCCACTACACCCAGTTCCAGGGCCAGGAAGGCATCGCGCCCGTGGCTGTCGCCATTGGCAACATGGGCACCCCCGATACCGCCGGGGTCATCCAACCCGCCTATCCCTGGCTGAACAAGGCCATCATCCTGGCCATCCTGTTCGGCTACTGCTCGGTCATCATGGTCACCCTGCTCGGACAGAGCCGCGTGTTCCTGAGCATGAGCCACGACGGGTTGCTGCCAGGCTTCTTCTCGCGCATCAACGAGAAATACCGTACGCCGGTCCACAACAACTGCCTGTTCATGGTCGTGGTCAGCCTGCTGGCCGGCTTCGTACCGGCACAGGTGGCAGGCGAGATGACCAGCATCGGCACGCTGCTCGCCTTCACCCTGGTGTGCGCCGGCGTGCTCATCGTGCGCAAGACCATGCCCGACGTGCACCGCGCCTTCCAGACCCCCTTCGTGCCCTTTGTCCCCATCATGGGCATCCTGACCTGTCTGTGCATGATGGTCTTCCTGCCCGCCGACACGTGGATACGGTTGGTGGTGTGGATGCTCATCGGGCTTGACGTGTACGCCCTGTATGGCATCCGGCACAGCAAGCTGGAGCCCGGCATGACCCACCGCAAGGGAGACATGACCCTGAACATCATCGGACTCGTGCTGGCGGTGCTCTGCGTCATCACCGGCCTGTGGCACCAGCAGACGGTAGGATGGGACGCCGACAAGACCCTGCTCGGCATCTCCTTCGTGTTCGCCTTCACCCACTGCGCCTTCTATGTGTGGCGGATGTGGAAGCAGACAAAACGGAGCTCCTACATTAAATAAGTGATAAAAGAGAGCAAAAAACAGAAAAACCTTTGCTCCAGACAAGGCTAATCCGTAAAAATGGTGTTACTTTACGCACTCATTTTTACGGATTATCTTTATGGAGAAAGACTTATTGCTGACAGCTATCCGCGCCGCGCTGAAAGGAGGAGCGGCCATCATGGAAGTGTATGCCGACCCGAACGCGGACTTTGAGATAGAGAGAAAGGCGGACAACTCGCCCCTCACCATCGCCGACCGGCGTTCCCACCAGGCCATCGCAGAGGAACTGGCCCTGACACCCTACCCCGTCCTGAGCGAGGAAGGCAAGGAGACAGCCCCCGAGGTCCGCCAGGCCTGGGAGACGCTCTGGGTGGTGGACCCGCTGGACGGGACCAAGGAATTCATCAAGCGCAACGGTGAGTTCACCGTCAACATCGCCCTCGTGCGCCACGGAGCCCCCGAGGCGGGGGTCATCTACGTGCCGGTGACCCGCGACCTCTACTTCGCCGACACCCAGACCGGCGCCTACAAGCTGGAAGGCATTGAGCGGCTCGATGCCGGTGATACCGTGGACAGCCTCATCCGCCGTTCCACCCGCCTGTCGGCCGCCGGCACGCACGAAGGGTTCGTAGTGGTCGCCTCCCGCTCGCACCTGAACGAGGAGACCGCCGCCTACATCGAGCGCATGAAGCAGTTGCACCCGCAGGTCAGCACCGCCTCGAAAGGCAGCTCGCTGAAGTTCTGCCTGGTGGCCGAAGGAAAGGCCGATGTCTATCCGCGCTTCGCGCCGACCATGGAATGGGACACGGCAGCCGGACACGCCATCGTGCGGGCAGCCGGACAGGAGGTCTATCAGGCTGCTACCGGAGTGCCCTTGCAGTACAACAAAGCCGACCTGCTCAATCCTTGGTTCATTGTGGAGGGGAAACGCTCATGACGGCCCAAGGAATCATCGTACTCGTCTCGCTCATCGGTATGCTGGCCGCCCTCATGGCCGACAAGATGCGCCCTGGCATGATCCTGTTCTCGGTGCTGGTCATCTTTCTGTGCACCGGCATCCTGACCCCGCGCGAGATGCTGGAAGGGTTCAGCAACAAGGGCATGATGACCGTCGCCCTGCTCTTCCTCGTGAGCGAGGGAGTGCGGCAGAGCGGCGCGCTGGCCCTATGGGTCAAGAAGCTGCTGCCGCAGAAGAAGACCACAGTCTTCCGCGCGCAGCTGAGCATGCTGCCCGGCGTGGCCTTCATCTCGGCGTTCCTGAACAACACGCCTGTAGTGGTCATCTTCGCCCCCATCCTCAAGCGGTGGGCCAGCACCGTCCGCCTGCCTGCCACGTACTTCCTCATCCCTCTGTCCTACGTCACCATCCTCGGGGGCATCTGCACCCTCATCGGCACCTCGACCAACCTGGTGGTGCACAGCATGATTCAGGAAGCGGGACTACCCGGGTTCACGATGTTCGAACTGGGGAAGGTGGGCGTGTTCATCGCGCTGGCAGGCATCCTCTACCTGTTCGTGTTCTCGACCCGCCTCCTGCCCGCAGACCGTCCGGACAACGCCCTGGCGGAAGACAGCCCTTCCTCGCTCCACGTGGTGGAAGCTGTGCTGGGCGCCCGCTTTCCCGGCATCAACAAGTCGGTGAAGGAATTTGACTTCACACGTCACTACGGAGCGGAACTGAAGGAACTGCGCCGGGGAGGCTCGACCTATACGCGGTGGGACGACCTGAGCTTCCGCGAGGGAGACACGCTTGTGCTGCTCGCCGATGACAGCTTCCAGCGAACCTGGGGAGAGTCATCCGTCTTCATCATGCTGGCCAACGGAAAGGACAGCGAGCCCGTAGGACGGAAAAAGCGCGGACTCGCCCTGCTGCTGCTGGTCCTCATGATTGCCGGTGCCACGGTGGGCGAGCTGCCGGACGTGAAGGCACTGCTGCCGGACGGCGTGCGGCTCGACATGTTCTTCTTCGCCGCCATCACCACCGTCATCATGGCCTGGACACACATCTTCCCGCCCCGCAAGTACACCAAGTACATCTCGTGGGACATCCTCATCACCATCGCCTGCGCGTTCGGTATCAGCAAGGCCATGGAGAACTCCGGACTGGCCGACTGCATCGCCGCCTACATCATCAACCTGAGCCGCCACTACAGCCCCTACGTGTTGCTGGCGGTGATGTTCCTCATCACGAACGTCTTCACCGAACTGATTACGAACAATGCCGCGGCCGCCCTCTCCTTCCCCATTGCCCTCTCGCTGTCCGCCCAGCTCGACGTGAGCCCCATGCCGTTCTTCGTGGTCATCTGCATGGCGGCCTCGGCCAGTTTCAGCACCCCCATCGGCTACCAGACCAACCTGATTGTGCAGGGCATCGGTAACTACAAGTTCACGGACTTCGTGCGCGTAGGCCTGCCGCTCAACCTCATCACCTTTCTTATCTCCGTATTTGTCATTCCGCAGATATGGCCGTTCTAACTACCTTAATATATTATAGAGTATGACTGAACCAACGAACCACATTTACCCTGTCTTCGACCGCCTGCTGTCCCGCACGGACAAGGAACAGCTCCTGCACCAGCGGGGACTGATGGTCTGGCTGACCGGCCTCAGCGGCTCGGGCAAGAGCACCCTGGCCATTGCCTTGGAACGCGAGCTGCACCGGCGCGGCATCCTGTGCCGCGTCCTCGACGGCGACAACATCCGCAGCGGCATCAACAACAACCTGGGCTTCTCGGCCGAAGACCGGAAGGAGAACATCCGCCGCATCGCCGAAGTGGGAAAACTGTTTGTCAACACCGGCATCGTCACCCTCGCCGCCTTCATCAGCCCCACACGGGAGATGCGGGCGATGGCCGCCCACATCATCGGCGAAGCGGATTTCCTGGAAGTCTATGTCAGCACGCCGCTGGCCACCTGCGAACAGCGCGACGTGAAAGGACTGTACGCCAAGGCCCGTAAGGGAGACATCAGCCACTTCACCGGCATCTCCGCGCCTTTCGAGGCCCCCCTGCACCCCGCCCTCAGCCTGGACACCTCGGTGCTGGACATCGAGCAGTCGGTCGGACGGCTGCTTGAACTTGTAATACCTAAAATAACGCTTACCAAATGATGAAAACCTCTTATCCACTGAGCCACCTGAAAGAACTCGAAGCCGAGTCCATCCACATCATCCGTGAGGTGGCCGCCGAATTTGAGAACCCCGTGATGCTCTACAGCATCGGCAAGGACTCGTCGGTCATGGTGCGGCTGGCAGAGAAGGCGTTCGCCCCCGGCAAGGCCCCCTTCCCCCTGATGCACATCGACTCGAAATGGAAGTTCAAGGAAATGATTCAGTTCCGCGATGACTACGCCCGCCGGCACGGATGGCGGCTGATCGTGGAGAGCAACCAGGAAGCCTTCCGGACCGGAGTGGGACCGTTCACCCACGGCAGCAAGGTGCACACCGACCTGATGAAGACACAGGCGCTGCTGCAGTCCCTCGACAAGTACCGGTTCGACGCCGCCTTCGGGGGCGCCCGCCGCGATGAGGAGAAGTCCCGGGCGAAAGAGCGCATCTTCTCCTTCCGCAACGAGTTCCACCAATGGGACCCCAAGCACCAGCGGCCCGAGCTGTGGGACCTCTACAACACCCGCATCCGCAAGGGCGAGAGCATCCGCGTGTTCCCGCTCAGCAACTGGACAGAGCTGGACATCTGGCAGTACATCCGGCTGGAACAGATTCCCATCGTCCCCCTCTACTTCGCCAAGCGGCGGCCGGTGGTCAACATCGACGGACAACTCATCCTGCCCGACGATGACCGTCTGCCCGAGCAGTACCGCGACAAGATAGAATACCGGAACATCCGCTTCCGCACCCTGGGATGCTGGCCGCTGACGGGCGCCATCGAAAGCGAGGCCGACACCATCGAGAAAATCGTGGAGGAAATGATGACTACCACCAGGAGCGAACGCACCACCCGGGTCATCGACTTCGACCAGGAAGCCAGCATGGAGGAAAAGAAACGGGAAGGCTACTTCTGACACCTCCTCCCCACAGACCGACTTTAACTATTCATCACCATTTCCACAACGTATGACAACAGAAAACCTATCGATACAAGAATTCCTCGACCGCGACGAGCAGAAGAACCTGCTCCGCCTGCTCACGGCCGGGTCGGTGGACGACGGAAAGTCCACCCTCATCGGACGACTGCTGTTCGACAGCAAGAAAATCTATGAAGACCAACTGGACGCCCTGCGGCGCGACAGCCAGCGCATGGGCAACGCCGGCGGACACCTCGACTACGCCCTGATCTTAGACGGACTGAAGGCGGAACGCGAACAGGGCATCACCATCGACGTGGACTACCGCTACTTCTCGACCAACCGCCGCAAGTTCATCATCGCCGACACGCCGGGACACGATCAGTACACCCGCAACATGATTACGGGCGGCTCCACCGCCAGCCTCGCCATCATCCTGGTGGACGCGCGCACCGGTGTCATCACCCAGACCCGCCGCCACAGCTACATAGTGTCGCTGCTGGGCATCCGCCACGTCGTGCTGGCCGTCAACAAGATGGACTTAGTGGACTTCTCGCAGGACGTGTTCCAGCGCATCGTGGACGACTACCGCGCCTTCCTCCAGCCCCTGGGCATCCCCGACCTGCTGTGCGTGCCCATCTCGGCGCTCGACGGCGACAACGTGGTGGAGAAGTCGCCCCGTACCCCCTGGTACGAAGGCCCCTCGCTGCTGGAGCACTTGGAGAACGTGCGGATAGAGAACGACCCCAACCTGACCGACTTCCGCTATCCGGTGCAGTACGTGCTCCGTCCCGACCTCGACTTCCGGGGCTTCTGCGGAAAGGTGGCCTCCGGCATCGTGCGCCAGGGCGACGAGGTGGTGGCGCTCCCCTCGGGCAAACGGACGCACGTCCGGCGCATCGTCACCTACGAAGGCGACATCGACGAAGCCTTCCCGCCCATGTCCGTCACCTTGACCCTGGAGGACGAGATTGACGTGTCGCGCGGCGAGATGCTGGTACACCCCGACCGCCTGCCCCAGCGAGGACGGAACATCGAGGCCATGCTGGTATGGATGGACGAGGAGCCAATGGACACCGGCAAGTCCTTCTTCCTGAAGCAGACCACCAACACCAGCCGCACGCGCATCGACAGCATCCGCTACAAGGTGGACATCAACACGATGGAGCAGCTGAGCGTGGAGAACGGGCGGCTCACCCCCGACACCCTCCCCTTCACGCTCAACCAAATCGGCAAGGTGACACTCACCTCGTCGAAGGAGCTGTTCTTCGACCCCTACGCGATGAACCAGGCGACCGGTGCCTTCATCCTCATCGACCCCATCAGCCACACTACCTGTGCCGTGGGCATGATAACCGGCAGCGTGTCGGACCAGGAAGTACGCCGGGCCTCCGGGCTGCCCGTCATCGACCTGTCCCGCCTTGGCATTGACGCCTCGCACCACGAAGCCATCCGGACCGTCGTGAAGGAACTGGCACGGCAAGGCATCGCCGTCGAACTGCGCGACTGACACAACGCACCTACTGACTGACACTAACCACCAACCGCTATGGGATTACTGGACTTTAACAAACTGCCTATCAACACACTGGTGGGAGCCGACTGGCAGACCTTCCACCGCATCACCGCCGGACAGGCCATCGGCCCCGGCTACCGCAACAAGTACCGGCTGACGAAAGCCGTCTGCCGCCTGCTGTCGCTGCTCAAACCCCTGCAGGACCGTCGCTACCAACAGCTGCTGGCCGACCGGCCGCTGGAGCACGCGCCGGTCTTCATCCTGGGGCACTGGCGCAGCGGAACCACCTTCATGCACAACGTACTCTCGTGCGACCGGCACTTCGGCTACAACACTACCTACCAGACCGTCTTCCCCCACCTCATGATGTGGGGACAACCGTTCTTCAAGAAGAACATGAGCTGGCTCATGCCCGACCAACGCCCCACCGACAACATGGAGCTGGCCGTTGACCTGCCGCAAGAGGAAGAGTTTGCACTGACCAACATGATGCCCTACACGTACTATAACTTCTGGTTCCTGCCCCAGCGGATGAACGAGTACGCCGACAAGTACCTGCTGTTCGACGGCATCACGCCGGAGGAGCTGAAGACCTTCGAGGAGATGTTCACCAAACTCATCAAGATTTCGCTGTGGAACACCCACGGCACGCAGTTCCTGAGCAAGAACCCGCCGCACACCGGCCGCGTGAAGGAGCTGGTGAAGATGTTTCCCGATGCCAAGTTCATCTACCTGATACGCAATCCCTACACCGTGTTCGAATCGACCCGCAGCTTCTTCACCAACACCCTCCGTCCGCTACAGCTGCAGGACATCAGCGACGCGCGGCTGCAGGAGAACATCCTGTCCGTTTACAGCAAGCTCTACCACAAGTACGAGGCCGACAAGCACCTCATTCCCAAGGGGAATCTGGTGGAAGTCCGGTTTGAGGACTACGAGCGGCACCCCTTCGGGATGACCGAGGACATCTACCGCCGCCTGTCCCTGCCGGGCTTCGACACGGCACGCACGGCCATCCAGTCCTACGTGGACAAGCTGAAAGGCTACCAGAAGAACCGTTACGCATACAAGCCCGAGACGGTGGAGCTGGTCGAACAACACTGGTCGTTCGCCCTGCGTCAGTGGGGCTACTCGCGCTGAACAGCCGCCCTTGTTGCGGCAGGACAGGCTTCCTATTAACTCCTGACGAAGGTCACGAGTATCTCCGACGAAGGTCGCAAGTATCTCCGACGTAGGTCGCAAGTATCTCCGACGAAGGTCGGAAGTAACAAGAAAGCCTGTCGAAGCAGAACCACAACGCCTTCCTCATACAGTCATCCCGCCCTGTCTCGTTCCGTCCGTTCCTCACCGGTCCTCCTCCCCGCTTCCGAAAACTTATCCTCGGACGCACAGATTCTTGGCCGATTGCATTGCAGAACCAATATTATTCGTACCTTTGTAGAAAGAATACCCAAAGTTTACCATTCATTAAACAATACTACCATGAAAAGAAACCTCAAGAACCTACTGGCAAGCGGCTGCTGCATCGCGACTGCCTTAGCGGGATTCCCGCAGCCGACGCTGGCCGAATCGCTTCCCTACTGGAAAGACATCCAAGTGACCTCTGTCAACCGCGAGGCGCCACGCTCCGCCTTCATGAGCTACGGCACCAAGGAACAAGCCTCCACCGGAAAATACGAGGCAAGCCCCTACTACCAGCTGCTGAACGGCACCTGGAAATTCTACTACACCGACTCCCACCAGCAACTGCCGTCCGACGTGACCTCCGCCAACGTGGACACCTCGGGATGGAAGGACATACAGGTACCCGGCAACTGGGAGATGCAGGGCTTCGGCACCGCCCTCTACACCAACCATAGCTATGAGTTCTGCCCCTGGAAGCCGCAGCCGCCCCAGCTGCCCGCCGACGTGCCCGTGGGCGTGTACAGCCGCAAGATTACCATCCCGGAAGGATGGAACGGCCGCGACATCTACCTGCAGCTGGCTGGTGCCAAGTCGGGCTGCTATGTCTATCTGAACGGCAAGGAAGTGGGCTACAACGAAGACTCGAAGAATCCCGCCGACTTCCGCATCAACGACTACCTGAAGGCAGGCGAGAACACCCTGACCCTGAAGATCTACCGCTGGAGCACCGGCTCCTTTCTGGAATGCCAGGACTTCTGGCGCATCAGCGGACTGGAACGCGACGTGTTCCTCTACTCGCAACCCAAGGCGGCGGTGCAGGACTTCCGCATCACCTCCACCCTGGACGACTCGTACCAGAACGGTATCTTCCGCTTGGCCATTGACCTGAAGAACCACGAAGCCGCCGGCAAACAGCTGACAGTAAGTTACGAGCTGGTGGACCCGCAGGGCCAGACAGCCGCCACGGAGGAAAAGACGGTGAGGGTGGAAAAAGGACAGACGGGCACGGTGCGCTTCGACAAGGAGCTGCCCTCCGTACAGACCTGGACCTCCGAACAGCCCAACCTGTACAAGGTGTACATGACCGTGAAGGAAGGCGGACAGGTGAACGAGGTGGTGCCCTACCACGTCGGCTTCCGCCGTATCGAAATCAAGCAGATTGACCAGAAGGCGGCCAACGGAAAGAACTACACCGTGCTGCTCATCAACGGACAGCCGCTGAAGCTGAAGGGTGTGAACATCCACGAGCACAACCCGAAGACCGGCCACTACATGACCGAGGAACTGATGCGCAAGGACTTCGAGCTGATGAAGCAGGCCAACATCAACACGGTGCGCCTCTGCCACTACCCGCAGGACCGCCGCTTCTACGAGCTGTGCGACCAGTACGGCATCTATGTGTACGACGAGGCCAACATCGAAAGCCACGCCATGTACTACGACCTGCACAAGGGCGGCACGCTGGGCAACAACATCGAATGGCTGCAGCCGCACCTCTACCGCACGGAGAACATGTTCGAGCGCAACAAGAACTACCCGTCCGTCACCTTCTGGTCGCTGGGCAACGAGGCCGGCAACGGCTACAACTTCTACCAGACCTACCTCTGGCTGAAGGAAGCGGACAAGGACCTGATGCAGCGCCCAGTGAACTACGAGCGCGCCCAGTGGGAATGGAACTCCGACATGTACGTGCCGCAGTACCCCAACGCACGCTGGCTGGAGCAGATCGGCCGTGAGGGAAGCGACCGCCCCGTCGCCCCGTCCGAATACGCCCACGCCATGGGTAACTCCACCGGCAGCCTGTGGGACCAGTGGAAGGCCATCTACAAGTACCCCAACCTGCAGGGCGGCTACATCTGGGACTGGGTGGACCAGGGCTTGGAGACGCACGACGCGGAAGGACGCATGTTCTACGCTTACGGCGGTGACTTCGGCGTGAACTCACCGAGCGACGGCAACTTCTGCTGCAACGGTGTCGTCAACCCCGACCGCAACCCACATCCGGCCTACAACGAGGTGAAATACGCCCACCAGAACGTGGCGTTCGAGGCCACTGACCTGCAGGGCGGCAAGTTCAACGTGCTCAACCGCTTCTACTTCACCAACCTGCAGAAGTACATGATTACCTATCAGGTGAAGGAAAACAACAAGACCGTGCGCAGCGGCAAGGTGTCGATGGACATCGCCCCGCAGGCCTCCAAGGAACTGGCGGTCAACGTGGCCGGCCTGAAGGAAAAGCCGGGCACAGAATACTTCGTCGAGTTCCGCGTCACCACCACCCAGCCCGAGCCGCTCATCCCCGTCGGCTTCGAGATTGCCAAGGAACAGTTCCAGCTGCCCATCGCCTCGCAGCCCCGCAGCTTCGCGACCAACGGTCCGGCACTGGCCTGCGCCACCGAAGGCGACCTGCTGAAGGTGACCTCGTCGAAAGTCAGCTTCGTCTTCGACAAGCGGAGCGGACTGGTGACCTCCTACAAGCTGGGCAACACCGAGTACTTCGACAAGGGCTTCGGCCTGCAGCCCAACTTCTGGCGCGGCCCGAACGACAATGACTACGGCAGCCAGGAACCCCGCCGCCTGCTGATCTGGAAGGAATCGAGCAAGAACTTCAAGGTGGTGGACGCTACCGTACAGATGGACGGCAAGGACGCGGTCATCAAGGCCAACTACCTGCTGGCAGCCGGCAACCTCTACATCGCCACCTACCGCATCCATCCGTCGGGCGTGGTGAAGGCCGACTATACCTTCTCGTCCACAGAGATGGAGGCCAACAAGACCGAAGTGTCCGAAGCCACACTGATGGCCACCTTCACCCCGGGCAACGACGCCATCCGCAAGCAGTCCGCCAAGTTAGTGGTGCCGCGCATCGGTGTACGCTTCCGCATGCCGGTCGAGATGAACGAAGTGACCTATTTCGGACGGGGTCCCGAGGAGAACTACATCGACCGCAACGCCGGTGTGACTGTTGACCTCTTCAAGACGACCGCTGACAAGGAATACTATCCGTACGTGCGTCCGCAGGAAAACGGCCACCACACCGACACCCGCTGGCTGACTGTCTCGAAGAAGGGGGGCAAGGGCCTGACCATCTATGCCGACCAGACCATCGGCTTCAACGCCCTGCGCAACTCGGTGGAGGATTTTGACAGCGAGGAGAACACCAACCGGGACTACCAGTGGAACAACCGCAACGCGGAAGAGCTGAAGCACAACGTGGCCACCGCCCGCAACATCAAGCCCCGCATGACCCATATCAACGACATCACTCCGCGCGACTTCGTGGAAGTGTGCGTGGACATGCGCCAGATGGGAGTAGGCGGCTACGACAGCTGGGGCGCCATCCCCGACCCGCAATACCTGATTCCGGCCAACAAGGAATACAAGTGGGGCTTCACCATCGTGCCGAGATAAGCTGAGGACAGCGTCGGTCCTACGCAAAAGAGCCAAAGAAAGCCGCCCGGTCTCATGAACGGGCGGCTTTCTTTGGCTCTTCCTTTGATAAGAGTCGGGTATATCGTCGGAGAGGCATCGCCTGAACGGAAAGGTCCGTCGCGGCGGCGCGTCCCCTCGTCATTCCAGCAGCTTCTTGCGCGCTAGCAGGCAGGCGCCGATGACGCCGCAACGGTTGCCCAAGGCAGAGAGGACAATGGCCGTGTCGCGGTTCACCAGGTTCAGCGAATACTTCCGCACGGCGGTGATGACCGGCTGCAGCAGGTAGTCGCCCGTGAGCGACAGCACGCCGCCCAGCACCACCAGCTCGGGATTCAACAGGTTGATGAGCCCCGCCAGGTAGCGGCCCAGCTTCTGGCCGATTTCCTCCACCAGCTCGATGCACAGCACGTCCTCGCGGTTGGTCGCATCGATGATGTCGCCCAAGGTCAGCGGCTGTCCCTCCAGAATACGCTTCGAAAGGATGGACTGCTTGCCGTCCCTCACGCACGACAGCAGCTTGCGGTAGAGCGCGGCACCCGACACCTCGGTCTCCAAGCATCCCCGCTTGCCGCACTGGCAGATAATCTCATTGTCGAACACGTTGAAATGGCCGAACTCGCCGGAGAAGCCCGACTTGCCCGTATATACGTCGCCGTCCAGAATCAGGCCGGAGCCCAATCCCCAGCTCAGGTTGATGAAGATGATGTCCTTCTCTTCCTTCACCGCGCCCTTCATCATCTCGCCGTAGGCCATGGCCCGCGTGTCATTGTCGATGCACACGGGACAGCCCACCCGCTCGGTCAGCTCTTCCGCCAGGGGCCGCTCGTTGAAATTGAAAAGCACGTAGCTGCGTCCCACCTCCGGATTGACCCGCCCCGAGATGTTCACACACACCTCCATCAGGTTGTCATGGTCGAACTCCGCCTCGTCGATGAACTTGCGGATGGCCGTACACAGGCTGTCGAGACACGCTTCCGTGTTCTCCATGTGGAAAGGAATGTCCTCCTGGATGAGCACCACGTCGCCGATGAGGTCCATCAACGCGATGTCCAACGAGAACTTCTTGATGTCCACACCGATGAAATAACCGGCCTGCGGATTCAAGCCATACAAGGCCGGCGGACGCCCTTCCCCTGTTTCCAGCTTGCCGTAATTCGAGATTATTCCCTCCTTCATCATATCGTTCACAAACTTGGCAATGGTCGGAATACTACAGTCCAACTCCTTCGCCAAGTCGGGTATTGTTGTCGAGCGTGCCCGCAGGAAGTACGCAATGATGCGCTTTTTCGTCAGGGCACTCTTCGAACCGTTTATAATAGCCGCCAGCATTCTTGATGTCATATTCTTGATTTTTCAGATTAGGGAGACAAATATAGGCATTAACTATGGATAATTTTGTGTATTTTTCTTTTATTTCTTTAAAAAACGAGGATAATCCCGTCAAAAAACAGTAATTTTAGCTGGTTAAACCAACGATACGCCATGAAAAGATTAACAAAGTTAGTAATGTCCTCGTACATTGTGTTCGCTTCCGCCCTCTGTTCCGGCTGTGGAGGAAGCGCGGTCTCCACCCCTGCCCTGCCCGATTATCCTGTCACAGGAGGTGTCTCGGCTCCCTTCGCCGGCTGCATCGGCGAGCGGCTCATCGTCAGCGGTGGCTGTAATTTTCCTGACATTCCCGCCGCGGAAGGCGGAAAGAAAGTGTTCTATGCCGACACCTACGGCCTGAGGCTGTCTAACCCCGGTGCCCAGTGGATGCCGCTCACGCCCCTGGAGACCCCCACTGCCTACGGTGCCGGTGTCCAGGTGCCTTACGGACTGGTCTGCGCGGGCGGACAGAACGACCGCTCCTCCCTCTCCACCGCCTTCCTCCTGCAGTGGGACGAAAGCGCCCGCCAGTTAGTCACATCCGCTCTCCCCTCCCTGCCCGTCACCATCGACAATGCCGGAGGGGCCTATACGGGAGGGAAGGTCATCGTGACCGGCGGCAACCAGACCGACCGTGGGCAAGGAGTCTTCGCCCTCGACCTGAACCGTCCCGACGGCTGGCAGCGGCTGTGTGACTATCCGGGTCCGCGCCGGGTGCAGCCCATCGTGCTGGCCGACGAGCAGGCACTGTACCTCATCGGCGGATTCGACGCGATGCAGCAGGAAGGCACCAGTGAGCTGTCCACCAACGTGCTGCGCTACGACCTGGGCAGCGGCGAATGGACCGAGGAGACCCAGCTGCCGGTCGATGCGGAAGGGGTCCCCCGCTGCCTGGTAGGGGGAAGCGGAGTCTATGCCGACGGCTGCCTCATCCTGGCAGGAGGGGTTAACCACGACATCTTCCGCCAAGCCGTCGAAGGTAAGGCGCCGAAGGACTACCTGAAAAAGCCGAGGGAATGGTACAAGTTCAACCGCGACGTACTGGTATATCATCTCCAGGAACGCCGCTGGACCACCCATCCGCTGCCTGCGGGAACCGACAAGGCAGGCGGTGTGCTCGTCCGCCGGGGCAATACCCTCTACATGGTCTGCGGCGAGACGAAACCGGGCATCCGCACCCAAGAGGTCTTCAGCTTCTCACTGAAAGAAATCATCCATCCTTAATCACTCATCCTCACACTACCCAGATGGCTGTACAACAACGATTGGAGTCGCTCGACGCATTGCGCGGGCTGGATCTCTTCTTTTTGGTCGGACTGGAAGGCGTGCTGCATCCGCTGTCGCGGGCGGTGGAAGCACCGTGGTTCAAGTCTTTCATGTGGAACTTCACGCATGTGGAATGGGAAGGTTTCTCGCCGTGGGACCTTGTCATGCCGCTTTTCCTCTTCATGGCGGGGGTGTCCATCCCCTTTGCCTTAGGCCGCTCGAAAGGAGCCGCCGACAACACCCCGGTGTACCGCCGCATCGGCCGGCGGTTCGTCCTGCTGTGGCTGTTTGGCATGATGTGTCAAGGTAACCTGCTGGGACTGGACCCCTCACACCTTTACCTGTACTCCAACACCTTGCAGACCATCGCCGTGGGCTACGTCATCGCCGCCCTGCTCTTTCTGCATACCTCGTGGAAGACGCAGACCGGCATCGCGCTGGCACTGCTGCTGGCCTATTGGGCGGCCTTGGAAGGCATCAGTGTTGACGGGTTCGGAGGCGGCGACTACACCCCTGACGGGAACCTGGCCGAATGGGTGGACCGCACCGTGCTGGGACGCTTCCGCGACGGAGCCACGGTGGATGCGTCCGGTGCCGTGGTCTTTGCCCCGTGGTACCGCTACACGTGGCTGCTGAGCAGCGGCAACTTCGGTGTGACGGTGCTGAGCGGCTGTCTGGCCGGGCAACTGCTGCGGCATCCTTCCGTACCGCCCGTCCGGAAGGCGGTCCTGCTGCTGCTCATCGGTGCCGCCCTCGTGGCCGCCGGATGGCTCTGGCACCTGGAGCTACCGGTCATCAAGAAACTTTGGACCAGTTCGATGGTGCTGGTCAGCAGCGGCTACTGCTTCCTGCTGATGGGCTTGTCGTATTATTGGATTGACTGCCGGAGGCACCGGAAAGGCCTCGGATGGCTGAAAGTCTATGGCATGAACTCCATCACTGCCTATATGCTGGCCTCCTGCGTCAGCTTCAGCAGTGTCAGCCGCTCGCTGCTCTACGGCTTCGAGCAGTACACCGGCAGCTTCTACCCGGTCCTGATTGCCGCCGCCAACAGCCTGCTGCTGTTCGGCCTCCTCTATGTCCTGTACCGGAACAAGCTGTTCCTGAAGGTGTGACCCGCCCCACCGCAGGTACGTAACAACGAGGAGCCAAAAGTATTGTCCGGCCATCTGCCCACTGGGCGGTTCACCGGCAATACCTTTGGCTCCTCTTCTATCTTATATTATCTATCCGTGCGGATTACTTACCGCAGCAGCAACGGGGCTTGATCTGCTTGAAGAAGTCGTTGCCCTTGTTGTCCACCAGGATAAAGGCCGGGAAGTTCTCCACCTCAATCTTCCAGATGGCTTCCATGCCCAGTTCGGGGTATTCCACACACTCGATGCTCTTGATGTTGTTCTGCGCCAGGATAGCGGCCGGACCACCGATAGAGCCGAGGTAGAAACCGCCGTGCTTCTTGCAGGCATCGGTCACAGCCTGGCTACGGTTACCCTTGGCCAGCATGATCATGCTGCCGCCATTGGCCTGGAACAAGTCCACATACGGGTCCATACGTCCGGCTGTGGTGGGGCCCATCGAGCCGCAAGCCATGCCGGCAGGAGTCTTGGCAGGACCTGCATAGTAGATAGGATGGTCCTTGATGTACTGCGGCAGTTCCTCGCCACGGTCGAGACGCTCTTTCAGCTTGGCATGCGCGATGTCGCGGCCCACGATGATGGTACCGTTGAGCGACAGGCGGGTAGCCACGGGATACTTGTCGAGTTCGGCCAGGATTTCCGGCATCGGACGGTTCAGGTCAATCTTCACGGCGTTGCCCTCGCCCGCCTGACGCAGCTCTTCCGGAATCAGCTCGCCCGGGTTGGCGTCGAGCTTCTCAATCCAGATACCGTCCTTGTCAATCTTACACTTCACGTTACGGTCGGCCGAGCAGGAAACACCCAGACCTACCGGACAGGAAGCGCCGTGACGCGGCAGACGAATGATGCGTACGTCGTGGGCATAGTACTTGCCGCCGAACTGTGCGCCCAGACCGATGCGGTGCGCTTCTTCCAGCACCTGCTTCTCCAGTTCCACATCACGGAACGCGCGTCCGCCTTCATTGCCGGTGGTCGGGAGATTGTCGTAATAGTGGGTGGAAGCCAGCTTCACGGTCAGCAGGTTCTTCTCGGCCGAGGTACCGCCGATGACGAAGGCGATATGGTAAGGAGGACAAGCCGCCGTGCCCAGTGTCTTCATCTTCTCCACGAGGAAGGGCACCAGTGTGCCGGGGTTCAGGATGGCCTTGGTCTCCTGGTAGAGGTAGGTCTTGTTGGCCGATCCGCCGCCCTTGGTCACGCAGAGGAAGCGGTATTCCATGCCCTCCACGGCTTCCAGGTCAATCTGTGCGGGGAGGTTGCAACGGGTGTTCACCTCATCGTACATGCTCAGCGGAGCGTTCTGCGAGTAGCGCAGGTTGTTCTCCGTGTAGGTCTTGAACACGCCGAGCGAGAGCGCTTCCTCATCGCAGTAGCCGGTCCACACCTGCTGTCCCTTCTCGCCATGGATGATGGCCGTACCCGTATCCTGGCAGAAAGGCAGTACGCCCTTGGCGGCCACTTCGGCATTGCGCAGGAAGGTCAGCGCCACGTACTTGTCGTTGTCGCTGGCTTCCGGGTCGTGCAGGATTTTGGCCACCTGCTCGTTGTGCTCGCGGCGCAGCATGAACGATACATCGTGGAAGGCGGCGTTGGCCATAGCGGTCAGACCTTCCTTCTCGATTTTCAGAATCGGTTTTCCTTCGAACTCGCTCACGGAGACGTAGTCTTTCGTAAGCAGATAGTATTCAGTCGTATCCTTTCCATGCTCGAACATGGGCTGATACTTGAAATCGGGTGTTGCCATAAGCTCTTCTATTTTGTTTAAATGGTTAGTTATCGTTGGAAGCAAAGTTACAAAGATATTTTGAAAAACCTACAGAATACGAGGATAAAGATAGGACGATGGCCGCAAAATTTCTCATCTTCCAGGTTTGGCCACTCCTGTCTCCGTGTCCTTCAGACCGTCCGTGTCCCGCTCAAGACCCTTGAACCGTCGTCCTTTTGACAAGGTCCAGGTCAGTTTGAAGCCTATGGCACTGGATGTGTCGCGGTTGCTCACGACCAGGGACTTGTGGACGAGATGATTGTAGTTTTCCACTTCTTCCACCTTGCCATTCCGCTTGAACGGGTTCTGGCAGAAAAGGCCGACGGAGAGTCTTTTGATTCTGTAGGATGCCGAGAGATAGGAGGTGAGGATGTTACGTGCCTCGTATTCGTTCTCCATAAAGTGAAAACCGTTGTCCATGGTTGCCATCCAACTCCAGTTGCCCAGCCATGCCGTCAGTCCCAGCCGGAAGTTGAAAGAGGTCAGCCGGTGGCTGTAGTCTTGTCCGTCGTTGACGATGTGCAGCATCTCTGCCGAAAGGTAGGCATTGAGGTGTTTCGGAACGATGTCGTAGGAGGTGTAGTCCTGCAGCATGAGGAAATCGATGCGACGGCCTTCGAGGAACGTCTTGGCAAAGCGGTTGTCGTCTGTACGGTATATATGCTGCATGGCGGGATGGGCATTGTAGCGGTAGAAGGCCATCAGCCGGTTGTACAGTCGCGGAGACTGGTAGCTGAGGGCCAGGGTCTGTTCGTCACGCCTTGCCATGATGAGGTTCGGATTGCCCACCGAATATTCCATCCCGTTGGTCACGATGGCCATACCGCTCATGTTCTGCAGCCGGGACGGAGCGGGCGATGTGGTAAAGGAGTAGTGGAGTCGGACACGTTGAGTGACAGGCAGGGAAAGGTCCACTGTCGGACGCAGCCACAGCTTGTCGTAGCTGGCGTCCCCCTGGTGATAGTACTCACGGGTGAGGCCCACACCGGCCATATATCCTATCTTCCACAGCGAACCCTTCAGCTGCAGGAAAGCCTGGAGGCTGCCCGAATGGATTTGCGACACTTGCGTGACATCTCCCGAATAGTCGTTGTCGATGTATTTCTGGTGGTAGCGCACTCCGGCGGAAAGCGTGAAGGGCTTCATGCGGTTCTCGTAGACAGCTTCCGACCGGAGCGACCAAGCCTTGCCGAGCGTACTGTATCCGAAAGTATCCTCCTCCGAGGCAAACCGGTAGGTGTAGTCCGTATGTGTATAGGCCACGGAGGCATTGGCCACGAAGGTCTGCTGCTTGCCGATACCGGTCTTCCAATACAAGTCCAGCCAGGGACTGACTACCTTCTCCGTGTTGTCGGTGGTCTCACTGCTGTTCCTGCCGTCGGGATAGGCCACGTCGGTCTTTTGGTGGTTGCGCGGACTGTCTGCTATGGAAGTGGAGAGGGTGGCGAGAAAAGCGTTCTCCGCGTGGGTCCGGCTGTATCTCGCCTGTAGGTGATGGTGGACGTTCCGATGGAGGATGTCGTAGGTGTTTCTCGCCACCTGGTAATAGGTACCCTCCTCCATGAGGTAGCGGGTCCGTTCCTCCATGAGGTAGCCATTGGAACGGCTGTATGCCCCCGAATAGTTCAGCCACACTTCGTTGTCCCCGCTGTTCAGTCGGGTGTAGGCATTTCCTCTCGTCAGGTCCGCCTTGGGCACGTACGTGCCGCTGGTCCCGACGACATATCCTCTGGAAACCTTGCGCGTGATGATATTGATCACGATGCCGACCCCATCGCCATATCGCATACCCGGACGGTCAATCAGCTCCACCTTCTCCACTTCCTTTGGCTGCAACGCTTGCAGGTCGGCGGTCGATGCCTCCACGTCATTGATTCTCACCTGCACGGCGCCGATGAGCGAGCTGGTGGCCACGATACTTTCGTTGATGTCATCCACCTTGACGTTGGGCAACGGCAGCATCTTCAGGAAATGGTAGCCCGACGATGCCGACTTAGCCATTTCTTCAGAAGGGAAAATCAGCTGGCCGTCGGTACGGCTGACCACCCGTGCCCCTCTTATCACAACTTCCTGCAGTTGTACACTCTTGTTCGGGGTATTGTCCTGCGCTTTCACTCCCGATGCTATCGACAACCCCAACACTACTAAAAAACCTGTTTTCTTCATCTTTTGCGATTCCTTTTATCAGTCATTATCACAGGGACAATCTCCCTGTTTCCGGAGCGCAAAAGTAAAGAAGGGGTATCCATACAGCCTCAAAAAGAGGCTGACATTTGTCTGACAATCCGCAAAAGTCAGTCAAATGTCAGTTTTCCCGTCCCATTATCGGATGTTCGGCATACCTCCTGTTTCTTTTTCAGTTCGTAGCTTTTTCCACGCTCAGATGCTATCTCCCAGTCGGACGCTTCATGCAGTTCGTTCCTGAGCCTGCGTATCGTAGTATAAAGCGTCTCTGCGGCATTTTCCTTGTTGGGCCATAGCGCATCGCAAATCTCCTGTTTGGTCAGTCTGTGGCCGGGGGCCTTCATGAACATCTCCATCAGCTGTTCCTGCATCGGAGTGAGGTGAAGAGACATGACGGGCATCTCTACAGCCGCAGCCTTTTTGGTCTTGATGGCGAGCAAGAGGGAAAGGACGGTTCCCAGACAAAGCAGGAAGGAAAGACGCTGGTCGGACATGCTCCACACAAAAGCCATGGAAAAGTCGGCCCGTCCTTCCATCTTCACGTCAAAATCATCGTCATCGGGGGTGATGTGGTAAGCGATGAACGCTTTGGAGCGCAATGCCTCCGTCTGAATGTGCTGTTGGAAGACAGGGTCTTCAATGGTCAGTACCTTACCCTCGACAGAAGGCGAGGACGAAACCAACAAGCGATAGGCCTTTATTGAGTCCTGTTTCATTCGCTCGTAGCCTTTGACCTTTATCGTCAACGACAATGCCTGGACCAAATCAGTGTCCAAAGACCGTCTGGCCCTATCATAACCGGCAACACTGCTCGTGACGGTCATCACCAGCAGTATGAGAAATACAATCAACGGAAGTCTTCTCATAACGATCATTTATTGGTTTCACCATAAGGCTACCTGGGTTTTACAGGTTAGACATAATCAGAAGCAAAGTTACAATATTTCTGCGAGATTCCAACAAGACACATGAAAAACCAATGGTTGACCGAAATTCTTTCACATAGGCAATAGACACCTCTTGACGAGTATTGGGATACTGACAGCATTCAAACGGTGTTCGAAAAGGGTTTGAACACCTTTCGAACACCGTTTGAACCAAAAGAGATAGAGCTACCGCTCTACACGCCACAACCCGTGCAGGTTGCAATAGGCGCGTACCGCCACCACGGGAGCGGTGGTCTTGAAGTGCGCCACCGGACGGTCGCCGGGCTGTAACCGGCAGCGTTGGATGCCGCACTTCGTCTGCAGCTCTATCCACTCAATGTAGTGTTCCTTCAGCATGGGATGCTCCACACTGCCTACCGTGACCCTCCAGCCACCGGCCTCCGGTTCCATCACCGGGATGTGCTTCTCGTGCGAGGCGTCTTCAGTGTTCTCTTCCACCTTTTCCATCGGCTGACCGCAGCAATGCAGCTCACCGCCTCCTCCTCGTACTACTTCCACCAGGTTGCCACATACCACGCAACGGTAGATTTCTCCAGTCTTTGTCATGATTCCTCCTTTTCTAAACATGATGAATAGTGTCAAGTCTCATCATTAGAACAATTGGCCACGGAGGATTGTTCATCACGGCCTTCCCAGTTCACGCTCCAACTCGTCCACTCCAGGAAAACCGATGAAGCGCCGCTTTAGCGTGCCTTCGGGCGAGAAGATGAGATAGGACGGTATGCGGTCAATACCCATCGTGCGGCACAGGTCTGCCCACTGCGCTTCCGTCAGCCGGTAATGCACGCCGGGGATTTTCTTCAGGCTCTCCCGCCACGCCATTTCCGGCGAAGACGCTCCCGTGACATAAAGAAAGACAACCTTGCCTTTCAACCGCTGTTTGAGCGGACGCATCAACGGCAACGTCTTCCGGCAGGGACCACACCACGTCGCCCAGCAATCGACCAGTACTTGCCGACCACGATACGGTGCCAGCAACTGCCGCAACACATCCTCTCCTGACACATCGGCCGGCAACTGCGCCACTACCGGGACGGCCATCGCCCCCACCTGACGCTGCATCGCCTCCTGCAACTGTCGTTTCTGCTCGGCATAGGCGATCCATACCTGCTCCGACAACGCCGCCCGCATACACAACCATTCTTCCGGCATTCGACCGGCAGCCAACTGCTCGTTGGCAGCAGCGGCAGCGCCATCGAACCAGCACTTCCGCACTTTCTTCCATTCCGGACGGGCATCCGGCACGGCCGACATGGAGAGACGAGGCAGGTGAAGATAGACCGTAAATTCCCTGCCGGGCACCAACAGCAACGGTAACGAAGCCCGATTGAGGTACAATCGTACCGTATCGGGACACGGCAACAGCATTTCCACATGAAACGAACCATCCGAACGGAGAGCGATGGGCCGACGCACCGGCTCAGCAGACCGCCCATCGTGATAGACCAGGCTGGCCTCCACCTCCATCATCGACGCATCGTATCCCAACAGATAGCCATTGACCATTCCCCTGCCGGGTGCCGCCGGCAGTTCCGGAAGCGGTGCCTCCGGCATTCGAGCCGATTCCTTCTGCAGGAAATCCGGAAGATAGACGTAGGGCTCGGCAGCATGGAGCTGTAGTCCCCAGATGGTCCAGCCGGCATCCCCCTCGACGACATCAAACGAATGGATGCCTTCGGGAAGCGGCTCAAACGACAGTGTCGCCTTCAACCGTCCTGATGCAGGAAAACACCGGGAGGCATCTGTCACCCCAATGGGGATGTCCGCCTCGCGCAGGCTGCACACCTGTAGCGGAGTCCGCAAATAGGTATTCCACGAAAGAGATACCGTCGTTCCCTCCTCGCCATACAGTTCCACGTCCAATTGCGTATGGGCCGCCGTACTGACAATCCGCTGCACAACCATCCTCGATGTGTTCGAGGTAATGAAAGCAGGATGCACAGTCTCTTTTTTATAGGAAGCGACGGCTGACAGCGGCCACTTCCACAAAAAGAGAGATAATAAGAAAAGAACCGATAGTTTGTTAGTCATTGTCTGCGTTTACATCTGTTAGTTTCCCAGCCGTTCCAGCAACTCGTTCCCTAAGGCCGTCTTGACCCGGATATGGTCGAGCACGGCGGTGACAAATGGATTGGCCTCGAAGACACCCCGCACCTGCTCGAAGTCCTCCTCCTGCTCCTTGCGACTGCCATCGGCACCGAATCCGGTCATCGAGGTCAACGAAAACTCCTTCTTGGCGTCCTCATACACCTGTTTGTCCAGTCCCACCACGGCCTCCTGCCAGCGGCGCACGATAGCGACCACATCGGCGGCGGTCAGGGTATCCGCATTCAGGCCGTAGAACTCCAGCAGGCGGTGGTATGCCCACGTCCACTCGTAGGTGTAGTAGTTGGCGTGCATCTCGACAAAACGCTGGTGGATGGACTCGACGTCGGTCAGCTCACCCTGCTCGATGTCCTGCATCAGCCGCTCGATTTCGCTCTTGGGGGCAATCAGGCCGGAGATGTCCACCCACTCTCCCTCGCCGATGGCCGTGTCGGGACGCAGCCGCGTCCGGATGGCCTCATCATCGGGCAAGGGCAAGTCTTCCAGCCGCTTGATGAGCGAGTTGCCCAGGAACTTATGGATGGCGGTCTCGTAGAACCGGATGCCCTTGTTCAAGGCGGAGTTCTTGATTTTCGCGCTTTGGTAGGAATATGTCTCCGATGTCTCTCCCGACACCCTGGCCAGCTCCTTCAGGATGTCCCTTCCTTTCAGCATCTTCTGGATGGTGTACGGACTGAGCAGGTTATAGTTGATCTGGTCCAGCCGGTCGGGGTCGGTACGACGGTCACGCTTGGGCCATTTCTGCGCGTCGCGGATGGTGCCCACGCTCCGCAGGTTCACGCCCGGTACCAGATACGTGGTGTTCTTCTGCTCGATGAGGTAGGAGAAAGGCAGGTCGGACGTGTCGGGATGGTTCACATGACGGCCCATGACGAGCGAGAACGCGCCGATACGGGCCGGCCACAGGATATACGAGTCGGATGTGGTCTTCGCGCCCCGCTCCATCGCCCCCTGGTGGATAGGTCACAGCTTGTACATGATGTTGCTCTGGTTCGAGCCCGAGCCGGCGTTCATGAACTAGAACATACCGGAGATGAGCAGGGTGGACTTTTGGAGGGTCACGGAGAACGGTCCGGCA
>JAQXRG010000071.1 GCA_029218405.1 Bacteroidales bacterium
CCTCAACCCCTCATCATCAGCCACCACCGCCTACGTCTTCAATCCCACCACAGGATTTGCTCCCGAAAACTACATGCATAGAACAGAATTCACACGTGACGAAGAATTAACAACTTTCCAGAATGTCTTGTTAGGAGTTTATTGCTTCTTGACTCAGAATCCCCAGAACATTTCCGTCACGGTTAACATGAAGGATGCCTCGGGAAATATTGTCAAGAGCCGCACTTTCGATGATGTCCCAATGGCCCCGCATCGTATAACTCGCGCCAAAGGCTCTTTCTTTAATTCGACCGCTACATTCTCCTTCGTCTTAGACTCCAACTACGATACCAGATACGACTACGTATTCTAACCATGACGGTAGAAAACGCCTCGTAGTGTACGGTTGAAACACTTTTGATATTGCCGCAAGGTAATGTCATAGGTGCTGTTCCTGATAAACTTTTTCTAAACTAAACGTTCGGCAAGTGAGTGCTTATCCACTTGCCGAACGTTATGCTTATGAAGCAAGCAATACTACTTACTTTTCAAAGGAGATATACTTCATTGGCAATAGAAGATATACTTCTCGGGCAAAGTAAGTATATCTTCTCTGAAAAAGAAGTAAAGTCATTTATCTCCTTTTATCTTCATTTATCTCCTTTTTACTACTTGCGAAAAATGAATTAATGTTTATGACATTTCCAGCCCAAGCGACTCATAGAGGAGCCGCACTCCGGGATAGTTCGCCTTAAGCTCGTCAAGCACGTCACGCTTGGTCATAAGGACTTTCACCTCCTCCACCTTGGCCAGCCTGAGCTGAAGTTCGATATTGCCGTTGCCAAGGGCATTAGCCAGTGTGGCGCGGATGCGTCCCTTAATAGCCTGGAGTTCATTGAGCAGGATGTCGTTGTCTACGACAACCTCCACCTTTGGGTAATCGGCTATCTTTGGCAGAAGGTTCTTCATTCTGCTCGACAGTCCCGTCATCTCCTTCGGCATACGGTTGCACATCAGCATCCACTGGTGCCCCAGCTCCTCTTCCGTGAACTCTTTGGATGCCGTTTTGTCAATAGTCTCCTCCGCATCCCGATTTCCCTTCTGCTCCTCCTTCTTGCCGAGCGACGCGAATGTTACTCCTAACGAGCCGAGCTTCAGCTTTCTTCCTGCCAAAACAGCAGGCTGCGCGGTTGCCACGGATGGGGACGGGGTTGCCAGAGGGGCTACCGTGGAGTTGTTTGCAGTTGTTGTCTGTGTTGCCACATGTGCTGCAACTGCCGCAGCGGAGCCTTCGCTTCTCCTTGCCACGACAGCATTTCCGGCTACAGCCACCTGCGATGCTGCACTCTGCCGGACGCCAGCTATTTTCCTGAACAGGGTTTTAAGTCGTCTGGGGCTACGCCCCGAAGAGGCTCCCTCGTCATCGGCCTGTGTCAGCTGAGCCACCTCAATGAGCGTCAGCTCCACCAACAGGCGTTTGTTGGAACTTTGCTTGTAGCTGACATCGCAGCGGTTCATAACCTTTAGGGAGTTGTACAGGAACTTCGCCGGACATTTCTGTGCCTGCTGCTGGTAGCGTTGGCGTTGTGTCTCGCTGACCTCAAGCAGCTTTGTCGTCTCCGGGTTCTTTGCCATGAGCACATTGCGCACGTGGCTCGCCAGTCCCACTATCAGGTTGCCGCCATCGAATCCTTTCGAAAGCACGCCATCGAGAAGCAGCATCAGGTCGGGCACCTTGTTCTCAAGGGCGAGGTCCACGATGTTGAAATAATTGTCAACATCGAGGATGTTCAGGTCTTCAAGCACTTTCTCATAGGTAATGTTGCCCTGGCAGAAGCTTGCCGCCTGGTCGAAGATGGACAGGGCATCGCGCATACCTCCGTCGGCCTTCTCGGCAATAAGGGCGAGTGCCTCGTCTTCGTAAGCTATACCCTCTTTCTCGGCCACCATTTTCAGATGGTCGATGGTGCCCTGTACGGTCATCCTCTCGAAGTCGTAAATCTGACAACGGGACAGGATGGTGGGCAAAATCTTGTGCTTCTCGGTCGTGGCCAGGATGAAGATGACATGTGCGGGCGGCTCCTCCAGAGTCTTGAGAAACGAGTTGAAGGCAGCCTGCGACAGCATGTGAACCTCGTCGATGATGAACACCTTGTACTTT
>JAQXRG010000072.1 GCA_029218405.1 Bacteroidales bacterium
TGACCACCTGTCGGCTGACGACATCGAGCCCGAACCCACAGAGGAAGAACTGGCCGAACTGGCCGCTGCCGACCGCCTGGAGGCAGCCAACTATGTGATCCGTGCCTTTGCCGGACTGGATGCCCTGCCCGACAACTGGGAGACCTCTACCTTCACGCCCCAGGAGGGAGTGGTCGTGGATGAAGCGAAGCCGGGTGTCCGCTACGTCATCGTGGAAGACCAGCAGGCCGCCGAGCAGTACTTCCTGAACATCACGCCCGAAGAGCTCCTCTATACGACGGACAACGGCTACCGCCTGTACGTGGAGGACTTCGGCACGCTCACTTTCCAGCGCATGAATGCGGCCAACTGCTTCGGCAAGATAGAGGTCAGCCTGAAGCAGATGCCTTCCCTCACCGAAATCCGATTAGTGCCCGAAAGCGAAGTGCCCACCAACGCCAAGTTCGACGGCACACCCTACTACGGCATCGGCAGCATTGTCAAGGAAAAGAGTACGGGCTATTTCTACATCTGCGTGCGCCCCTCGGGAGGGCCGAACCGCAAGGAGTATGCCTATTTCATCACCTTCGACAAGCGGAGCATCCGCACCACGAAGAAGAAGCAGGACCTCTACGAAATCGATGAAAAGGGCAAGAAGACCAAGACCAAGGCCTCTACTTCGGGCGAATGGACCTTCGCCAGCAACTTGGTGGAGAAACGCTTTGCCTTACTGGCCGCCAATTTCTTCACCTACCTGCATAAAGAGGCCAAGACAGGCACCAAGTGGCGCGAAGAGTGCACTGCGCTGCTCGACGTGTACACCAACACATGTGATTGCCCCATTGCCAACTCGATGCTTGAGTACATTGTCCCCTACGGCAGCTACAAGTCCTCTTCAGCCGGCACGCACCGCCAGACCAAGTATGAACAGCCCTGCCTCTACTGGGCGTGGATGCACAGACTGGGCTTCACGAACATGGCGAAGCAACGTGCGGCCTGCTATGTACAGTTGCGTCCGGATGCCAAAGGGCATCTGCTTACCCTCACCGATGCCTACGATCCCACTTACTACTATGACCTTTTGAAGGCCAATGACTTCGACGCAACCGTTCGGTGGGACGGCGAGAAGGTGGGCTATTCCGAACCCTTCGACATCATGCGATACATACTGGACATTCCTTATGCCGAAGCACATGAATATTACCGAAGTCCGCTGGGCTGGGGACTGTTGAGTGCCGCCGTGCCGGTGCTGCTCATGACGCAGCTGCGCGTCACGGACAAGGGCAGCGCATCCAGCAAACTGGAGGACGTTGTCGTGGTCAAGTCCGATGTGACCAAGGAGGGAAGCACCCTCTATATGGATATGCTCGAAGGCATCGACTACTTCGAGATAACGGACGGGAAAGTCAGCTACTATGACCCCGACAAGGCCAAGAAATTGGTGGACAGCCCGGACATCTGACCCAGGAGAAGGCCTTACGGTACGTTAGCCTATCTTCTGCACTTGACATGAGCATTGTTTAACGGCCTGATTGCGGCAGTGGAAGGCCATATTTGACGGATTTAGATAAATCAAGAGGTATTTTAGACGTATTCAGACATCGAAGACGAAGGACTTTTTTACATTTGCGGCAGAAACAGTTCTTAATATTAACTTAAAACCGTATTATGGAAAAAAGAAAACCATTATTGAGCCTTTTCGTATGGCTGATGGCTGTCCTCCTGTCGGCAACGACGGCAGTGGCACAGTCGCTGACCATCACGGGTGTGGTGACAGACGCCAGTCAGGATCCCGTGATTGGCGCAAGTGTGTTGGTCCAAGGGACCACGAACGGAACGATTACCGATGTGGACGGTAAATTCCAACTCTCGAATGTGTCTGCCAAAGGCACCTTGCTGATTTCCTATATAGGATATAAGACGCAGGCGTTGCCGGTGAACGGAAAGACGACGTTCACTGTCGTGCTGGCAGAGGATACGGAGACCCTTGACGAAGTGGTCGTAGTAGGTTACGGCGTGCAGAAGAAAGTGAACCTGACCGGAGCGGTGGCTTCCGTGAAGGGCGATGCGCTGGAACGCCGTCCGGTGGTGGATGCCACGCAGAGCCTGCAAGGAATGGTACCGGGCTTGCTGGTCAACAACTCGAGTGCGGGCCGTCCCGGTGCTTCCGGTACCCTGACCTTGCGCGGACAGGGTAACCTGGCCAACACGGCCAATCCTTATGTGCTGGTGGATGGCGTGGAGATGAGCCTCTCGGATGTCAACCCGAACGATATTGAGAATATCTCCGTCCTGAAGGATGCCGCTGCCTGTGCCATCTATGGTGCGCGTGCGGCCTACGGTGTCATTCTGGTGACCACCAAGAAAGGTGCGGAAGGCAAGATGCGGGTGAACTACCAGGGAACGGTGGGATGGAGCACCCCGACCGTGCTGCCCGACATGGTGGACTCTTACCAGTTCGCCAAGTACTGGAACGACGGTGTGAGCAACGCCGGTTCGCCGCGTCTGTACAGCCAGGAGAAGCTGGACCTGCTGCAGAAGTTTGTCAATGACCCGTCGAGCGTGGATCCGTGGTTCGAGCTGCCGGCCAACGCCAGCATGAACCCGGCCTTCGAGAACTCTGAGTCGGGTGTGGGCAACACGAACTACTTTGACCTGCATTACAAGGATTGGGCGTTCAAGCAGAACCACAACCTCAGCCTGAGCGGTGGCGGCAAGAAGGCACAGTACTACATCTCGGGCGGTTACTACAATGAGGACGGTATCCTGCGCTATGCCGACATCGGCTATTCGCGCTACAACTTCACGGCCAATATCACTTCACAGATGACGAAGTGGCTGAAGCTGAAGGTGAACACCAAGTTCATGCACTCCGACTCGAAGACGCCGTTCGGTGACGGTGGCTTGAGCGAAGGCTTCTACCACTCGCTGGCCCGTTTCCGCCCGACCGTGCATTCGGTGGACCCCAACGGCCACTTTACCGAACTGACGATGATTCCTTACCTGCAGAGCGGTACCTATACCGACACGCAGCGCGACCGCATGAACATCACGGCGGGTCTGGAAATCCAGCCGCTGAAGAACTGGTTCATCTTTGCGGATTATACCTATAAACTGATGAACGTGGAATACGAGGCCTTGAACGTGGCTCCGATGATTTATGGCGCTGACGGCGTGAGCACCTCGAAGGGGGTACGCAGTGAGCTGGGTGTCTATCCCGACGGCAAGTTCACCCGCAGCTTTGGCAAGACCCGCTACCAGTCCATCAACCTCTATACCAACTACCTCTTCACGCTGGCCGAGAAGCACAATTTCACGGTGATGGCCGGTTATCAGGAAGAAGACAGTAACTACAGTTACATGAAGAACTCCATCACTGGACTGTATTCGACCTCGAACCCCAACGTGGGCATGGGTACCGGTGACAAAGTGGTGGTGGATACCCGCAACGGCTGGGCTACCCGTGGTTTCTTCGGCCGCATCAACTACGACTACGACGGACGCTACCTGCTGGAGGTGAACGGCCGTTACGACGGTTCTTCCCGTTTCGCCAGTGACCACCGCTGGGGTTTCTTCCCCTCGGTATCGTTGGGATGGAACCTCCATCGTGAGAAGTTCCTGTCGGCTGCCAGCGGTTGGTTGTCGAACCTGAAACTCCGTGCTTCTTACGGTCTGCTGGGTAACCAGGCCGGAGCAGCCTTGTACACGTTTGCCTCGACCATGTCGCTCAACGGTGGCTTGGGCAACTACATCTTCAGCGACGGCCGTCACATCTTCACCAAGGCACCGGGCGTTATCGACCCTGCCACGACCTGGGAAAAGGTGGAAAGCAAGAACATCGGTCTTGACTTCGGCTTCTTCGGCAATGCGCTGACCGGTTCGTTCGATGTCTTCCAGCGCGATACGAAAGACATGCTGGGTCCGGGTCTGGACTTCCCCGACTTCTTCGGTGCTACCGCTCCGCAGACCAACAACGCACGGATGCGCAACCGGGGCTGGGAGCTGTCCTTGAACTACCGGGGCACTATCGGCAAGGACATCCAGTATAGTGTCGGCGGCTCGTTGTCGGACGCCACTTCGGAAGTGACAGACTATGCCAATCCTACGGGTACCAATCCTTCCGGCAACTGGTACACCGGCAAGAAGGTGGGCGAAATCTGGGGCTACCGGGCCGACGGAATCATCCAGTCAGAGACAGAAGCCGAAGCATACAACAAGCTGGACCTCTCGTACCTGAGCGGCAAGCCTTGGACACCGGGTGACGTGAAGTACCGCGACCTGAACGGCGACGGGAAGGTGAACAACGGTAAGAATAACCTGAGTGACATGGGCGATATGACCATCATCGGTAACACCACGCCCCGCTACCAGTACACGTTCAACGGTTCTGTCAGCTGGAAGGGGCTGAGCCTGAGCATGATGTTCCAGGGTGTCGCCAAGCGCGACTGGGCACCGAACGGTGTTTACTTCTGGGGCTGCGGCCCGTACGCACAGGTGACGGTCTTCAAGGAACACCTGGATTACTGGACACCGGACAATCCGAACGCCTACTATCCGAAACCGTACATCCACTCGGCCGGTGGCGTGGGTCCGTTCCGCAACAAGACCTCGCAGACCAGCGACCGCTACTTGCAGAGCGCCGCTTACTGCCGTCTGAAGAACCTCACCGTGAGCTATGACATTCCTTCGGCATGGACCCAGAAGGTGGGCCTGCAGAAAGTACAGGTGTTCTTCTCCGGCGAGAACCTGCTGACCTTCACGAGCCTGAAAGGCATGTTCGACCCGGAAGCCATCTTCACTTCTTCTGACTACTCAGGCGAAGGCGGTAAGAACTACCCGATGAACAAAGTGATTTCTTTTGGTATGATTGTTAACCTCTAATGAACGTAGAAGATATATGAAGAAAAGAAATATTCTCGCAGGTATGGTGCTGGCGTTGGGGCTGACCTCCTGCTTTGACTTGGACAAGATGCCCGAAGGCGTGCTTTCTACGACGAACGCATTTGCCAGTGTGGGCGAAATGAGGAATTACCTCGACCAGTTTTACCAGGACGGTCTCCGTACGCAGGGCTTTGACGCAGGCGGCGGACAGTACATCGCAGGTGCGGACACGCACAGCGACAACATGTCTTCCAGCTCGGTGAGCACCCGGCTGGCAGGTGAGACTTCCTTGAGCAGTGCCACCACGATGGGGGCCTATACCAATATCCGTAACGTGAACTTCCTGATTGCCAATCTGGGCAACTGTCAGGAGAAGGGTACGGCGGAATACAACCAGTATGTGGGTGAGGCGTACTATTTCCGGGCCTGGTACTACTACCAGCTGTTCGTCAGCTACGGACCCCTGACCTGGATTGACAAGCCGCTTGACCCCAACATGGAGGAGATGAAGCTGCCGCGCGACAGCCGTACGGTGGTGGCCGACCACATCCTGGCCGACCTGGACGAGGCGATTAAGTATCTGAACGAGAAAAACAACAGTGCTTCGATGCGCGTGCACCGTGACGTGGCTCGTGCGCTGAAGAGTGAGGTGGCCTTGTTCGAGGGTACGTGGGAGAAGTACCACAAGGCGGAGAACGATGAGTTCTACGACAAGACGGTGACCGACCAGAAAATCCATGATTATTTTACGCAGGCTGCCAATGCTGCCAAGGCGGTGATGGACCGCAACGTGTGGCGCATCTACTCGACGGGTAACACGAACGATGACTACCGCCGGATGTTCCAGACCACTGACCTTTCCTCGAATCCTGAAGTGCTGTGGTTCAAGATGTACGACGGCGACCAGGTGGGCAACAACGTGAACCGCTACCTGAACCAGGGCGGTGGCAGTGTGGGGGTGACCGCCTCGTTGGTGGACGACTACCTGACCATTGACGGCCGTCCGTTTGTCGGTGACGAGAAGGTGGAGGCCAAGAAGGTGTTCGGCAACGAACTGCTGCCGACCGTGCGTGACCCGCGTCTGGCACAGACCGTCTGCATGCCTGGACAGATTTTGCGTCCCGATATGGGAGGCTATGTGGTGCCGCCGTTGATCGGTTCGTCGGCCTACAACCAGAACGTGACGGGCTACTCGTTGCTGAAGCACGTACAGATTGACTATACCGGCAGCCTGGACGCGGAGTTCAAGGGAGCTACACCGGGTATCCAGTTCCGGTATGCGGACATCCTGCTGAACTATGCCGAAGCCTTGGCCGAGATGGACGGTGCCGCCAACGCCGCTCAGATTGTCGCCGCGCTGCAGCCGCTGCGTGACCGTGTGGGCATGCCGGCGGTGGATTTTGACCGTGAGTACAACCAGGCACCGGACTATCCGTTCAACGGACTGGACAAGTACATCCAGGCTGTGCGTCGCGAACGCCGTGTGGAGACGGCTTGCGAGGGACGCCGTCTGAAGGATATCTTGCGCTGGTCGGCCGCCGACGAGCTGATTGTGGGCCACTGGGCACAGGGGGCGCTCTATGTAGGCAGCAACCTGGAGAACCATCCGCAGTACGGAGGAAAGCTGGTCTATGACCAGGAGTCGGGCAACAACCTCTTCCTGACCGGTAAGCCGGGGGACGCCTTGCGCTATATCTATCCTTCGAACCCGTCGGGCTATGCCAATGGATGGCAGTTCAATGTCCATCGCGACTATCTACTGCCCATCCAGCCGCGTATGATCGACCTGACCGATGGCCAGTGGGAACAGAATCCGGGATGGAAATAATCTTTAGCAGGAATATTGCATGAAACATACCTTTACTTCTACAGTATTGTGTACACTGACGGGAGCGGCGGCCATCGGCTCGCTCTCGTCGTGCAAGGCACAGAAAGAGACGGCTGAGAAAAAGCCGATGAACATTGTCTATATCATGTGCGATGACCATTCGTACCAGACCATCAGCGCGTACGACCAGCGATACACGCAGACACCCAATATTGACCGCATCGCCAACGAAGGGGTCCGCTTCACCAACAGCTTCGTGGCCAACTCGCTGAGTGGTCCGAGCCGCGCGTGCATGCTCACTGGCAAGCACAGCCACGCCAATGGCTTCACGGACAACACGACGACCTTTGACGGCTCGCAGCAGACCTTCCCGAAAATCCTGCGGGAGCACGGCTACCAGACGGCGATGATCGGGAAGTGGCACTTGGTGTCGGAGCCAACTGGATTCGATTATTGGGACATCCTCATCGGACAGGGCTATTACTACAACCCAGAGTTCATCAAGAACGGTGAGCATGTGCAGCGCGAAGGCTATGCCACAAACATCGTGACCGACCTGGCCATCAACTGGATGGACAGCATCCGTGACCCGGAGCGTCCGTTCTGCCTGTTCATCCACCACAAGGCGCCGCACCGCACCTGGATGCCCGACCTGTGCGACCTCGACCTGTACGAGGACGTGACCTATCCGATGCCCGAGAACTTCTACGACAAGTACGAAGGACGCATTCCGGCCTCGAAGCAGGAGATGAGCATCATCAAGGACATGGACTTGGTGTATGACCTGAAGCTGGCGGACAAGGAGAATGAAATCCATACGACCACGGGACTGGAGGCCACCGGACGCGCGATGTATAACCGGCTGAATCCGGAACAGAAGGCCGCTTGGGACAAGCACTACGATCCCATCATCGCCAAGTTCAAGAAGGACAAGCTCTCGGGCAAGGCGCTGGCGGAATGGAAGTACCAGCAGTACATGCACGACTACCTGCGTGTCATCCATTCGGTGGACCGCAACGTGGGCCGTGTGCTGAAGTACCTCGAAGAGAACAACCTGCTGGAGAACACGATGATTGTCTATACGTCCGACCAGGGTTTCTACATGGGCGAGCATGGATGGTTCGACAAGCGCTTCATGTACGAGGAGTCGTTCCGTACGCCGTTGCTGGTCCGTCTGCCGGGCGGCAAGACGGGTGACATTGACGAGATGGTGCAGAACATCGACTACGGACCGACCATCCTGGATCTCGCAGGCATTGAGACTCCGGAGGACATGCACGGGGTGTCCTTCCTGCCGTTGCTCCGTGGTGAGCAGGTGCCCGACTGGCGCCGGTCGCTCTACTATCATTTCTACGAGTATCCCGCCGAACATGCCGTGCGCCGTCATTACGGGGTACGTACCGAACGCTACAAGCTGATGCATTTCTACCAGGACATCGACTGCTGGGAGCTGTATGACCTGCAAGAAGACCCGTCGGAAATGCACAACCTCTACGGACAGCCGGGCACCGAAGCTGTCACGGAGGAGCTGAAGAAAGAGTTGTTGCGGCTGCAGGAACAGTACGATGATCCTATCCGTAGCCTGAACGACTAATCATCCATGCGCCGCTGGCGCTGGGGGCTCGAACACAGGGACACGTTGTCACAGCGTCCGTCTGAAAGGAGGGACAGGAGCTGTTTCAGCGTGTCTCTGTGTTTTTGTTTTGTTTCCGGTAGTCGGTCGGACTGCATCCATGGGCGGCCTTGAACAGGGTACTGAAGTTACGCGGATGCTTGAAGCCTGCCTTCTCGGAAACAGCGGTTACCGGGAGCCCGGTGTCCGCCAACAGGCGGCGTGCGTACTCCATCCGGCATTTCACGATGTATCCGCTGACACCTCCTTCGAGGAGGCCTTTCGTCTTGTTGTAGAGCGAGGCACGGCTCATGCCGATGGCCTGTGCGAGGAAGTTGACATCCAGTTCCGGATTGCTCAGGTTCTCCTGGATGAGGCGTTGCAGCTGCAGCAGGAACTGCTCGTGGGGAGGTGTCATCGCCTCGGTGGTTTCCAGGGCAGGCGGCAGAGGGGCGTAGTGTTGCTTCACCATCGTATGGTTGTGCAGGATGTTCTGGACCTGTGTCAGCAGCAAGTCCATGTCGAACGGCTTGGTGATGTAGGCTTCCGCGCCGGTCTGGTAGCCCTTCTCAATACTGCTGTCTTCGATTTCCGCCGTCAGCAGGATGACGGGGAGATGGCTCAGTTCCGGTTTCCGCTTGATGTAGGCACACAGTTCCAGACCGTTCATCCGGGGCAGGCGTACTTCGGTAATGACCAACTGGGGGAGGTGGGTGGTGAGCAGGGGAATCGCTTCCTTGCCGTCTCCCGCTTCGTACACGTGGTCGAAGAGGGTCTGTAGGTGGCTGGTGAGGTAGTTGCGCATGTCTGGTTCGGGATCGACCACTAATACCGCATGCTGCCTGACCACAGGGGCAGGTACGGGTACGGTGTGGGTGGTATGCAGGGTGGCCGGTGTGCCCAGTGTCTTGTTCAAGTAGGGTTGCGGTTCGGTCTCGATGCTGGCGGCCTGTTGGCGGTTGGGCAGGGTGAAGAAGAACGTGCATCCGGGTCCGTCCGTATTGTTAGTGGCACCGATGACACCTCCGTGCAACTCCACCAACTGCTTGGCGAACGATAGTCCGATGCCGGTGCCTTTCTCGCCGTGGTGACCTTGGTGGAACCGCTCGAACAGGTGGGACAGGTCGGCCGGACTAAGGCCGCTGCCTTCGTCCTTCACTTCCACCCGGATGTGGCTGGACCGGTTCTCCAGCCGGGTACTGACGGTCACCAACGAGTTCTTCGGACTGAACTTGTAGGCATTGCTGAGCAGGTTGTTGAGAATAATCTCGCATTGGTTGGCGTCAAAATACAAGGTCGTGATGGCCGGGTCGGGCGCATAGGACAGGGTGATGTCCCGCAGGGAAAATTCTCCGTTGAAATCCTCCAAGACACCCTTCAGCCAGTCATTAAAGGGCAGATGGGACATTCGGAGTACTTGGCTGTCTTTCTCCATTTTCCGGAGGGTGAGAATCATGTCGATGAGGTTCTTCATCTGGCGTGTCTGCTTGAAAACCGAGAGCAGGGTCCGTTTGTGCTCCAACGGAACCGTCCGGCTGCCGATGAGTTGTTTCAGGGGCGAGTAGATAAGGGTGAGCGGGGTGCGCAACTCATGGTTGATGTTGATGAGTGCCTTTACCTTCTCTTCATAGATACTGCGTTCCTTTTCGCTGTATTTTCGTTTCAGACGTAGGTCATACGCGTGTGCCAATCCGATGAGTAGCAACAGGAGCAGCAGGCCCCATAGGAACAGGAAGGGGGACTGCCACCACCAAGGCTGCAGGATATGGAGATGGAGGAGCGTGTACTCCGGGCTCCATTGCCCGTTCTGCAGGGAACACTGGAGGCGCAGCTGGTAGTTGCCGGGAGGCAGTGAGGGAATGGACAGGCTGGGGCGTACCGTCTCGATGTATTCTTTGTTGAGTCCTTTCAGGTGGAAGCGGTAGATGCGCTTTCGGAGGTTGTTCTTTCCGGTGGGAAGCGTTTCCACGTGCAGCGACGAGAAGTTGTAGGGAAGCTCCAGCCTGCCGTCTGTCGGGAGTCCGGTGTCTTTCCCGTTGACCTCCAGTCCGCTTAGCCGGAAACCGATGTCATCGGTCGGGGTGATGGAGATGAGGGACTTGTCAATCCGCACTAATCCTTCCGTTCCGCCGAGATAGATGTTTCCGTCGGTGGCAGTGAGCACACATTTCGGCAGGAAGTCATTAGGGGTCACGCCGTCCATGGCACTGTAGAGGGCGAACTGGCGGCGAACAGGATGATAGGCGTAGAGTTGGCCGTTGCACCCCATCCACAGGAGGCCGTCACGGTCGGTCACCATTGAGGTGACCAGGTGGTTTTCTCCGGGCAGGTCGATGGTTTCCTTCCGTCCGGAAGCGAGGTCGGTCCGTTCGATACCGGTGAGGCTGGAGGTCCACAGGTGTCCCTGTCGGTCCATGCAGGCGGCCGGGAACTGCCGTCCGTCGCTGGGGGTCAGGTAGTCATAGCGTTGGTGCTCCTCGTCGTAGCGGAAGATGTGCTGACGGTCGTAGAAGATGGGGGAGGCGCCGTAGGTACCGATGCAGACCCACGATTGTTCGACGGGTGGAGCCTTGTCACCGATGGCCGTCCACGCACCGGTACGGGGATGGTAGTGGTAGATGCGTTTCCCGTAGATTTCGATGCGTCCATCGCTGCCTTGACGGAGGTTGACCGGGTAGCCGGACTGGTTCAGTTCTTGTTCAGCCTGGGCATCGGGCAGGTGGAAGGGGCGGAAGGCACCGGATGACTTGTTCAGTAAGAACAGGCCTTTCGAGAAGCACGACACCAACAGCTCTTGGGAGGAAAAAGGGCAGACGGACACCACTTTCTCTTGGGCTGTCTGTGCGAAATGTTCGAAACGGTGTTCTTTGGGGTGGAACCGGTTGACGCCCCCTCCGTCCGTACCAATCCACAGGCTGCCGTCCGTATCTTCCCACAGACAGAGTGGGCATTTGTCCGACAGTCCCCAGGAACTGCCGGCGTGCCCCTTGGTGTACGTGTGGATGAAGCCCTTTTCCACGCGGAACACGCCTTCGCGTACCAGGCCCATCCAAAGGTGCTCCCGACTGGGAAAAATCCGTGTGACCGAGTTGGCGGGAATGGCCTCGTTGTCATTGCTCAATACTTGTCGGTCGCCCGATGCGGGGTAGAGAATGTTCACGCCTCCGCCGTCGGTCGCCATCCAGATGTTGCCTTCCCACTCGGTGATGTCCAGCACGATGTCGTTGCTGAGGTTGGCGTGCCGGGTGCTGTAGGTGGCGGTCACTTGTCCGTCACGGCTGAACCGTTTTACTCCCTTTCCATAGTACGAGAGCCAGTATCCGTCCCGTGAGTCGGCGAAGATGCGGTGGACCCCTTCGTCGGGAAGGAACGGAGACGGCTGCAGTTCTCCGGTGCGTTTGTCAACCAGACAGAGTTTTTGCCCGCCGGTGCGTGCCAGGTAGTGACTGTCATCGTAATCGGTCAGGTCGTAAAGCCTTTTGTGGTTCTTTCCGAATGGCAGGATCCGCTGGAGTGACAGGTCAGCGTCATACACCAGCAGGGTGTCCGGAATGGCTATCCACAGCTCGTCCTTCTCGACTTTAAGGGCAGATGCCTTCATGGGGCGATTGTGGAGGGGCAGTGGCCTGACTGTGGCGTCATCTTCCGTGCAATAACCGATGCCGTCTGCTGCCAGTGCCCATATCCGCCCTTGCCAATCGCCCACCACATCGTTTACATACAACGAATTACGCAGTTGCGGAAACGCGTCGGGACAGCGCAGAAGGCGTACTCCGTTGAAGTGGTACAGGCCGATGTTCGTCCCAATCCAGAGCGAACCTTCGCCGTTGTCGTAGAGGGAAGTGACCGAGGAGGGCAGTCCCTCTTGGATGGACACCTGCTTGTAGTTGTAGAAGGGATGTCCGGCACTTGCCAGCATCCCTTCCGCCACGATGAGAAAGACGGCCAGCAGAAAACTTCGCTGTTGCTTCATGGGGCACTGAGGTTTATTCGTTCCGTATGCCGAAAAACAACGCATAGAGGATGGGTATGAACACGAGTGTGATGAGCGTGCTCACGGTCAGTCCGCCCATGATGCTGGCTGCCAAAGAGCCGAACATGGCATCGGGCAGCAGGGGAATCATGCCGAGGATGGTGGTGAGAGCCGCCATGCTGACGGCACGCAGACGGCTCTGCGCGCTGTTGATGAGTGCGGTGACCGGGGGAGCACCCTGATTCAGCTGAAGCGTGATTTCGTCCATCAGCACGATGCCGTTCTTCAGCAGCATGCCGATGAGGCCCAGCGTGCCCACGATGGCGACGAAGTTGAACGTCTTGCCGGTCAGCAGCATGACCGACACCACGCCGATGATGACCGTGGGGATGCAGCAGAAGATGATGGCGGGTTTCCGGTAGTCCTTGAACAGCAGGATGAGGATGGCAATCATCAGGATGATGGCCATGGGGAAGTTCTTGAACAGGTACTTCATCGACTGCGTGCTGGCCTTCCGCTCGCCTTGCCACTCCAAGGAATAGCCTTCGGGCAGGGGGATGCCTTCTATCTGTTTCGCGATAGCCTGTCGGGCGGCTTCCGTTTCTAAGCCGGGGGCGGGCGTACACTGCATCCGCTGGCTGCGCTGGCCGTTGTAGCGGGGAACCACAGGGTCTTCCCACCGCAGGTCGATGCCTTTGCAGATTTGCTTCAGCGGGGTGCTGCCCATCAGTTGCTCAATCAGTTCTTCCTTGTCCAGCTTCCCGTTGCGCAGTTTCAGGAAGGTTTCTTCGCTCAGCAGTCCGTTCAGGGAGGGCAGTGTGGAGAAGACCTGTGTGTTGCCCAGCTCCTCGATGGGATTCCCTTGCTCGTCGAGGCATTTCACGTAGAGCGTGTTGCGGTGGATACCTTCGTAGAACGAGCCGATGGGCAGTCCGCCGCAAGCGGTCAGCAGCGAATAGCTGACATCGGTGCGGCTCAGTCCGAGGGCACGGGCGGCAGCCTGGTCGTACTCGATGGTAAGGACGGGTACCTGCGGCTCCCAGTCGGTGGTGATGAGGCGCACCGCGTCCGATTGTTCCAGGATGCTGCGGGCTGTGTCCGCCAACTGGTGCAGCACGGTGGGGTCGGGACCCAGGAACTGGGCCTCGATGGGGTATTTCTTGAACATCAGGTTGTAACGCTTCAGTTTCACATAAGCGTCGGGGTAGTGTTCGGTGAGGTAGGACTGGATGTCTTCCAGGTTGTCCACCAGCTCCTCCGGAGAGGTGAAGTCAATGATCAGCTCGCCGTAGGACAAGGAGGGGTTGGCGATGCTGCGCACCAGGTTGTAGCGTCCCGGCGTGCCGCCAATGGAAGCGGTGACGTGCGTCACTTCCGGACGGGTCTTGAGGTATGCCTCAATGTCGCGCAAGTCTTTTTCCACTTGCGTGTAATTGGTGCCTTCGGGTAGCTTGTACTCCATGTAGAGCTGGTCATAGACCATGTCAGGGAAGAAGCCCTGACGCATGAAGCGGAACCCGATGCCGGACAGCACTAACAGGCCCACGACGATGAAGACCGATGTCCACCGGTGCGCCAGTCCGAAGTGGAGTACGGCACGCAGGGCGGCATATACTTTTCCGTTGTACGACTGTCCGTCCGTCGAGGCCGCCGCGTTGACGGTGGGTCTCAGGTAGCGGTTGGCCATCAACGGAGCATGGGTCAGTGCCAGCAGCCAGCTTAACAGCAGCGAGACGGCCAGTACGATGAACAGGTCGCGGGTATAGACACCGGCCGTGTCGGGCGACAGATAAATAGGTAAGAAGGCGATGATGGCAATCAGCGTGGCGCCCAGCAGTGGCATGGCGGTCTGCCGCCCGATGGCCGTCAGTGCTTCCATCCGGGGCTTGCCTGCCTTCATGTCCACCAGGATGCCGTCGATGATGACAATGGCGTTGTCCACCAGCATACCCATGGCCAGGACGAACGAGGCGAGCGACACGCGCTGCATGGTGCCATCGGCTCCTTGCAGGAAGAGGAAGGTGCCCAGCACGGTCACAACGAGGCAGATGCCGATGATCATACCGCTCTTGAAGCCCATGGTGAGCATGAGGATGACCACTACGATGACCACCGATTCGAGCAGGTTGATGACGAAGGTGCCCAAGGAGTCGCCCACTCGTTCAGGCTGGTAAAACACTTTGTGGTAGTCCACACCGGCCGGCAGGCGGGAGGCTTTCACCTCTGCGAATTTCTTTTCGACGGCAGCTCCCACCTTCACGATGTCGGAAGAAGAGGAGGCGGCTATCAGCAGTCCGATGGCCTGTTCGCCATCGTAGGTCATTTCGTTGCGGACGGGCTGTTCGTATCCTTTTTCGATACGGGCAATGTCCGCCATACGCAGCTGGTCATCGTCGTGGCCTTGGATGAGCATCTGTCCGATGTCCTCCACGGTCCGGAAACGGTCGCTCACGGTTACGCGGATGCGCCGGTCGCCGTTGTCGTAATAGCCGCTGTAGGCGGTGGCGTTCTGTCCGTTCAGGGTGGCCAGCACTTCGGCCGGTTTCACGCCGAGGTTGGCCATACGGTCCTGCAGCAGGGAGATGTGGATGCACTCCGGGCGTTTGCCGTACAGCTCCACCCGTTCCACTCCTTCCACATCGTTCACCTCGCGTTTCAGCAGTTCGGCATAGTTGGACAGCTCGCGGTCACTCAGTCCGTCGCCGGTCAGGGCGTAGAACATGCCATACACGTTGCCGAAATCATCCTTCACGATGGGGCCTTGGATGCCCTGGGGCAAGGAAGTACGGGTGTCGTTCACCCGTCGGCGCAGCATGTCCCAGCATTGCTCCACTTCCTCGTCTTTCGTGGTGGTGGTCAGTTCCACCTGAATCAGCGAGAGGTCGTTCATCGAGTAGCTCTCGATGCTGTTCACGTGACCCATGTTGCGGATGCTCTTCTCCAGCACGTCGGTCACCTCCAGTTCCACCTGATGGGCGGAGGCACCGGGATAGGGAGTCACCACCATGGCCAGCTTGACCTTGATTTCCGGGTCTTCCAGCTTGCTCATCTCGTAGCACGAAAGGATGCCGCCGATGACCAGTACCGCAATGAGGAACTGGACGAGGTTGCGGTTGCCGAACGCCCATTTTCCGATGTCCATCATAACAATCCTCCTACATTGGTTTCACGTACGCTGTCCATCCGCCGCACGGTCTGTCCGTCTTTCACGTGGTGCACCCCCGCTGCCACTACTTCGTCGTCGGGTTGCAGTCCTTCCCCGCTGACGATGGCTTTCCCGTCCGAGGTCAGCCGCAGGAGGCGCACCTCGCGAGCCTGGAGGGTATGGTCGGTGGCAGCGAACACAAAGACATAGGTCCGGTCTCCTTTCCGCAGAACCGCCGGTGCAGGAACCGCGAGTTGGGTCTGGGTGCTGTCGGCCTGACAGCCGATGCGGACCATTGTGTTCATCCCGGGCGAGGGGAGGGGTTTCCCATCGGCCGGCAACAACTGCAGGCGCATGGTGTACAGTTGGTTGGCATTGGCCTTGGGGGTGATGCTCAACGCGCGGAGCGCATAGCTGTGGCCGGGATAGACATCGAAGGTGCAGCTATAGGTGCTGAAGGTGGCGCGTCGCACGTATTCGGCGGCCGGCAGGTTGATTTCCACCTCCGGCTGTCCGTTGCCCACCATGGCCAGCACGGGCATTCCTGCGCCCACGGTCTCGTGCGCTTCGAACATATGTTTCTGGATGTAGCCGTCGAAGGGGGCGTAAAGCCGTGTATAGCGCAGTTCGTCCTGGTGGTGCTTGTACTTGGCGGTTATCTGTTGCAGGCCGTAGGTGGCCTTGTCATTGGCGCTGGCGGTGGTGACTTCTTCCTTGTACAGGCGCATCACCCGTTCCGCATCGGCTTTCACCTGCTTGTATTCCGCTTCGGTGGCAGCGAGTTGAACTTCGTAATCCGTCGGGTCCAGACAGGCGATGAGTTGTCCGGCGCGCACAGCCTGACCGTCGGCTACCAGTATCTTCTGGAGCGTTCCGCTCACTTTGAAAGACAAACTGACATCCTGTGCCGCTTTCACCTTGCCGGGGTATTCCAGTTGGGTCAGCTGACCGGCGGCTTCCACTTTCTGCAGTTTCACTGCGACGGGTTGTTCCGTCTTTGCTGCCTGTTGTGTGCAGGCGGTGAGCAGCGATACCATCAGGGCTGCTCCTCCTTGTATCCATTTTCTCATATCGTAGTGACTGTCTATTTGTTGTTTTAACAACAAAATTAGGTAAAAGGTTTGGAACGACCAAGAAAAGTCGGACTATTCCTCGCGTGCCTCGTCAACTCCCCGGTTGATGAACGCCGTGAAAGGTTGTGTGGTCCGGAAGAGTTCCGCGACCCGTTGAGCCAGTTGCGGGGCGCAGACAAAGGCATCGTCCACCTGGGCGCAGAGGCAGTAACTCTTCAGCCGCATCCAGTCGGCGTAGGGGGCGGAGGCATCGTAGCCGCGCGGGACTTTTTTCAATGCGCCCTCCCAATCGACGGCGAAACGCGGGTCAGCCGATTGGAGGGTGGCGTTGAACGCTTCCCAATTCTCGCTGATGTCCTCGCGCAGCAGTCTTACTGCCTTCGGCTCGTAGCAATAGTTGCCGGCGGCCAGCATGTGCGCATAGGGATAGTCGTCCGCTTCGCCCGTGCCCACATGGAAGTAGTAGCCGGCGTGCATGGATTTCTTTCCGCCCGGAGCGAGGAACACGCCGAAGTGGGTCTTGTAGGGAGACTTGTCGGTGCTGAACCGGGTATCGCGGTAGATGCGGTAAGTACAGTCGCGCAGGGTCAGGGAGGCGATGCAGGGGTCATACTTGCCGATTTCGCGAATCAGCTCCTCGCAGTATCCGTTCCACTTTTGCTGGGCTTCCACGTACCGCTGTTTGTTGTCATTGAACCATTCCCGATGGTTGTTCCGCTGTAGGTCACGGAGAAATGCGATTACTTCTTTCATACTTGTTCTTTTTGGATGATAGGTCGCCGCGAAGGTACGGATTATTTTCGAGAAACCGGTGTGCCTGAGAGGGAAGATAGCGTTAACATCCCTGTAGAAACAGGGATGTTCTCTTAATTCATGTTACAAAACATACGATTTTTCTTGGAAAACTTGTAGGAAATACAGAAATGCGTACCTTTGCATCGTGTTTTTCATAGTATTAGATTTAAGGTTAACAAAAGGTTGGAGTACAGCGGTACTCCTTTTTTTATGTCCCTACGCTTCCTGCGCCTTATTGGAGCTCGCGGTACACGCGGCATGCCGTATCAATGGCATTGCCTTCCGCTTCCGCCGGATAGGGATTGTGCTGCAAGGTCCAGGCCTCTTCCAGCGCGTAGAAGTCGATGTCTTTCGGGGCTTGTCCTTCCAACCGGCGGGACAGCTCGTCAAAGTAGGTCTTCCAGCGCAGGTAGTAGAAGTCGCGCAGCAGGCCGTTCCATTCCTTGTGCCCATAGTCGTGCAGTCCTCCCTTGTCGGCAGCCTGTCGGTTGCCCCATGTCGTGACTTGCACACGCGCGTTCCATTCGTACAGGTCTTTGTCCGCACCGGTGCTTCCCATACGGCGTGCATCATCGATCCAGCGGCCTACCTTGAAGAGGGGTTGTGTGCCGAGGAGCTCGTCCTGCAGCAAGATGAGTTGCAGGAAACGTTCAGAAGCAGCTTTGAACAAGGCCTGGTCACCGGCTTTGTAGGCCGATACGACCACCGGATAGACCAAGCGTCCCTTTTCGGCCACCGCCTGCCGAACGATGTCCACCAGGTCGTAGGCGAAGTTGGCGTTGCCCTGGAAGTGTCCGGCGGCTTTCACCAGTTTCCCGGCCGCGCGGATGACATCCATCGGTGCGTAGTAATCTTCCATTTCCGACCAGGTGGACACCTGGTACACGTTGAGCGAAGGACGGGCGCAGAGTACCGACTCATGCGTGCCTTGTTGGGTGGACTTGTCGGGACAGGCGTAGATGGTGTTGCTCAGTTCCAGCCAGCCGGCCTCCACGTCAGGGTGTGACGTGCCATACCGGGCCTTGAGGTAGCCTTTCAGCCATTCGTCCTTGTCGAACGCCTTCGCCCGCCACGGCAGTTCGGTCAGCAGCTCGTACATCACGGGGTTGTTCTCCGTTCCTTCCATGGTCATGCCCACTCCCTTCAGTGTGGTGTTGAAGTCGCTCTCGCGGGCCTTGTAGAACTCGTCGATGACGTGCTTCATCTTGCCATGCAGGCCGACATTTCCTCCGAAGTTGAGCAGCATGCAGTACAGCCAGCTGTGCTGGCGGAATCCTTGTTTGCGGTACCAGGTCGAGGCGGGGTCGCCCCATTGCGGACGGCTTTCCGAGAAAAGGTCGAGCACTACGAGGTCACCGGCCGGAAGGTCCTTGATCATGGCGTCGTAGGGACAGGCACCCCAGGCCTGCGCTACCCAGGCGGCTTTCGGATTGGCAGCCTTCATGGCCTGCCAGATGGCTTTCCCGGCGGCACCGAGGTCCACGCCCCGGGCGTTGCCTCCTTCGTGGAAGGGATCCATGCTGTAGTAGTTGGCCTTGCCGAAGAGGCGGGTCATTTCCTTATAATAAAGGCGGGCGATGCGCTGGAAGTTCTCGTCTTGCGGCTGGAGGAAGGCCGGCCGGCGGTAGTCGTTCCATCGTCCCGGGTCTGCCACGTTCAATCCGAGCTTCTCCTTCGCGTTCGAGGGTACCATGCCCGAATAGCCGGGCAGTACCGGCTCGATGCCGAACTCGCGCATCCGCCGCAGGATGTTGCGCTGCAGCTGTTCCTGCTGCTCGTACCATTGGTCGGGATTGGGTCCTCCCCAGCCTTCGAGGTTGTTCATCAGCCACCAGCTTTGGAAGGCCGGTCCGGCTACGAAGGCATTGACTTCCTCCTTTGTGTAGCCCAGTTGGGTCAGGACCCCTCTCCATACACTGCCTGTTCCGGCAATGCAGAGCGGCAGGTTGATGCCGTGCAGGGCCATCCAGTCGATCTCCTGCTCCCAACGGGGCCAGTCCCAGAACGCCATGGTGTAGGAATGCGTACAATAGTTGAAGTCGTAGCGCAGCAGCAGGTCGGTCTCGTGGCGTTCCTTTTGGGGAACGGCCGGCAGGGTGTCGGGCAGTTTCGCCTTCATCTGGTTCCAGGTCAGGTGGATGCCCGCGTAGTACTTAAGGTACCAGTGGATGCCGGTGGCGATGCTTACATAGTTGTTGCCCCTTACGACGGGCTTGCCGTTCCGGTAGTCCAGTTCGAAGAAATCGTGTTCGGTGTTTTGCCGCTCGATGATGAACTTGCGGGAAGCTCCCGGATCGATGCGCTCCAGCAGTCCTTGGATGGGCGAGGCAGCACGGCACAGGCCGATGAGGCTGCAGAGGCAGAGAAGAATGAATGTCTTTTTCATACGCTGTCAATGAGTTGTTAAGGTTGGTAAATGTCTTTTCCGAACGCCCATCCCCGGTACTGGGAGGCCAGTTTCCGTTGATGGCCGTTGAACGATACAAAGTAAGGCTTTTTTAGGTTACAATGCAAGTTTACCATCTGTTTTTCGTCGGCACGGACGATAATTTTGTCTCCCTTCCGTTCGACCGTGCAGTTATACCCTTTCAGGGTGCCGTCAGGGCGTTCCACCAGGAAAGCGTTGGTCAGCATGGCCTCGCCCATGAACTTGAACAGCTCGTGTACATCGTTGTCCTGGGTGTTGATGGTCTGCCAGTCGCTGATCATGTTGACGTATTGTTCGCCAATGACGAATTCGCGGGTCTCGTAGAGATCGGGGTGTGGATTCCCGAAGCTCAGGGAGTCGGCGGTGAAATGAGTGTCGACGCTACAGGCTTGTCTGACTTTCAGGTAAGGGTCGATGACGAACGCCCATCGCAGCTGCCCGCTGTCCGTGTCAATCAGGTGAGAGAATGCGCCTGTGGCGTTGTAGCTTTCCTGCAGCCACCGCTCTTCGCCGGTCAACAGGTAGGCATAGTAGGTGGCGTAAGCCCTCCAGCCGCTCCAGCCGTGGGGCGAGTTGAACATATTGGGTAGCATCTGCACATCGTACTGGGCTTCCCAGAAGCGCAGGGTGCCTCCCCGGCGTCGGGCGTCGGGTACTCGGAGTTGGGTCAGGCAGTCGTGACTGTGCAGGATGTTCAGCATGGCGTCGGCATAGTGCTGCCGGGCGGCCGCATCCCGTTGCATCAGTCCCAGCAGTCCCATCTGTAGGGCAGAGCAGGAAATCATGCCGTCCTCGAACGTCAGCTCACCTTCGGTCTGGAAGTTTCCCTGTGAGGCGACTAACTGGTCGATGGCGCGTTTGGCGGAAGCATAGTGCCGCTCCGCCGCCGCTTTCCATTCCGGTTGGCGGTGTCCCAGCTCCTGTTCGGCCAGGCTCAGTTCCAGGATGCTCTTGGCGACGTAGATGACGCTGGTGTAGATGATGCCATGGTTCATGTAAGCGCCATCCTCGCGTTGCCATTTGGCGATGAGCCAGTCGGCCAGTGCGGCCGCGTTCCGCAGGTCCTCTTCCTGGCCGAAAGCCTGGTATTTGTCCACCAGCATGCCGATGGTGCAAGAGGTGTTCTGGATGCGTGAGGCATAGAACTTTGGTGCCAGCGGGGAAGGGGTATGCAGCAGCTGGAACAGCCGGTCGAATCGTTCGCGCAGCTGCCGGTCGATGTCTGTTTGAGGGAAGTACCGTGCGGCCAGAAAGGCGGAATGGAAGCCATACCAGCTCTCGGCGTGCGAGGTCGCCTTCTGGTGGTAACGCAGGGCAGCCTCCCGGGCCCGTTCCAGTGTCCATTGCCAGGTGGCATGGGCGGAAAGGACTCCTTCTGCCTGTCGCCCATAGTCTGTTACCTGGAAGGTGAAGAGTCCGGCGTGTGGCAGTCGGCAGTCGGCCTCCCATCGGTCTTTCCCCATCCAGCGGGTATGGACGGGCAGCTCTTTCCCATTTTGGTCGGTGACGGCGATACGGGCATCGGAGGAGGCGAAGACCTGGAAGGTAGCCGTCTCCTGGGCGCGGAACGTAGTCTGCCGGAGGTCTGCCAGGGGAAGTTGGGTGAGCGCGTGCAAAGTTTCTTCCATCCGGGTCGGGTCTTCTATCCGTACCAGCGCGATGGTCCAGCTTTTGGTCTCTCCCTGTTTCAGTTGCCACAGGTGCTGCGGATGTCGGTCAGGCAGTGGCAGGGCGTTCATCAGGTCCAGGTTGAGCGATTCGATGCGGTGTCCCATGAACCAATGGGGAGCCGGGTCCTGGTAGCCCAAGTTGTAGTCCACACTCCACGAGGCGATAGGGTCGGGTGAGACGAGGCCCAGTGTGCCGCCGCCGGGCGATTGCAGGTAGCCATAGAAGTGGGTCTTCTCATTGCGCAGAAGGGTGGGGAAATACTTGCCGAACCAGTCGGGGTATTTGTCCATGTACGTATCAACCCCCAGTCGCAGGCCGGCTTTTGTGGGTTGGAACGGTACGTTGCCATGGTTGATGAGGCTGACCTGCAAAGCGGGCAGCCCGTTCCACTGCTGGTAGGCCAACCGGCATTCCACTTCGTTGAGGACAGCGCGGAACGCTCCTCTGCCATCGGGTTTCCAAACGGCGGTGGTACGTTGTCCGTTCCATTCTGTATAGAACGAGGGACCCGCATGTTCTCCTTCCGTAAAGAAGGGAATGGTGTCCTTCCGTCCGGACGATTCGAACACGAGCTGTTGCAGGCAACCGTTGGGCAGAACCTGTCCTTCCCAGTGCTGTCCTTTCCATACAGTGGCCTGTCCCCAGACACTGACACAGAGCAGTCCGGTGGCGAATAATAAAGAGGTGAAGGTTTTCATAATCGATTATAGTTTGATGAATATTTTACGTTGGTAAAGCAGGTATCCTACGAGCCAGATGGCACCGGTAAAGAGTAGGGCAAACACGAGGGACGAGAAAGCATTGTCCCCGCAGACCGTGCTGATGCCGTTGTACACCCAGGCGTGAAGGCTGGTTCCCTGGAAGGATAGGGCATCCAGCAAGATAAACAGCACTTCGCTGAGGACATAGCAAAACAGGGAGTTGGCGCCCAACACTTGAAACGGCCAAACGGTGCGGAACCGCTGGGTAGCATCTATGCACCCGATTAGGACAGACAGCAGAAGAGTGGAGCAGCCGCACGTGGCCAATACAAACGTGGGTGACCACACTTTCTTGTTCAGCGGACAGATGTCCTGTAGCAGCCAACCGGCCAGTAGCAGGAGTACTCCGTAGAGATACAGTTGGTTGAGCCGACGTTCGGTACTGGCTTGCGACAGGCAGATACTACCCATACAGAAGCCTATCAGCACGTGGGCGATACAGGGAAGGGTGCTGAGGACTCCCTCCGGGTCAATCCCATGGTCGTAGTACATGTGGTCGATACCCAGCAACTGACGGTCAACAAAGGAAAGGATGTTTCCGGTCCCGTATTCAAAGCCGTTCCCCCACAGTAGCAACCCGCAATACCCCAGCAGCAGGACGGCCACTATCCAAGGAAGCCGGCTGTGCCGGACGCAACAGACCCATACGGCGCCACAGCCATAGCAGAGGGCGATGCGTTGCAGGACTCCTAAAATGCGGATATGCCCGAGCGGGGCGAGAGCATAGATGCCCATACCCACTAAAAAAATGAGTGCGGACCGTCTCAGTATCTTCAACAAGAGGGGAGGTGTGAGCGTAAAGTGGTACTTTTGTAGGGAGATATACATGGAAACTCCCGTCATAAAGAGGAATAACGGGAAGATGAGGTCCGCAAAGGTCATGCCGTTCCAGGCGGAATGGCACAAAGGAGGGAAGACATGTTCCCATGTTCCGGGAGAGTTGACCAAAATCATCCCTCCGATGGTCATGCCTCGGAGCACATCCAAGGCGATCATTCGTTGTCGCATAGCAGAAGCAGATTAGAAAAGGTGATAAGGCGGCCGGAATTCTGGTTCCGGCCGCTTTGCAAAGATAATAAAAGAAACATTAATAACCTGGGTTCTGGGCGATTTTTCCCTTGCTCTCATCGATGATTCGCTGTGGCAGCGGCATCAGGGTCATGTAGTCCTGTACGGTGACGGAACCTTTATAGGTCCGGGTATATTCAATGTACTTTCCATAACGGATCAGGTCGGAGCGGCGTACGCCTTCGAACCAAAGCTCGTGGCCACGTTCCATCAATACGGCCTCCAGAAAGTCATCGGCTCCCGAGAAATCGCTCGCCTGATAGGCGGAAAGTCCGGCGCGGGTGTGAACCTGGTTCAGCAGGTCTATGGCTTCCTGCGTGACAGCGTTGCTTTGGCGGACAATGGCTTCGGCAAGCAGGGTCAGCACGTCGGCGTACCGATAGACAATCCAGTCAATCTGGCTTTCCTCACCGGTTGCGTCGGGGTCTTCTCCGTACTTAATGGGCATGGCTCCCTTGATGAGTACGGTGCCCGGATGCTCTTCATTGTAGTGCGTGCCGTCCTCGGCTGTAAAGTCACCTACCAACACGTCCAAGCGTTCGTCCGCCGGGTCGAACGTATGGTAGAAGTCCCACAACACCCGGTAACCTCCCCATTTCTGGATGTTGGCGTTCTGGGTGGGATATTCGCTGGACAGCACATGGGCCACCCAAAGCTGCTGGTTGACACTGCGGCTGCAGACGGCTGCCCAGATGGTTTCAGCATTGCCCTCGTTGGCCAGCGTGAAGATGTCCTTGTAGTTGTCCATCAGCCGGTAGCCGTATTCCGCTTTTGTCAGCTCACGCCCGCATTCGACGGCTTTGGCCCAATTCTTCTCGTGCATGTAGAGTTTCATCAGGACGGTGTAGGCCAGTCCTTTCGTGAAACGTCCGTAGTCGCTGTCGTTCACCGATCGGT
>JAQXRG010000073.1 GCA_029218405.1 Bacteroidales bacterium
AAAGTGCGTATCTTTGTACTTGTGAACTGGATTAGGAACAACAAACAAATCCTGTAAAGCATCTTAGGAAAACGATACAGGATATATGAAGTAAAGTAGTAAATAAACAAATAATCTGTGAAGTAAATTCAGTCATAGTCAGCAGGTTACCTTCGTGAGCCGATGAAGATATCTTCGTGAGCCGGTGAAAGTACCCTCAACGGTCCTCGAAACTATCTTCGTGTCGATGGGTGATTTTTCAGAGAATGGCAGTCAATGCTCATGCCAATCGTACCTATAATGAGAGCGGCTCCCATAGGAAGCCGCTCTGCATGTCATATCCGTATGTTTACAGATTAGTTCTTCTTGATAGTCACAGGAACGTCCACAGTCTTCTTGTAACCCCAAGCATCCTCTACTGTTACAGGCATCTTCACCTCTACAGTGTTGGAGATGGCATCACCCTTCACTGTGAACCAGCCGGTAACTTCCACAGCACCAGCAGCAGTCCAATCCATATAAGCCATTTGGTATCCGATTTCCTTGATGTACTTGCTTGCGTCCTGAGCGGCAGTTACAGCCTTAATCTGCGTGCGATTCTTCCGAATCGATTCTCTTCCTGATGACAGGGAATGAGGAAGGCTACTCTCCCTCTATCAGAACAGTGGCATAGGCAGCGATGCCTTCTTCACGTCCTGTGAATCCTAACTTTTCGGTGGTAGTCGCCTTGATGGACACGTCGTCAGCATCTATTCCCATCACTGCGGCCAATGTCTCTTGCATATGAGGAATATGCGCCTTCAGTTTGGGACGTTCCGCACACACCGTAGCGTCGATATTTCCTACACGATAACCTTTGGTGGCCATCAGTTCCACGGTGCGGCTCAGCAGAATCTTGCTGTCGATGTTCTTGAACTCTCCGGCATTGTCCGGAAAATGATAGCCAATGTCGCGCATATTGGCGGCTCCCAACAACGCGTCACAGATGGCGTGAATCAGCACGTCAGCATCGGAATGGCCTAACAGCCCCCTCTCGTGGTCCAGGCGAATGCCACCCAGCCACAACTCACGACCTTCCACCAGACGATGGACATCGTAACCAAAACCTACACGTATTTTCATCGTATATAAAAATCAAGTACTTTCTCTTGTTCCAAATATCCTTCCAAGTGATTGTCTATCCGTACGGGACCCACTCCGACGGGCGTGCCGGTATAAATCAGGTCACCTATCTTCAAGGTACAGAACCGGCTGACATAGGCAATGATCTGGTCAATGCGGAACAACATGTCATGAGTATGCCCCTGCTGCACGGTCTGGCCGTCAATGTCAAGATGAAAATGAATGTCCTGTACGTCCGTGAAACGTTCCACCGGAACCCAGTCACCGATGGCCGCCGAGTTGTCGAAGCCTTTGCACAATTCCCAAGGCCTGCCGGCCGACCGGAACTTCCGTTGCAGGTCGCGGGCCGTGAAGTCGATGCCCACGGTCACGGCATCGTAATACCGGTGGGCGAACCGTTCGGAAATGTGCTTGCCCAAGCGGCACACGCGCACCACCAATTCCGTCTCATAGTCCACCTGCTCGCAAAAGTCCGGAATAAAAAAGGGCTTGCCGTCCTTGAGCAGGGCCGAATCGGGTTTCATGAATATCACCGGCTCCTCGGGCAACGCCTCGCCGGCATGTAATTCTTGGCAATGTAACGGGTAGTTCATGCCTATCGCTATTATCTTCATCTATATGAGGTGTTTAATCATTCTTTCTTGGGTACGGTCCGGCCGTTGACTTTCGTATTCTTCCGGACCGTAGTTGCAAAAATAGCATATTTCTTCGGAATTGTATGCAGGAATTGCCAAAAAAGTACGTATCTTTGGCTGTCATTAGAAGGAATGACAACGCCCACTTGACCAACCGCATGAATATCAACTATTAAGAACCTTTATTGAATAAAAGAATGAAACGATTATCTTACTGGTTGACGGCGGGCTGTCTGAGTGTAGCCCTGTTGACCTCATCGTGTTCGGACGACAAACCCGAACTGGAAGTTCCGGTAACACCGGAAGAGAAACCCACACCGGAACCTGAGCCGGAACCGGAAGTGAAATGGACAGACCTGACCGCCTCGCCCGACCCCTGGGACGGGAAAAAGCGGGCGGACATCACGTACCAATTGCTGGTCTATTCGTTCGCTGACAGCGACGGGGACGGCACGGGCGACTTCAACGGCCTCATCGGCAAGTTGGACTATCTGCACGCATTAGGGGTCAAGGCCCTGTGGCTCTCGCCCATCCATCCTGCCATGTCCTATCATGGTTATGATGTCACCGACTACACCACTGTGAATCCGGCTTACGGTACGATGGCGGACTTCACCCGGTTGGTAGAGGAGGCGCACAAGAGAGACATCCGTATCTACTTGGACTATGTGATGAACCACACCGGAAAGGATCATCCGTGGTTCCAGCAGGCACTGTCCGCCGATGACAGTCCTTACCGCAACTATTACCTCTTTTCTACGAATCCGGCAGCGGATATCGCCGCCGGCCGCCTGGCGATGATGGCGACCGAAGGGGAACAGGGATACAATGCCTCCCAATGGTTCATCGCCGACCAGGGGGACGACAAGACCGTGAAGGGAATCTACCGGTTTGTCCTCGACTGGAGTGACGCGGCCCATCCTACCCTGACCGTGAGCAAGGCCGAGACAGCCGATGCGGAGAATACGACCGCCGGCAAGGAGGACCGCTACCTGTGGTTCGGCAACAGCCAGTGCAAACGCTTCTACAACAGAGGAGGAGGACGCTACGAGCTGACGCTTGACTTCGCTTCCGACTGGGGGTTCCTTGTCCGGACCACGGACGGAGACAACTGGGGAAAGAACTACAAATGGGGGGCCGCGCCCGGTAGCACCTGCACGTTAGACAAGGCGTTCGCACTCGATACGCAGACAGCCGGCGACATCCGGTTCGACTTCATGCAGTCGCTATCCTATCATTCCCATTTCGCGACTGCCTGGTTCGCCGACCTCAACTACGGACCGGTGGAACAAGCGGCCTCATCGCCCGCCTACCAGGCGATGGCGGCCTCGGCCAAGGGATGGATGGACCGGGGCGTGGACGGACTGCGGTTGGATGCCGTGAAACACATCTACCACAACGAGAACAGCGACGAGAACCCCCGTTTCCTGAAGACCTTCTACGAGGAGCTGAACGATTATTACCGGCAACAGGGACATGACACACCGTTTTATATGGTAGGCGAGGTGCTGTCGGAGGCGTCCCAAGTGGCTCCCTATTATGCCGGACTGCCTGCCCTCTTCGAGTTCTCGTTCTGGTACCGGTTGGAGTGGGCCGTCAACCAGCAGACGGGACGCTATTTCGCCAAGGACGTGATGGGATACCAACAGCAGTATGCGGCCTACCGGACGGACTATATCGAAGCGACCAAACTCAGCAACCACGACGAGGACCGGACGGCTTCGAAACTGGGCAAGTCGGTGGCAAAAGAAAAACTGGCGGCTGCCGTCCTGCTGACGGCCGCAGGCGCTCCTTATATCTATTACGGGGAGGAGCTAGGGCTCTACGGCACCAAGGAGAAAGGCGATGAGTATGTGAGAGGGCCGATGCTGTGGGGCGACGGAACGGAGACCCATTATACGGACAAGACAGACGCTTCGGTGCCCGGCAGCATCGCCGATGCCACCCGGCAGCAGGCGGACACCAGCTCCTTGCTGCATACCTATCTTACCTTCACCCGTTTACGGAACACGTATCCGGCGTTGGCGGAGGGAGTCATGGAACGCCATCCCCTCTACAACGAAGAAAACGCCGCCTTCAACAGCATTGCCGCCTGGTACCGCAGTACCTCTTCCCAGCGCTGTCTGATTTTGCACAACTTCGGCAGCAGCGAGGTGACACTGCCGCTGACCGACACGGTGGAGAAAGTCCTGGCTGTGCAAGGGAAAGTGCAACAAAAAACAGAAGGCACAAACACCCAGTTGAAAATGGGTGCCTGTGCTTCTGTTGTCTGTCTGCTGAAATAAGGGCCGTCAGAAACTGTACCCCACCGTTATCCACCAAGTGTTACGGAACGCACAGTCCTTCCCGGCGAACAGCCAGCTGAAGTCCACCTGTGCGCCATACAACGAAAGGCCGGCTCCCGCAGTCCCGTAACTGCAGTCGGCCTTTTCCTTGTCGCCATAGTGATAGCCTCCGCGCAGGAACAGCAGGTCGAGCAAGGCATACTCGGCACCTGCCGAGACGCTGAGCGAACGGACATCCGATGGCTGTACCCGGTAGGCCACATCGGTCGTCAGGGTCACCTGGTGGAACAGGCTGAAGGGCAGCCGTACGGCTCCTCCTGCCTTCACCACGGCCGGCAGGTGTTCCTTACCGGACAGGTAGCTCATCTGCGGGCCGAAGTTGGCAGCCTGCAGTCCCACCGTCCAGTCCCCGTTGTCGGTCTCACCGGCAAAAGCCTGCTGGTAGAAGATGCCTGCATCGAAGGCGACCGTGCTGGCACCGTTGTTCCCGTTCACTTCTCCCAGGGCGGAGTACACGTACCGGGCGGTGGCGGCGACGGACAGTCCGTCCCGTATCCGGAAGGCATAGCCGGCCTCCACGGCCCACTCCTTGGCCTTGACGGACGGCTGGTCCGCTCCGCCCAGCAGGGAAGGATACCCCAAATGACGGAAACCGGCCAGTACGGCATGACGGTCGTTCAGGCGGTAGAAACCGCCCACGGTATGCAGGTGGTAACCCGACGTAAAGTCGCGCATCCAGGGCGAATAGGTGTAAGCGGCCCCCGCTTTCGCCGGGCCGCCAAAGACGGCCGCTCCGTTGTGGAACACGGCTTGCGGATTTCCAACCAAGGCCACGCCCGCTCCGGCCATCGCCGCCGAACGGGCGTCCGTAGGCAGGGACAGGAAGTTGGCGGCACCGGACTGCAGCGGTTCCACGGTCACGGCAGCGTCCTGCGCCCCGGCCTTCGCCGCTGTCATGCCGGCCAGCAATAAGGTAATAAACAAACGTCTCATAGCTCCTTAGTATTTGATGAAATTCTCTTTTACGTTCGTGCCGTTGCAGGCGTATCGCAGCGTGTAATAGCCTGCTGACAAACGCGACACGTCCAGGGTGAACCAGGAATAAGCGCGCACGGTGACGGTCTGCCGGTACACCTGGTAGCCGGTCCCGTTGTACAGGGTCAGCTCTCCGTCACCGGCCAGTGCCGAATTGACCTTGAACCGTAAGGACCCTGTCGTAATGCGGTTCTCCTCCAGCTCGAACATCAGCTGTTGGTCGGTCTCCTGGCTCAAGGCCCGCTCGATGTTGACGGCTCCTGCCCCCAGTTTCCCCACATAGTCGGGGTTGTAGGCGTTGATGTTGGTAGCCGTACTGAACAGGATGTCTTTCAGACGGTCGGGCGTGAATCCCGGTTTCCCCATCCCGTATTTCTGGATAATCAGGGCGCACGTGGCGCTGACCAACGGACAGGCCATCGAGGCACCGGAGAGATACCCATAGCCGCCGTCTGAATAGGTGCTCCAGATGCCGCCCCCTGTCTGGGTGTTGTTCCCCCCCGGCGCGGCAATGTCAATGTAACCGCCATAGTCCGAATAGCTGGCCTTCCGGAAGTCGGGTCCCAAGGCCGCCACTGCCACTACGGGCTCGTAATCGGCCGGAGCCGCATCCAGTTCCGACTCACTGTTGTGGTTGTTCGTGGCGAACAACACGATGCCTCCTTTCATCGGACTGTCGGGCCGTTGGTGGCCGTTCTCGTCACAGCCAGCGTACTTGATGAAATAGTCGATGGCGTCTTTCTCCGCCTGGCCGGTCTCCTGCTCCTTCGCGTAGCCCCAGGAGTTCTGGCTGATGATGGCCCCGTGGTCGGCACCATACTTGATGGCCGCCGCGTAGTTCACTCCCACGCTGCTGCCGTATGCGTTCATTATCTGGCAGCTCATCAGCCTGACACCACTGCCGGGAGTCCCGTCACCTCCGGCGATGCTGCTGATGCCCTTCCCGTTGTCGTTGGTGGCCGCCACCAGTCCGGCCACATGCGTGGCGTGCGCATAGGGAGTCAGGTAGGCCGAGTTGTTCGTAAAATTCCAGCCATGCTGTCCGTCCTCTCCCGTCCAGAGATTGTCTATCAGGTCAGGATGCGTCACGTCCATGCCACCGTCCACCACCGCCACCACGATACTCGGGTCGCCGTTATACTGCCGCCACACCTCGTCGGTCAGGCCCACATCGGCTCCAGTCCTTTGCCACGCCTCCGTGCCGGGATTGCGCAAGTACCACTGCTTGCCGGCCTCCGGGTCGTTGTACAGCCAGGCACCGGCACGGGCTTGTACGGCCTCCCGGCTGCCCACAGCCGCAGACAGGCCGCGCGACTGGATGGCATACACCGGTTCGGCGGTCTCCACGCCGTCGGCCACCGACACCTCGCGGGCCACGGTCGAAGCGGTCAGCGCCTGTTCGTACCAGACGTTGTACCACAGGTGCAATCCTTCCCTGCGGGTGCGTTCCTCGTACCGTCCGGCCTCCGGGAACACCCGTTCCATCCGGGTAATCCGCAGGGTCATCCCGTTCACGCGCAAGGCCTCATGGCCAGCGGCCGGCTCTTCCGTGAACTTCACGCGCAGCACGCCCGGCACTACCGTCCCGTTCTCCGTCAGGTCCACCGTCTGATCCGGAGTCTCGGCCTCCGGTGCGGAACGGTCGGAACAGGCTCCCAAGAAGGCCAGTCCCGCTATAAGAATCGTAAACCGTTTCATTGTCACATTTCCTTTCAAATCAGCTTTTGTTTGGTCAGTTCTTCCGCCACCGTCTCCAGTTCCTCGTACCATTCCCTTCCGAACTTCCGGATGAGTGGTTCCTTGAGAAAACGATAGACGGGCAGGTTCTCCTTCTGTCCCAGCAGGACGGCCGCCTTGCAGACCTTCCAGCGGTGATAGTTCACCGCCTTGAAAGGGCCGTAATCGCCCACCCGGATGGGGTAAAGATGGCAGGACACCGGTTTGTAGAACCCGCACCGGCCCTCGCGGTAGGCCTTCTCGATGGCGCAATAGCAGCTTCCCTTCTCGTCGTAGCAGGTGAACACACAGTCCTTCCCGTTCACGATGGAGGTCACCAGATCCCCTTCACAGTCGGTATAGACCACTCCCTGACGGTCAATCACTTCCCGGGCCTCGGGCGAGAGGTCGTCCCAGACGGCCGGCAGCGCCGCTTCCAGCTCGGCCACCTCGTCCGGCTCCACCGGAGCCCCTGCGTCCCCCTCGATGCAGCATTCGCCCTTGCAGGCCGACAGGTCGCACAGGAACTTCTCCCGGAACACGTCCAAGCTGACCACCACGTCTTGTATCTGAATCATATCGTTCTGTCTTAAAAAAACAGACACAGACCACACGGAGAAGGAACTGCCTGCCCCGTGCCGGCCTGTGTCTGAAACATACATACGTCTTGAAAAATTACTTAATCAGGTCCTTGCCTGTCATCTCGGCCGGCTGTGCCATGCCCAGGATGTGCAGGATAGACGGAGCCACGTCGGCCAGTACACCGTCCGCTACCTCCGCCTCCTTGTTCTCGGTCACGTAAACGAACGGAACCGGGTTCAGCGAGTGGGCGGTGTTGGGGGTGCCGTCCTCGTTCAGGGCGTGGTCAGCGTTGCCATGGTCGGCGATGATGATGACCTCGTATCCGTTGGCCTTGGCGGCTTCCACGGTGTCTTTCACACAGTTGTCGATAGCGGTCACCGCCTTTTCGATGGCAGGGTAGATACCGGTGTGGCCCACCATGTCACCGTTGGCATAGTTCACCACGATGAAGTCGTACTTCTGCGTGCCGATGGCCTCCACGAGCTTGTCCTTCACTTCATAGGCACTCATTTCCGGCTTCAGGTCGTAGGTGGCTACCTTCGGGCTGGGCACCAGGATGCGGTCCTCGTTGTCGTACGGGGTCTCGCGTCCGCCGTTGAAGAAGAAGGTCACGTGCGCGTACTTTTCCGTCTCGGCGATGTGCAGCTGTGTCTTGCCGTTGGCAGCGAGATACTCGCCCAGGGTGTTCTGCACGTTCTCTTTCGGGAAGAGGATGTGCACACCGGTGAACGAGGCGTCGTACGGAGTCATGCAGTAGTACTGCAGGCCCGGCAGGGTGTGCATGCCTTCCTCGGGCATGTCCTGCTGTGTCAGCACGATGGTCAGTTCCTTGGCGCGGTCGTTGCGGTAGTTGAAGAAGATGACCACGTCGCCCGGCTTGATGGTGCCATCGACCGTCGCGTTGTGGATGGGCAGGATGAACTCGTCGGTCACGTCGTTGTCATACGATTCCTGCATGGCCTGCACCATGTCGGTGGCCTGCTTGCCCTTGCCTTCCACCAGCAGGTCGTAGGCTTCCTTCACACGGTTCCAGCGCTTGTCGCGGTCCATGGCGTAGAAACGTCCCACGATGGAGGCGATGACACCGGCGCTCTGGGCGCAGTGGGCGGTCAGTTCCTCGATAAAGCCCTTGCCGCTTCTCGGGTCCGTGTCACGGCCGTCCATGAAGCAGTGGATGAAGGTCTTTTCCAGGCCGTATTCCTTGGCGATGTCGCACAGCTTGTACAGGTGGTCCAGCGAGGAGTGCACGCCGCCGTTCGAGGTCAGTCCCATGAAGTGGATGCCCACGCCGTGTTCCTTGGCATAGCCGAAAGCGGACACCACCTCGGGGTTCTTCAGGATGCTGTTGTCGGCACAGGCACGGTTGATTTTCACCAGGTCCTGGTACACGATACGTCCGGCACCGATGTTCAGGTGTCCCACTTCTGAGTTGCCCATCTGTCCGTCGGGCAGACCCACGTTCTCACCGCTGGCCTGCAGCTGCGAGTGGGGATAGTCCGCCAGCAGGCTGTCCCAGTACGGAGTCGGAGTGTTGAAGATCACGTCGTCTTTCTGGTGGTCGCCGCAGCCCCAGCCATCGAGAATCATTAAAAGAGCTTTCTTAGCCATAATCTGATAGTATTAAAAGGTGATACTTATTTTTGTCGGATAAAGATATTGATGGGCGTGCCGCTCAGCGGCCAGCGTTCGCGGATCTTGTTCTCAAGGAAGCGGCGGTACGGCTCCTTGACGTACTGCGGCAGGTTGGCGAAGAACACGAACGAGGGGACCTGCGTGTTCGGCAGTTGGGTCACATACTTTATCTTGATGTACTTGCCCTTGTTCGAGGGAGGCGGATACGCCTCGATGAGCGGCAGCATCTCCTCGTTGAGGCGCGAGGTGGAGATACGGGTCGTGCGGGCCTGATAGACCGCCTGAGCCGCTTCCAGCACCTTGAAGATGCGCTGCTTGGTCAGGGCCGATCCGAAGATGATGGGGAAGTCGGTGAACGGGGCCAGCCGCTCGCGGATGGCGTTCTCGAAGGTCTTCATCACCTTCACCGTCTTGTCTTCCACCAAGTCCCACTTGTTGACCACCACCACCAGTCCTTTCTGGTTGCGCTGGATGAGCGAGAAGATGTTCAGGTCCTGTCCCTCGATGCCACGGGTGGCGTCGAGCATCAGGATACATACGTCCGAGTTTTCGATGGAGCGGATGGAGCGCAGCACCGAATAGTACTCCAGGTCCTCGTTCACCTTGTTCTTCTTGCGGATACCGGCGGTATCCACCAAGTAGAAGTCGAAGCCGAACTTGTCGTACCGGGTATAGATGGAGTCGCGCGTGGTGCCCGCGATTTCGGTCACGATGTTGCGGTCCTCGCCGATGAAGGCGTTGACAATGGACGACTTGCCGGCATTGGGACGGCCCACCACCGCAAAGCGGGGGATGTCCTCCTCCACCAGTTCGTCCGCTTCCTTGCGGAACTTGTCGAGGACCAGGTCGAGCAGGTCACCGGTGCCGCTCCCGCTCATGGCGGAAATGCAATAAGGGTCGCCCAGTCCCAACCGATAGAACTCGGCGGCGTTGTACTGCAGGTCGTTGTTGTCCGTCTTGTTGGCCACCACGATGACGGGTGTCTTCGAGCGGCGCAAGATGGCGGCCACGTCCATGTCCAAGTCCGTCACCCCATTCATCACGTCCACCACGAAAAGGATGATATCGGCCTCTTCCATGGCCAGTGCCACCTGCTTCCGGATTTCTCCTTCGAAGATGTCGTCCGAGTTGACCACCCATCCTCCGGTGTCCACCACCGAGAATTCCTTTCCCCGCCATTCCGACTTGCCGTACTGGCGGTCGCGGGTTGTACCGGCCTGTTCGTTCACGATAGCCTGACGCGTTTTGGTCAGGCGGTTAAACAGTGTCGACTTTCCCACATTGGGGCGTCCTACGATAGCTACTAAGTTTCCCATATTTCATTGAATTGCTTTTTTCTACATCTCACTCCGGCTGGTAGCCGAAGTTCTTGAGTTCCTTGTCGGAACTTCTCCAGTCCTTGTCCACCTTCACGAAGGTTTCCAGGTAGATGGCCTTGCGGAAGAAGTGTTCCAGGGTCTTCCGCGCCTCGGTCATCACCTTCTTCAATGCTTTTCCCTGATGGCCGATGAGGATGCCCTTCTGTGACTCCCGTTCCACGTAGATGACCGCGTTGATGTGGATGCTCTTCGCCTCTTCCTTGAAGCGTTCCACCACCACCTCCACGGCATACGGAATCTCCTTGTCGTAGTAGAGCAGGATCTTCTCGCGGATGATTTCGGTCACGAAGAAGCGGGCAGGCTTGTCCGTCAGCTGGTCCTTGTCGAAGTAAGGCGGCGAGTCGGGCAGCAGGGCCTTGATGCGCCGCATCACCACGTCCACGTTGAACCGCGCCTGGGCCGAGATGGGGATAATCTCCGCGTCGGGCAGCAGGGCGTGCCATTCCTCCACCAGCTTCACCAGCTCCTCCTGGTTGCTCAGGTCAATCTTGTTGATGAGCAGCAGCACCGGCACCTTCACGTTCCGTACCTTCTCCAGAAAGTCCGCGTTCTTGTCGGTCTTTTCCTGCGTGTCCGTCACGTACAGCAGCACGTCCGCGTCCACCAGTGCCGACTCGCTGAAGTTCAGCATCGACTCCTGCAGCTTGTAGTTCGGCTTCAGCACGCCCGGCGTGTCGGAGAACACAATCTGCATGTCGTCCGTGTTCAGGATGCCCATGATGCGGTGGCGGGTGGTCTGCGCCTTGAAGGTCGCGATGGAGATCCGCTCGCCCACCAGCAGGTTCATCAGGGTCGATTTCCCCACATTGGGGTTGCCCACGATGTTGACAAAGCCGGCCTTGTGTACGCTGTTATTTTCCATCGTACCCCCACTTCACGTACGAGGCACCCCAGGTGAACCCGGCCCCGAAGGCGGTGAATATCAGGTTGTCACCCTTCTTCAGCTTCTTCTCATAGTCCCAAAGGCACAGCGGCAGCGTCCCCGAGCTGGTATTGCCGTAACGCTGGATGTTCACCATCACCTTCTCGATGGGCACCTGCAGGCGTGCGGCCACCGCGTCGATGATGCGCATGTTGGCCTGGTGCGGGATGACCCAGTCGATGTTGTCCTTGTTCAGTCCGTTGCGTTCGGCAATCTGCGCCGTCACGTTCGACATGTTCGACACGGCATACTTGAACACCGTGCGTCCCTCCTGGTACAGGTAGTGCATCTTGTTGGCCACGGTGAAGTACGACGGCGGGCACACCGACCCGCCCGCCTTCATGTGCAGGAAGGGCAGTCCCTTGCCGTCCGTCCGCAGGATAGAGTCCATCACGCCATAGTCCTCGGTGGTGGCCTCCATCATCACGCACGCCGCTCCGTCCCCGAAGATGGGGCAGGTGGCACGGTCGTCGTAGTTCACCATCGACGACATCTTGTCCGCGCCGCAGACGATGATTTTCTTGTGCCGTCCGCTCTGGATCATGCCGGCGGCCACCTCCATGGCATAGAGGAACCCGCTGCAGGCGGCCTGCAGGTCGAAGGCGAATGCGTTCTTCAGGCCCAGCTTGTCACAGAGGATGGAAGCGGTGGAAGGGAAATGAAAGTCGGGCGTGGTGGTGGTGACGATCACGCAGTCCACCGACGCGGGGTCCGACTGGGTCTTCTGCATCAGTTGCTTGGCCGCCTTGCGGGCCATGTACGACGTGCCCAGTCCCTCCTCGTTGAGGATTCTGCGTTCCTTCACGCCGATGCGGGTCATGATCCACTCATCGTTGGTGTCCACCATTCTCGACAACTCATCGTTGGTCAGGACATAGTCGGGCACGTAGCCGCCGACGCCTGTAATCACAGCATTTATCTTTTCCATTCGTTGTTTCTGTTTTGTCTTGCTACGCATCCCAATGGAAAAAGAAAAAGCCGTCGAGCCGAATGGCCCTCCGGCTTAGTCCTTTCACGGGAACATGCAAAGATGTTCTCAATACTCGAAGCCTTCCTGCTTATACAGCAGCTTCTTTCACAATCGCTACTTTACCTCTGTAATAGCCGCAAGCGGGGCATACAGTGTGATATACGTGCCATTCGCCACAGTTCGGGCAGATAGCCAAAGTAGGGGCAACTGCTTTGTCATGAGTTCTTCTCTTCGCAGTTCTGGTCTTTGATTGTCTTCTTTTAGGATGTGCCATTTTACTTAATTATTTATTGTTATTATTTAATATTTGCTTCAAGGCGTCCCAGCGGGGGTCGGTGGGCGTTTCCTCGTCCGTTCCGTCCGTCCTCGTCGGGCCGTCTTCCCCATCCTCCGCGTCCTCGGCTTCCGCCTCGTCCGCCAGCCGGCTGAGATGCTCGTTCAGCACGCCCATCATCTGCGGGTTGCACTCGCCGGGAGCGTGCGTATGCGTCATGGGCAGGCTCAGCTCGATGAACTCATAGAGCAGCCACGCCACGTCAATGTATCCGTCTTCTTCGGGAACCGTCACACACGTCTCGCCGTCCTGGTAGTCCGCACCCAGCTTCACGTCCAGCCGGTCATCGGTCATCACGTCGATGTCCATGTCGTCCAGGCAGCGGTCACAGGGAACCGTGACCACCCCTTCGGTGTGGAACGAAAGATGATATACATCGATTCCCTTCCTCACGTCCAAGGTCACATGAAGATGTCCTTTCTGGATTTCCGGAGCCTCAATGGCTTCGAAAAAAGCGTCGTCCAGTTCGTACGTATAGCGGCACGAGTCCTCGCGCATCTCTTTCAGCTCTACCTTATATATATCCATTGTTCCCAAAGCAGCAATACACTATAATCGGGCGACAAAGTTACAAATAATAATTCATTTAATCCATCTTTCCCCGTAAATTTTTTATTGAAAAAAAACGCCTCCACCGTTACAACGTGTCCGATAAATCGCTATCTTTGGGCAATCATTCACTAATGTTATACCTAAAATTATTATGCTAACCCAAATTTACAACGCCCGAATCCTTACCCCGCAAGGCTGGTTGAAGGGAGGCTCCGTACTCATCAGAGACCATAAGATCCTGGAAGTAAGCAACTGTGACCTTCCTATTGTTGGAGCAACGCTCATCGATGCCAAAGGCATGTACATCGTGCCGGGCGGGGTCGAGATCCACTGCCACGGCGGAGGTGGACGTGACTTCATGGAAGGCTCGGAGGACGCTTTCCGCGCGGCTGTCAAGGCGCACATGCAGCATGGCACCACCAGTATCTTCCCCACGCTCTCCTCGTCCACCATGCCGATGATTTACGCCGCCGCGGCCACCACGGAGAAACTCATGGCCGAGCCCAACAGCCCCGTACTGGGCCTGCACCTCGAAGGACATTACTTCAACATGAAGATGGCCGGCGGCCAGATGCCGGAGAACATCAAGAACCCCGACCCGAACGAATACATCCCGCTGCTGGAGAACACCCACTGCATCAAGCGCTGGGACGCCGCTCCCGAGCTGCCAGGCGCCATGCAGTTCGCCAAATACATCACCTCGAAGGGGGTTGTGGCCTCCGCCGGACACACACAGGCCGAGTTCGAGGACATCAGCACCGGCTTCCAGGCCGGCTTCACCCACGCCACCCACTTCTACAACGCCATGCCCGGCTTCCACAAGCGCAGCGGCTATAAGTACGAAGGCACCGTAGAGAGCATCTACCTCATCGACGACATGACCGTCGAGGTAGTGGCCGACGGCATCCACGTGCCGCCCACCATCCTGCGCCTCGTCTATCGCGCGAAGGGCGTGGAACGTACCGCCCTCATCACCGATGCCTTGGCTTGCGCCGCCAGCGACAGCCAGGAGGCCTTCGACCCCCGTGTCATCATCGAGGACGGCGTCTGCAAGCTGGCCGACCGCTCCGCGCTGGCCGGCTCCATCGCCACCATGGACCGCCTCATCCGCACCATTGTCCAGAAGGCCGAGATTCCGTTGCAGGACGCCTGCCGCATGTGCTCCGAGACCCCGGCCCGCATCATGGGCGTGCTCGACCGCAAGGGTACCCTCGAAAAGGGCAAGGACGCTGACATCATCGCCCTCGACGACGACCTGAACGTGCGCGCCGTATGGGCCATGGGCGAACTGGTAGAAGGCACCTATACCATCTAATCTTCCGAACCATCAACCATTAACACCAACGAACTTATGTTGACGCAAATCATAAATGGCCGCATCCTGACTCCGCAGGGCTGGATGAAGGACGGCTCCGTACTTATCTGCGACGGGAAAATACTGGAAGTGACCAACAGCGACATGGCCATCATCGGCGCCAATGTCATCGACGCCAAGGGCATGAACATCGTGCCGGGCTTCGTGAGCATGCACGTGCATGGCGGCGGCGGACACGACTTCACCGAGGCCACTCCCGAAGCCTTCACCACTGCCGTGCAGACCCACCTGCGGCACGGCTCCACCACCATCCTGCCCACGCTCTCTTCCTCTACTTTCGAGACCATCGGCAAGGCCGTGAAGACCTGCGAGGAACTGATGGCCGTTCCCGGCTCCGCCATCGCCGGCCTTCACATCGAGGGCCCGTACCTGAGCCGCAAGATGGGCGGTACCCAGTGGGCCGAGTTCCTGAAAGACCCCAATCCCGACGAGTACATGCCGTTAGTGGAAAGCACGCAGTGCATCCGCCGCTGGGACATCAGTCCCGAGCTGCCGGGCGCGCACGACTTTGCCCGCTACATCACCTCGAAAGGCATCCTGGCCGCGCTTACCCACACCGAGGCCGAGTACGACGAGGTACAGGCTGCCTTCCAGGCCGGCTTCACCCATGCGGCCCACTTCTACAACGCCATGCCCGGCTTCCACAAGCGCCGTGAGTACAAGTACGAGGGCACCGTGGAGAGCGTCTATCTCACCGACGGCATGAGCGTGGAGGTCATCGCCGACGGCATCCACCTGCCCGCCACCATCCTGAAGTTGGTCTATAAGCTGAAGGGCGTAGAGAACACCTGCTTGGTGACCGACGCGCTGAAGTACGCCGGCTATGCGGGCGAGCCCATCGACGACCCGCGCTACATCATCGCCGACGGTGTCTGCAAGCTGGCCGACGGCATCTCACTGGCCGGCTCCATCGCCACTTCCGAGGCGTTGGTCCAGACGATGTACAACAAGGCGGAGATTCCTTTGGAGGACGCTGTCCGCATGGCTTCCGAGACACCTGCCCGCATCCTGGGCCTCGCCGACCGCAAGGGTACGCTGCAGAAGGGCAAGGATGCTGACATTGTCATCCTCGACCGCAAGGCCCGCGTCCGCTGCGTCTTCGCCGGCGGCTGCATCGTAGAGGGCACCAACACGATGATTCATTAATAGCATCCTGGATGCTTTCAGCGAGCACTATTATGAGAATCTGGAACTAAATCCCGGATTCTCATAATAGTGTTTTCTTCAATTTCCTGTTGAAGGTACGAAAATACATGGACCGCGCCTCCGTTAATCATGCAATATGCCCTCCCTGCATCTCACATATCTGTGCCATATCTTCCACGGCGTCCTCAATCGATAAGGTATGCTCTGCCGCATAACAATCTATCAGGAAATCTAATCTCTTTCCTCATGATATTCACATTTAACTATAGTCTCTTGCGGGTAGGTCGCCGCCCTCTGTCTGCAAAGATAACAAACCGAAGCCGAACCACCAAATGCCACGACTGTTTTTTTAGCTGTATTTCCGACCATGAGTGCCGAACGAATTCCGCCAAATTGCCAAACGAAAATCGGCCAAACAGCTAAACGAAAATCAGCCAAATTGCTAAATGAAAATCAGCCAAATGACTAAACGAAAATCGGCCAAATAGCAAAATAAGGCAGAAATTAGTGCTGATTTACAAATATTTTCAGTATATTTGCATCAACAAAAAATAAAGAAGAAAATGGGAGCATATAAGCATCGGATTTCCGACAAAATATTGGCTGAAAAACTGGAGGCCATGGGAGCTGTACTCATCGAGGGTCCTAAGGCATGCGGTAAGACCACGACTGCCGAACAGCAGGCGAAAAGTATCCTGTATATGGACGATCCTACCTCTATCCGTCAGAACCTGCATCTTGCCGAAACCAATATCAAGCTACTGCTGAAAGGAGCCACTCCAAGGTTAATCGACGAATGGCAGTTGGCTCCCCAGCTGTGGGACGCCATCCGGTTTGAGATAGACCATCGGGACGAAGACGGACAGTTCCTCCTGACCGGTTCGGCCGTCCCCAAGGAGGAAGACCGTAAGAAAATCATCCATTCGGGTGCCGGACGCTTCGGATGGTTGAAAATGAGACCGATGAGCCTGTGGGAGTCGCAGGAATCCACCGGTGAGGTCAGCTTGGAGCGACTGTTTGCCGGAGCGCTGGACGTAGAAGGCTGTAACCCTGTCTCCATCGAACGTCTGGCCTTCTTGGTGTGCCGGGGTGGATGGCCGAAGTCCCTGAACAAGAAGTCCGAGAAAGCGGCACTGCTGCAGGTAGCCGAGTATTATGAAGCCATCACACGCTCAGACATCTCAAGGGTGGATGGGAAAGAAAGAGATGAGAGCAGGGCCAAAAGGCTCATGCGCTCCTACGCAAGGATGCAAGGCGCACAGGTCAGCATCGGCACCATCACAGCCGACATGCAGTCGAACGAGGCCGAAAGACTGAGCGATGCCACTACCGCCTCCTACCTGAACGCGCTGCGGATGATTTTCGTCATCGAAGACATGCCGGCATGGAATCCCAACCTGCGCTCGAAGACCGCCATTCGGACCAGCGACACCCGTTACTTTGTCGATCCTTCCATCGCCGCCGCTGCATTGGGGCTGGGTCCCTGCGACCTTATAGGCGACATGGAGACATTCGGACTGCTGTTCGAAACCTTGTGCGTGCGCGACCTTCGTGTGTATGCGGACGCAATGGACGGGCAGGTCTATCATTACCGCGACAAGAACGGGCTGGAATGCGACGCCGTCATCCACCTGCGCAATGGGGCGTACGGCCTGGTCGAAATCAAGATAGGCGGCGAGACCCTCATCAACGAGGGAGCCGCTACCCTGAAGGCTCTTGCCGCCAAGATAGACACCACCCGGATGAAGGCTCCCTCCTTCCTGATGGTCCTCACCGGGGTAGGCAGCTACGCCTATCGGCGGAAGGAAGACGGCGTGCTGGTCGTTCCCGTGGGATGTTTGAAAGACTGACCGATGAAGGCCCCCTCTATATATAATAAGGAGTAGCCAGAAACGCCCGCTGACCGCCGCCACAAGTGCCTAAGTCAGTTCAAAACAGGCAAAAACGGCCTCAGAACCCCCTGTAGAGGGGATTCGGAAAGGCTGTTGGATTAAAAAAAGTGAAATTTGATAAGATTTTTTGTATCGGCCGCTTGCTACATCAAATAAAGTCTTTACCTTTGTCCCAGTAAAGGCTATCTGTGATAGTCCGATACGGTTTCAATTGCCCAATGAGCACCCATCGAGTATTCCGGATGCTGGGTGGGGTGCGCGTCAGGCGAGAGAGATCTTTGAAAGGGAAATTCGTTGACCAACGGAAGACAGAAAAGGGGGAACTTAGACCCTATATGGTTCAGTAGCCGCCGCGACCACCCAATCGGGGGTAAAACGGCGTTCTGAGGCTGCTGAAGGGGGTGAGGGAGGCCGAAAACGGTCTGAAATCCTCGCCGTCCGTCCCTCAAGGGTACCGCCCCTGTCCCCCGCCGTTAACAGTTTCCCGAGAGAGTAGATTAAGAACAACTTGAGTTAGAACAATTTGAGTTTTTTAATTTATAAATTAAAATTTTTTTATCATGAGAAAAAAGTATTTAAGTGCACTGCTGTTCGGAGCGTTGGTAATGGCTTCGACAGCTACTTTCACTTCTTGTAAGGACTACGATGACGACATCGATCAGGTCAACACCAACGTCAATGCCGTCAAGAGTGACCTTTCAAGCAAGATGGATGCCGTTAACACGTCCATCTCGGGCCTGACTTCCGCACAGTCGGAGATCAAGGGCTCGCTGTCTGCCGTGAACAAGCAGATCGAGACCCTGAGCGCTGACGGCGCGAAGGCCGTGGCCGCACTGAAGGCTGAGCTGCAGAAGGCAGA
>JAQXRG010000074.1 GCA_029218405.1 Bacteroidales bacterium
TGGCCGGCTGCGGTGAAGGGCGGACGCGAGTCGGACGTGCTGATGTCGCACATCGACTGGATGGCCTCGCTGGGCAGCCTGATTCAGGCACGTCTTCCCAAGGGCAGCGCGCCCGACAGCCAGGACCGTCTGGGCAACCTGTTGGGTACGGACAACACGGACCGCCCGTGGGTGGTGGAGCAGGCTTCCAATCATGTGCTGTCCGTCCGCACGAAGGACTGGAAGTACATTGAGCCGAACGACGGGCCGGCCATGATTCCCTGGGGACCTAAGATTGAGACGGGCAACCTGAGCGTCCCGCAGCTGTACAATATCCGTGAGGAGGTGGGCGAGCGGACCAATGTGGCACAGGCGCATCCCGACATCGTCTTCGAACTGCAGAACGTCTTGCGGCGCGAGCGGGCGAAGAAATAAGTCCCTTGTGCCGGATGGCTCCTGCTCCGTGGAGCCGCTGGACAGCAAACAGGGTTTACACGTTGCCGTACGTCCCGGAGTGGCTGGGACGTACGGCAAAAACCATGACTCGGACAAGTTTCTGCGCGGGATGTAGCCCGTATGTGCGAAATCTTTGCTACATTTGAGGCCGGAAAACAACAACTATACGAACAATGGATGAAGAAATCAGACTTATAGCACAGCGTCTGCAGGGACTGCGCGATGCGCTGGAGCTCGACGTAGAGGCGATGGCCGCCCGGTGTGGCATCCCGGCGGAGGAGTACCGCCACATGGAGTCCGGCACCTTCGACCTCTCGGTGGCCCGCCTGCAGAAGGTGGCTTCGGCCAATGGCATCAGCTTGGACGAGCTGATGTTCGGCGAGGAGCCGAAGATGAAATCCTATTTCCTGACCCGGCGGGGCACCGGCATATCGGTGGAGCGGACCAAGGCGTACAAGTACCAGTCGCTGGCCTCCGGGTTCAAGGGCCGGAAGGCCGACCCGTTCATCGTGACGGTAGAGCCGAAGCCGGCGGAAGCGCCGCTCTGCCTCAACGCGCACCAGGGACAGGAGTTCGACCTGGTCATCGAGGGGCGGCTGCTGCTCAAGGTGGGCGGCAAGGAACTGGTGCTGAACCTGGGCGACAGTGTGTATTACGATGCCTCCCAGCCCCACGGCATGAAGGCACTGGACGGAAAGGCGGTGAAGTTTCTCGCCGTCGTCATCAATAAATAAGGAGGCAGTATGGTAGAAAGATTTGTCACACAGACGAGCTTCAGCTCGCAAGAAGACTTCATCCGGAACTTCCGGATAAAGGTACCCGAGAACTTCAACTTTGGTTATGACGTGGTGGACGTCTGGGCGGCGGAGTGTCCTGACAAGAACGCGCTGCTGTGGACCAACGACAAGGGCGAGCGCATCCAGTTCACGTATGCCGACCTGAAGAAATACACCGACCAGACGGCGTCCTACTTCCAGCAGTTGGGCATCGGCAAGGGTGACAAGGTGATGCTCATCCTGAAGCGCCGCTACGAGTTCTGGTTCTCCATCATCGCGCTGCACAAGATAGGGGCCATCGTCATCCCGGCCACCCACCTGCTCACCAAGAAGGACATTGTCTATCGTTGCCAGGCGGCCACCATCAAGCTGATTGTGGCGGCGGGCGAGGAGGTCATCCTGCGGCACGTCCAGGACGCGCTGCCCGATTCGCCCAGTGTGGAGAAGGTGGTGAGCGTGGGTCCGGCGTGTCCCGACGGCTTCCTCGACTTCCACGAGGGACTGCGCGCGGCGTCTCCCTTCGTGCGTCCGGTACAGGCCAACGACAACGATGACATCATGCTGATGTACTTCACCTCGGGCACCACCGGCAACCCGAAGATGGTGGCGCACGACTTCACCTACCCGCTGGGCCACATTGCCACGGGCAGCTTCTGGCATCACCTGCACGCCGACAGCCTGCACCTCACCATCGCCGATACGGGATGGGGGAAGGCTGTATGGGGGAAGCTCTACGGACAGATGATTGCCGGGGCCAACATCTTCGTCTATGACCACGAGAAGTTCACGCCGGCGGACATTCTGCAGAAGATACATGACTACCGCATCACCTCGCTCTGCGCCCCGCCCACCGTTTACCGCTTCCTCATCCGCGAGGACCTGACCCGATACGACCTCTCGTCGCTGGAGTACTGCACCACGGCCGGCGAGGCCCTGAACTTCTCGGTCTATGAGACCTTCCGGCGGATTACCGGCCTGCGGCTGATGGAGGGATTCGGACAGACCGAGACCACGCTGACGCTGGGCACCTTCCCTTGGATGGAGCCCAAGCCGGGCAGCATGGGTGTGCCCAATCCGCAGTACGACATCGACCTGCTGACCCCCGACGGCCGTTCTGCGGAGGACGGCGAGCAGGGACAGATCGTGGTGCGGACGGGGAAAGGCAAGCCGCTGGGACTGTTTAAGGAATATTACCGCGATGCCGCCCTGACCGAGGAGGCCTGGCACGACGGCGTCTACTACACGGGCGACGTGGCCTGGCGTGACGAGGACGGCTACTACTGGTTCGTGGGCCGTGCCGACGATGTCATCAAGAGTTCCGGCTACCGCATCGGTCCCTTCGAGGTGGAGAGCGCGCTGATGACCCATCCGGCGGTGGTGGAATGCGCCATTACCGGTGTGCCCGACGAGATACGCGGACAGGTGGTGAAGGCCACCATCGTGCTGGCCAAGGACTACCAGGCGAAGGCCGGTCCGGAGTTGGTGAAGGAGCTGCAGGACCACGTGAAGCGTGTGACGGCTCCCTACAAGTACCCCCGTGTCATCGAGTTTGTGGCGGAGCTGCCGAAGACCATCAGCGGAAAAATCCGCCGGGTGGAAATCCGCGACAAAGACCGCCAGTGAGCCTCAAAGATTGAGCCAAAGGACATTTACTTATCCGTTATGAGGTATTTCTCTGTAATATCTTTGGGTGACTACTCAGTCCCTTGGACACGATTGTTTAGGAGGGAGCATAGGCCTCTCTCCTAAACAATATACTTGTCGATGAATAATGTAGCGTCAGGCTTCTCTTCAAGAAAACCAAGTGCCTATCGAAGTGATAAAAATTGCAATAAGTTTGGAGATATGAAATAGAAACCGTAATTTTACGAGCACTATTAAAAAGCATCACGGTTATGGACGAAAGAACGGTAGAAGAAGAGGCAAAGCGAATACCTTAC
>JAQXRG010000075.1 GCA_029218405.1 Bacteroidales bacterium
CTCACGCGCTGAACGAACACATCCGCCTCATCGAAGAAACAAAAAAGGTTTGCCACATCCCCGTCATCGCCAGCATCAACTGCTGCACCGACAGTGAGTGGGAAGACTTTGCCGTACTCATGCAGCAGGCCGGTGCCGACGCGCTGGAACTGAACATCCTCTCGCTGCAGACCAGCAAGGACTATGTGCCGGGCAGCTTTGAGCAGCGCCACATCGACATCCTGAGCCACCTGAAAAAGAAAATCAGCATTCCTGTCATCATGAAGCTGGGCACCAACTTCACCAACCCCATCGCCCTCATCAACCAGCTATACGCCAACGGAGCAGCAGCTGTCGTGCTGTTCAACCGTTTCTACCAGCCGGACATTAACATTGACAATCTATCGTTTACGAGCACGAACGTACTGAGCTCTCCCACCGAACTGGCAGACCGGCTGCGCTGGACCGCCATCGCCTCTGCCGAAGTGGGGAAGATGGACTATGCCATCTCGGGCGGTGTGCACAGCGGAGACGACGTGGTGAAGGCCGTCCTCTCGGGTGCCGCTGCCGTAGAGGTGTGCAGCATCCTCTACCAGCAGGGACCGAAAGCCATCGGAGCCATGAAGCAGGCCCTTTCGGACTGGATGGACGAAAACTGCTTTGACAGCATCGACCTGTTCAAGGGACGGATGAACGCAAAAGCCGCAGGCGATGTGAATCCCTTCGAACGCACACAGTTCATGCGCTACTTCAGCAGTTATTCCGGCGAATGACTGCGGGCGTTCCGTAAGACATCGCTATAACACAAAGGCGCAAAGAGACAGAGCCTGGCTTCGGCAAGCACCCCTTCTCCTTGCGCCTTTCCGTTCTCCCTCCGAAGGTTCCATCAGCGAAGGACAAGCCGCCCCAAGGGAGCCATCCTCGTTTTTTTTTCGTGTTTTTTCTCCTTTTACGTTGCAGTTCTAAAAATAAACGGTATATTTGCACAAAACTTCATTATTTGTGCAGTAAACAATCGGATTATGGAAAAGAGTTTTTTGGCTTTCATTGAGGAAAGCATCAAAAAGAACTGGGACTTGGATGCCCTGACAGACTATAAAGGAGCCACCCTACAATATAAAGACCTTGCCCGCAAAATAGAGAAAATGCATATCTTGCTGGAGGAAAGCGGCATCAAGCCGGGGGACAAAGTAGCCATCTGCGGACGGAATTGCGCCCACTGGGGCGTGGCGTTCCTCTCCATCCTGACCTACGGAGCGGTAGCGGTCCCCATCCTCCACGAATTCAAACCGGACAACGTCCACAATATCACGAACCATTCCGGCGCACGCCTGCTGTTTGTGGGGGATGTGGTCTGGGAAGGACTGAACGAGGCAGAGATGCCGAACCTGGAAGGCATCATCCTGATGAACGACTTCACCCTGCTGGTGTGCCGCAGCAAGCAACTGGAATACGCCCGTGAGCACCTGAACGAACTGTTCGGACGGAAATATCCCAAGAATTTCCGCAAGGAACACGTCAGCTACCGCCGCGACCTGCCCGATGAGCTGGCCGTCATCAACTATACTTCCGGCACCACCAGTTTCTCGAAAGGAGTCATGCTGGCCTACCGCACACTCTGGTCGAACACACAGTTCGCCTTCGAGGTACTGGCCCTCCATCCCGGCAGCAAGGTGGTGTCGATGCTCCCCATGGCCCACATGTATGGCCTGGCCTTTGAGTTCCTGTACGAGATTTCCTGCGGCTGTCACGTCTATTTCCTGACCCGTGTGCCCAGTCCGAAAATCATTTTCCAGGCCTTCGCCGAGATCAAGCCGAACATCGTCATCGCCGTTCCGCTCATCATCGAGAAAATCATCAAAAAGAAAGTATTGCCCATGCTGGAGACGCTGAAGATGAAAATCCTGCTGAAGATGCCCATCGTCAGCGACAAGATTAAAGCGACCGTACGGGAACACATGATTCAGGCTTTCGGCGGCAACTTCTACGAAATCATCATCGGTGGAGCTGCCTTCAATCAGGAAGTAGAAGCCTTGCTGCGCAGCATCGACTTTCCCTACACCGTGGGCTACGGCATGACGGAATGCGGCCCCATCATCTGTTACGAAGACTGGCACAAGTTCAAGCCCGGCTCCTGCGGAAAAGCGGCTCCACGCATGGAAGTCATCATTGACAGTCCCGACCCCCAGAACCTGGTAGGCGAAATCCTGACAAGGGGCGAGAACGTCATGCTGGGCTACTACAAGAACCCGGAAGCGACCGCACAGGCCATCGACAAGGACGGATGGCTGCACACCGGCGACCTTGGCATCATGGACGCGGAAGGCAACATCACCATCAAGGGACGCAGCAAGAACATGCTGTTGGGACCTTCAGGCCAGAATATCTACCCGGAAGAAATCGAAGACAAGCTGAACAACATGCCGTACGTAGCGGAGAGCATCGTCATCCAACTCAAGGACCACAAGCTGGCCGGACTGGTGTACCCCGACTTTGACGAGGCGTACAAGCAGGGACTGACCGACGAAGACCTGGAAAAAGTGATGGAAGAGAACCGGGTGGCCCTGAACGCTGAACTGCCCGCCTACTCCCAGTTGTCGCGGATGAAGATTTATCCGGAAGAATTTGAGAAAACACCGAAAAAGAGCATCAAACGCTTCCTGTACCAGGAAGTGTGACGAGCCACAAAAACATAAACTGACAGGAATATGAAACGAATCCCTCTCTTCTTGTTCCTTCTGCTGGCTGAATGGCTGGCGGGAACTCCGTCAGCTGCCCAATCCTCACGAAAGGCGCCCGGCCTGAAAAAAGGAGCCAACGTGTCGCTGAATATCTCCGACAAGCAACAGCAGCCTCCCTGCACGTATCTCAATGTGGGACTGCTGAGCAGTTTCCCAGACTTGAACGGATTCAGCCTCAACGTCGTTTCCAGCCTGAACCACTACGATTCGAAAGGCGTACAACTGAGTGGGTTGGTCAACATCACCGGGATTGACGCAGGCGGTGCGCACATTGCCGGACTCGCCAATATCACAGGAAGAAATTCCTATGGCTTTACGTTAGGCGGCCTGGTCAACGTGGCCGGGAAGACCACCCGTGGTGTCGCGGTGTCCGCGTTGGGCAACATCAGCGGCGGCAACTTGAGCGGAATGGCCGTGAGCGGACTGCTCAACATAGGGAATGGAACCATGAACGGTTTCCACATCGCCGGACTGGCCAATGTCGCCCGTAAGGAGCAGAAAGGAGTCATGATAGGCGGCGCGCTGAACCTGACGGCCGATTCGCTGCGTGGCGTGCAAATCGCCGCACTGATGAACATTGCCGGGAAATGCAACCGAGGAGGACAGCTGTCCGCACTGAGCAACCTGGCGGTAGAGAACGGAGGGCTGCAGTTCAGCACGGCCAACTACGCAGAGACCAACAAAGGGCTGCAATTGGGACTGATCAACTTCGCCGCCTGCACGCACAGGGGCTGGCAAATCGGACTGCTGAACATGAGCAATGACAGCATCTCGACGAACCAAATAGGCCTGTTCAACCTCAATCCCCGCACCCATATTCAAATGGTGGTGGGAGGCGGCAACCTGAACATCGCCCACCTGTCCGTTCGCTTCAAGAACCGGTTCAGCTATACAGAAATCGGCGGCGGCCTCTATCCGTTGGGGACGGACCGCAAGTTCTCGGTGTCGGCCTTCTACCGGATGGGACTGTTCTTCACGCCGGTCCGCAACCTGGAACTGGCGGCGGACGCCGGCTTCCACCACATCGAAGCGTTGGACAACAAGCACGAGAACGGTTGTCCCGAACGCCTGTACGCCTTCCAGCCACGTGTCAACGCCACCTACTACCTGACCCCCAGGTTGGGTATCTTCGCCGCAGGCGGATACAGCTGGACACGGTATTACGACAAGAACCGTAACTTCGACCACCAGCCCACATTTGAGGCCGGCATCACCTTGTTTTAGGATTGACTCCTGAAAGGCGGCTTACTCCTCGCCGCCTCTCAGGACAGCCGACCGGACACGGCTGAGTGTTTCTGGAGTCATCTGCAGCAACGAGGCGATATAGACCAACGGCGCACGCTTCAGAATTTCGGGATGATGCTTCATCAATCGGGCATACCGCTCATGTGCGGGTTCGAAACGGAGAATGTCTGCCTTTATCTGCGATTCAATCAGCGAAATCTCGAACACCTTCCGGTACCACAAGCCAATGTCCGCCCGTTCCAGTGCCAGTTCCTCCAACCGCTTCTTGTCAATCTCCCAGAAGGTGGCCGCCTCCAACGCCTCAATCATGAGACGGGTCGGCACCCCCTTCAGATAACTTTCCAGACAAATGACCATTCCTCCTTCGTAGGAGATATGTTCCGTCAAGTCCTTCTCATACTTATAATAAAGCTGACGAATCAATCCCTTCTCAATGTACCTCATGCAGGTACACACTTCCCCTTCGTTCAACAACCGGTCGCCTTTCTTGCATTTCCTGCATACCAGCAGGTCAGCTAACGCATGAAGGCTGCTCTTGCTCAAATTCACGTCGTAGGCAATCGTCATGTGACGGGCCATCTCAATGCTTGTCATCATACGTTTATGTATTATTGTAAGTTAATCGTTTGTCATTTCACCTTGATACGGTCGAATCCTTCACCGAAGACACCGATAACGGCACTCTGCGACACGAAAGCACTCGGGTCAATGTCCTTGATGAGCCGGAAGATGGTGTTCGACTCACTTTTCTTGGCCAGCACAAACATCAGCTTCACCCCGTTGTTGGTATAACAACCCACGCCATCAATAAAGGTAACGCCCCGGTGCAGGTCTTTGTTGATGCGCTTGCCGATTTCCTCGTACTTTTTGGAGATAATGAAGAACTGGACGGACTGGCGGGCACTGTTGACCACCTGGTCCAGCACATAGCCGGAGACGAACAACACCACAAAACCATAGACCACCTTCTCCCAATTGTGGAGCACCAGGTAACTGGAGGAGATGATGACCAAGTCCATCAGGATGATGACGCGCCCCAGGCTGATGTCGCGGTACTTGTTTACAATGGCCGCAATGATATCCGTACCTCCCGTACTGCCATTGGCGGTAAAGGCCACACCGATGCCCCCACCGCAGAACGTAGCTCCCAGCACACACGCCATGAACGGCTGGTCGTGAATGAGCGAAAGGCCATTGGTGACCGCCTGAATGATTGGCAGGACCGTACTGAGCACGACGACCGCAAAGATGGTCTTCATACTGAACTTCCATCCCAGGATGATGATGGAGAAAACCAAGAGGATACCATTAATGGTCATGTACGTGTACTGGACAGGAATACCCGACGCCCAATATACGATAGAAGCGATACCCGGTACCGCCCCCGAAGGCAGGTCATTGGGCAACAGGAACACTGTCCAGCCGATGGCATACATCAACATGCCAATGGCGATCAACACATAATCTCTAATCTCACGAAAAACCCGCTGACGGGGAGTGATGGGTAATGCGCTATTCATTGCAGAAGATTTTAAAATTCGGGGGCAAAATTAGTAAAACTATCCAATCGGCCATCAACATTGGCAGTATTTTTTTACAGGATTCTTACGGACGGATTCTTTTCGCACATTCTTCCGCGAAAAACCTTTTATATATGAAGGATTCTTCGTACTTTTGCGCACTAATAGAGGAGTAGGGCCGGAAAAGAAGACCTGCCCTTGCACATTGTAATTGACAAGAAAGAGGAAGCTATGGCACTGATGAACGAACATTTCCTGAAATTGCCTGAGAATTACTTTTTTGCAGACATCGTAAAGAAGGTGAATTCATTCAGGGTAACGCACCCGAAAACCCATATCATCGACTTGGGGAAAGAGGATGCCGCCCTTCCTCTCCCCCCTGTTGTCCTCGAAGCCATGCACGGGGCGGTGGACGAAATGGCCCGTCAGGAAACCCTGACGGGATGCGGCCCTCGCCAAGGATACAGCTCCCTCACGGAAGCAATCCTGAAACACGACTTTGCCTCGAAAGGAATCCAGCTCTCCCCCAACGAAATCTATTTGACCAACGGGGCCAGAGAGGCCATCAGCAACATGAGTGACCTCTTGCGCCACGACAACAGCATCGGTGTGACCGACCCGATTTACCCCTTGTACGTTGACGCCAACGTATCGGTCGGAAGAGCGGGAGCGATTCAGGACAACGGGAAATGGAGCAATGTGGTCTATATGCCTTGCTCGTACGTCAACCACTTTATTCCACAATTACCCGAACAGCCCATTGACATTATTTATCTGTGCTATCCGGATAACCCGACCGGTACCGTACAACGGAAGGCAGAGCTGAAGAAATGGATCCATTATGCCATTGAGCACGACACCCTCCTTCTCTTCGATGCTACCTACGAGGCCTACATCCAGGACAAGGACATCCCCCACTCTATCTACGAGATAAAGGGGGCCAAGAAAGTGGCCATCGAATTCCGCGACTTCTCCATGACCGCCGGTTGCACCGGCCTGCAATGCGGCTATGTGGTCATCCCGAAAGAAGTCACAGCCGCCACCCTGGCCGGACAGCGCATCGCACTGAACCCCAAATGGGAGCGGCTTACCCATATCCGTTTCGGGACGCCTGCCTACATCGCGCAGCGGGCAGCCGAGGCATTGTACACGCCGGAAGGGAAAAAGGCTGTCAAAGAGCGGACTGACTATTACATGACGAACGCCCGGCTGATGAAAGAAGTACTGACCAGCTGCGGACTGACCGTCTATGGCGGCGAGAATGCCCCTTTCCTGTGGGTGATGACCCCTTCGCGACTCCCCTCCATGAAATTCTTTGAACGGCTCCTGTTCGAGACCGGTATCGTGGTGACACCCGGTGTCGGTTTCGGTCCCGGAGGGGAAGGCTACGTACAGCTCACCGCATTCAACGACCGCAAGGAATGCGAGGAAGCCATGCGGCGCATCCGGGGATGGATCAGCTGACACTGTTTCCGTCTCCCAAGAATCCTAAGAATACAACCATAAGAAATACAAGGCTATATGTCAAAACTAAGATTTAAAGTAGTAGAAGAAGCCTTCCACAAGAAACCCGTAGAAGTGGAAGAACCCAACGAACGTCCGAGTGAATACTTCGCAAAATACGTATTCAACCGCGAGAAAATGTTCAAATACCTGCCCAGCAAGGTGTATGAGAAGCTGACGGATGTCATTGACAACGGAGCGGCGCTGGACCGCAGCATCGCCGACCAAGTGGCCGCCGGCATGAAACGATGGGCGGTCGAACTGGGCGTGACCCACTATACTCACTGGTTCCAGCCCCTGACAGAAGGTACCGCCGAGAAGCACGACGCTTTCGTGGAACACGACGGCAAGGGAGGCATGCTGGAAGAGTTCTCGGGCAAGCTGCTGGTCCAACAGGAGTCCGACGGTTCCTCCTTCCCCAATGGCGGCATCCGGAACACGTTCGAGGCGCGCGGCTACAGCGCATGGGACCCCTCCTCGCCCGTCTTTGTCGTCGATGACACCCTGTGCATTCCCACGGTATTCATCGCCTATACCGGCGAATCGCTCGACTACAAGGCCCCCCTGCTGAAATCCATTCACGCCGTCACCCAGGCGGCACTTGACGTAGTCCATTATTTCGACTATTCGGCCAAGAAGGTCATCGCTTACTTAGGATGGGAACAGGAGTATTTCCTGGTGGACGAAGGACTGTATGCCGCCCGTCCCGACCTGCTGCTGACCGGCCGCACCTTGATGGGACACGAAGCGTCCAAGAACCAACAGCTGGAAGACCATTATTTCGGGGCCATTCCCTCGCGTGTGGCCGCTTTCATGAAAGACCTGGAGATACAGGCACTGGAACTGGGCATCCCGGTCAAGACCCGACACAACGAGGTGGCCCCCAACCAGTTCGAGCTGGCGCCCATCTATGAAGAATGCAACCTGGCCGTTGACCATAACATGCTCATCATGTCACTGATGCGCAAGATAGCGCGCAACCACGGTTTCCGCGTGCTGTTGCACGAAAAGCCTTTCAAAGGCGTGAACGGCTCGGGCAAGCACAACAACTGGTCGTTGGGTACCAACAACGGCACCCTGCTGATGGCACCGGGCAAGACTTCCGAAGAAAACCTCCGCTTCATCACCTTCGTGGTCAATACGCTCATGGCCGTCCATCGTCACAACGGTCTGCTGAAAGCCTCCATCATGAGCGCCACCAACGCGCATCGCCTGGGCGCTCATGAAGCGCCTCCCGCCATCATCTCCTCCTTCCTGGGCACCCAATTGAGCCAGGTACTGGACCATCTGGAGGAAAGTACCACCAACGACCTGACCTCCCTCGACGCGAAACAAGGGCTGAAGCTGGACATCCCGCAGATTCCGGAACTGCTCATCGACAATACGGACCGCAACCGAACCTCTCCGTTCGCCTTTACCGGCAACCGTTTCGAGTTCCGCGCACCTGGTTCGGAAGCCAACTGTGCCAGCGCGATGATCGCGCTCAACGCCGCTGTCGCCGAACAGCTCATCCGCTTCAAGCAGGCGGTGGACGCACTCATCGAGGAGGGCGCCCCCAAGATGTCGGCCATCATCCAGGTCATCCGCCAGTATATCAAGGAATGCAAGCCCATCCGTTTCGACGGCAACGGCTACAGCGACGAATGGAAAGAAGAAGCGGCCCGACGCGGACTGGACTGCGAGACCAGCTGCCCGCTGATTTTCGACAATTACCTGCATCCCGACTCCATACGGATGTTCGAGTCCACCGGTGTCATGACCCACAAGGAGCTGGAGGCTCGCAACGAGGTGAAATGGGAAATGTACACCAAGAAAATCCAGATTGAAGCCCGTGTGCTGGGAGACCTGGTCATGAACCACATCGTTCCTGTGGCCATCGAATACCAAAGCAAACTGCTCGACAACGCCTACAAGATGAAGGCCATCTTTGCCGCAGGCGAGGCGGCGGACCTGTCCGCTGAGAACCTCGCGCTCATCCGGGAGATTTCCGAGCACACCGCCTTCATCAAGGAACACGTGGACGCGATGATTGCAGCCCGGAAAGTGGCCAACCGCATCGCTAACCAACGCGAAAAGGCCATCGCTTACCACGACACCATCGCACCGATGCTGGAACAGATACGCTACCACATCGACCAGCTGGAACTCATCGTGGACGACCAGATGTGGACCCTGCCCAAGTACCGGGAATTGTTGTTCATCCGGTAAGGCGGATCGTTGGTGGTTTGACAAGAAATGATTATCTTTGCAGGTATGGAATGGTTGATTGAACTCTTTTGCAGTCACTCTGCCCTACAGGCAGTCGTGATCATGTCGCTCATCATCGCGATAGGCCGCGTATTGGGCAAGTTACAGGTATTCGGCATCTCGCTGGGAGTGACTTTCGTGTTTTTCACAGGTATTCTGGCGGGCCACCTGGGCTTCTCGGTGGATGCGCAGATGCTGACCTATGCCGAAAGCATGGGATTAGTGCTGTTTGTCTATGCATTGGGGCTGCAGGTGGGACCCGGCTTCATCAGCTCCTTCCGGCAAGGAGGGTACACCCTCAACCTGCTGGGGTTAGGAGTCATCGGACTGGGAACCGCCCTGGCGTTGCTGCTCGCACGGCTCACCGGCATCTCCTTGCCCGACATGGCAGGTATCCTCTGTGGGGCGACCACCAACACGCCGGCCCTGGGCGCCGCCCAGCAGACCCTGAAACTGCTGGGCGAACCGACCGCAGGCGCCGCGCTGAGCTGTGCGGTGACCTATCCACTGGGGGTCGTGGGGGTCATCCTCGCCATCATCGTGATACGGAAACTGTTCATCCGTCCCTCCGACCTGGAGGAGCATGACCACGAAGAGCCCAACCAGACCTACATCGTCTCGTTCCAGGTGCACAATCCGGCCATCTTCGGCAAGAGCATCCAGGACATCGCCCAGTTGAGCTACCCCAAGTTCGTCATCTCGCGCATGTGGCGGAACGGCATCGTCAGCATACCTACCTCGGAAAAAATCCTGAACGAGGATGACCGGCTGCTGGTCATCACCAATGAAAAGGACACCCCTGCCCTGACCATACTGTTCGGAGAGCAGGAGAACCGGGACTGGAACAAGGAGGACATCGACTGGAACGCCATCGACAGCCAGCTCATTTCGAAACATATCGTCGTGTCCCGTCCGGAAATCAACGGGAAAAAGCTGGGGTCCCTCCGCCTGCGTAACACGTACGGCATCAACATCAGCCGCGTGCTGCGCAGTGGCGTACAACTGCTGGCCACACCGGGACTGACCCTGCAGTTGGGCGACCGGCTGACGGTAGTGGGCGAAGCGGCCGCCATCCGCAACGTGGAGAACGTGCTGGGCAACACCGTCCAGACCCTGAAAGACCCGAACCTTGCCTCCATCTTTTTCGGCATCGTGCTGGGCCTGATTGTCGGCTCCATTCCCATCGCCATTCCAGGCATCAGTACTCCGATTAAGCTGGGACTGGCAGGCGGTCCCGTCATCGTCGGCATCCTGATAGGCTCCTATGGCCCGCGTCTGCACATGCTGACCTACACCACCCGCAGCGCCAACCTGATGCTGCGCGGCATCGGCCTGTCGCTGTACCTGGCCTGCTTAGGACTGGATGCCGGTGCCCATTTCTTTGAGACCGTGCTCCGTCCCGAAGGGGCGGTATGGATAGGAGTCGGCTTCATCCTCACATTCGTCCCTGTCGTCATCATGGCCTTAGTGGCCCTTCGCTGCTGCAAGCTCGACTTCGGCAACACATGCGGCATGCTGTGCGGAAGCATGGCCAACCCCATGGCCCTCAACTATGCCAACGACATTATCCCGAACGATAACCCGTCGGTCAGCTACGCCACGGTGTACCCGTTGGGCATGTTCGCCCGGGTCATCCTCACCCAGCTTATCCTAATGTTATTTCTTTAACGCTATAAAGACATGAAAATCTACCACCACATCACCCCGGACATGATTCAGCAGAACCTGAGATACCTGGAACTGTTGTCACACAACTTCCCGACGATTGCCGCCGCCAGTACGGAAATCATCAATCTGGAAGCCATCTTGAATCTGCCCAAAGGAACCGAACACTTCCTGGCCGACCTGCACGGGGAACACGAAGCGTTCCAACACGTGTTGCGCAACGCTTCGGGTGCCATCAAACGAAAAGTCAACGAAATATTCGGCAACACGCTCCGCGAGGCGGAAAAAAAGGAACTGTGCACCCTGATCTATTACCCGGAACAGAAGCTACAGTTAGTCAAGGAACACGAAAAGGAACTGGAAGACTGGTACGTCATCACCCTCAACCAACTGGTCCGGGTGTGCCAGAACGTATCCTCCAAATACACCCGCTCCAAAGTGCGGAAGGCACTGCCCGAAGAGTTCTCCTACATCATCCAGGAACTGCTGCACGAAAGCAGCATCGACCCCAACAAACAGGCCTACATCAATGTCATCATCAGCACCATTATCGACACCCAATGTGCCGATGACTTCATCGTAGCCATGTGCAACCTTATCCAGCGGCTCACCATCGACAACCTGCATATCCTGGGCGACATCTTCGACCGCGGACCCGGCCCGCACATCATCATGGACACCCTGTGCAACTACCACAACTTCGACATCCAGTGGGGCAACCACGACATCTTATGGATGGGTGCCGCTGCGGGCAACAACTGCAGCATCGCCAACTTATTGCGGCTGGCCATGCGCTACGGCAACCTTCCCGTGCTGGAGGACGGCTACGGCATCAACCTGTTGCCCTTGGCCACCTTTGCCATGGAGGTCTATAAAGACGACCCGTGCGACTTCTTCGGTCCGAAAGTCGATAAGACCACCAGCACCTACAACGACAAGACCATCCGTCTGATTGCCCAGATGCACAAGGCCATCAGTATCATCCAGTTCAAGCTGGAGGCAGAGATCATCCGCCGCCGGCCGGAGTTCGAGATGGACGACCGCCTGCTGCTCCACCATATTGATTTCGGACGGCAAGTGTTCGTGTACGGCGGAAAAGAATACGCCATGCGCGAGTGCTACTTCCCCACCGTGGACCCCGAGCACCCGTACCGCCTGACCGAAGAAGAGCGGGAAGTGGTCAGCAAACTGCACCAATCGTTCACCCGCAGCGAGAAATTGCGCACGCACATGAAGTGCCTCTTCCGGTACGGCTGCATGTACAATGTGTGCAACTCCAACCTGCTGTTCCACGCCTCGATGCCGCTCAACGCCGACGGCACGTTGAAGGAAATCGAGATTCTGGGCAAGAAGTACAAGGGAAAAGCCTTGCTGAACCGGGTGGGACAACTGGTCCGCACCGCCTACTTCGCCGACGCGGACAATCCGGAGAAGGCCTTCGCCCTCGACTACGTGTGGTACCTGTGGTGCGGTAAGGACTCCCCCGCCTTCGACAAAAGCAAGATGGCCACTTTCGAGCGGTATTTCCTGACCGACAAGGAAATGTTCAAGGAAGTGAAGGGGCACTATTACACCCTGCGGGACCGTGAGGACATCTGCGACATGATTCTCGACGAGTTCGAGGTGGAAGGAGAACACCGCCACATCATCAACGGGCATGTGCCCGTCAAGGCTGTCAAAGGAGAGAACCCCATCAAGGCCAACGGCAAGCTGATGGTCATCGACGGCGGCTTCTCCAAAGCCTACCAGCCGGAAACCGGTATCGCCGGTTACACGCTGGTCTATCATTCCCGCGGCTTCCAGCTGGTGCAGCACGAGCCTTTCACCTCCGCGCAGAAAGCCATCGCCGAAGGGCTTGACATCAAATCGACCACACAGATTGTCGAGATGAGCGCCAAGCGGATGATGGTGAAGGATACGGACAAAGGAAAGGAACTGATCATTCAGATTGAGGACCTGAAGAAACTGCTCGTAGCCTACAACCTGGGCCTCATCAAGGAGAAATCCATATAAGGAATCCCCCTTCCCCATAACGGACGGAACAACAACCGGGAAAAGAAGGGGTGAAGAAAAGAAAGAGATGAAAGGAAGGAATGAAATAAAGGAGGAATGAAGAACCGGACACCGGACCCGAAAGCCCGCACGTACCTTCTTCATTCCTCCTCCTTCATCAATCTACCAGTTTGTTCGTCAGCGTGTCAGGAAAGACCACAGCAGGGCGGAAGGTCTTGGCCTCCTCGAAATCCATCAAGGCGTACGACATGATGATTACCACGTCTCCCACCTGTACCTTACGGGCCGCAGCACCGTTCAGACAGACGCAGCCCGAACCTCGCTCACCTTTTATAATATAAGTTTCAAAACGCTCGCCATTGTTATTGTCCACAATGTGCACCTTCTCGCCGGCAATCAGGTTGGCGGCATCCATCAGGTCCTCATCAATGGTGATGCTCCCCATGTAGTGCAAGTTGGCCTCGGTCACGGACACACAATGGAGTTTCGATTTCAAGACTTCTATCATCATAGTCCGGTCACTCCTTATATTTAATGTTGTCAATCAGGCGGACCTCACCACAGAACACCGTGATGCAACCCACGATGTAGGAACTGTCCTCCCAGTTCTTGACCGTCTGCAGCGTATTGCCGTCCACCACTTCAAAATACTCCAACCGCAAGCCTTCCGCTGAGGCGATGGACGCTTCCACAAACGCCACCGTATCGGCCAAGGTATGCGTCTTCGCATATTCCACACTCGCAAACAAGGTCTGCGAAATCCGCAACGCCTGTCCGCGCTGCTCGTCACTGAGCCGGGCGTTGCGGCTGCTCAAGGCGAGGCCGTCCGACTCACGCACGATGGGGCATCCTACAATCTGCAAGTCGAACGGATACCGGCGCACCATCTCACGGATGATGGCCAACTGCTGGAAATCCTTCTCTCCGAAGTAAGCCCGGTCCGGCTCCACCATCAGGAACAGCTTGCTGACCACCTGACACACCCCGTTGAAATGGCCGGGGCGGTACTTACCCTCCATCACCGTATCCAGAGGCGCGTAGCTGAACTGGCGGTTGTCAGGTTCAGGATACATCTCCTCCACCGAAGGAGCGAACACAAAAGCAGCGCCGCAAGACTCCAGCAAGGCACAATCGGCCTCCAAGGTGCGAGGATATTTCAGCAAATCGTTCTTGTCATTAAATTGGGTGGGATTCACGAAATCGCTCACCACCACCACATCATTCTCTGCCACGGCACGTTTCACTAACGACGCGTGACCGGCATGCAAAGCTCCCATGGTGGGCACCAGGCCGATGGTCTTGCCATCCCGGCGGCAGATGTCCAGTTCCGCACGAAGCTCTTTAATGGATTGAATCAACTTCATTTTCTACTGTTTTTGAAATCGGGTGCAAAGTAACCAATTATTTATCATATAATAAAGAAGTTTCCCGCAAAAAATTCACCTCAAAACAAGCGTCTATCAGGCTTTTTACCGGGATAAAGAATAATTAACCTGCTGTTTTTGCCGTTCTTATACGATTTTTTTGTACCTTTGCAAAGGTTTTTGAGCAACTAAATAACATGAGCGTGAAAAAAGTTTTATTCATTACACAAGAGATTACTCCCTACGTACCCGAAAGTGAACTTTCATTAATTGGACAGAACCTTCCGCAGGCCATTCAAGACAAAGGTCGGGAAATCAGAACTTTCATGCCCAAATGGGGAAATGTGAACGAACGCAGGAACCAACTGCACGAGGTGATCCGCCTCTCCGGAATGAACCTGATCATTGACGATACCGACCATCCGTTGATCATCAAGGTCGCCTCTATCCAGGCCGCACGGCGCCAAGTGTACTTCATCGACAACGATGATTATTTCCAGCACCGGCTGATGACCACAGACGAGAATGACCAGGAATACGAAGACAATGGAGAACGTGCCATTTTCTACGCCCGGGGCGTGTTGGAGACGGTCAAGAAACTCCGTTGGTGCCCGGATGTCATTCACTGCCACGGCTGGATGAGCGCCGTTGTCCCCCTCTACATCAAGAAAGCCTATTGCGACGAACCTTCCTTCAGAGACTCCAAGGTAGTCTTCTCCGTCTATGGCGACGGGTTCAAATCCAACCTGGTCCCCCACTTCAAGGAGCAGACCCTCCTGAAGGGCATCAACCTCAAGGATCTGGACATGATTGACAATACCGTCAACTACGACGAGCTTTGCAAGCTGGCCATCAGCTACTCGGACGGAGTGATCGCCAACAGCGCGAATGTCAGCCAAGCTGTCATGGACTTCGCAAAGAGCCTCAACAAGCCCACAGTGGACTTCATACCCGACGAAGCAGGCTATGCAGACGCATGCGACGCCCTGTATGACAAGGTGTGGGAGAACGCATAATTCAGAAACGAGAAATCATACCCTATAGCAACAATGAAACTCAAGTTCTTAGCGGCCCTTTCCTTGGCTGCCACCCTCTACAGTTGTGACGACGGCACTTCCGGTATCGGAAGCATCGTCTCCGACTATGACAAGATAGCGGCCTCGGCCTCCTCTTATCCTGTCAGCACCCGGACCATCGTCCTGGACTCCATCTACTCGCGTTCGAGCACCGCCTATCTCGGGAAATTCACCGAGGAGTATTTCGGCGAGTTCAACGCTGACTTCCTGACACAAATCAACTGGCCGGAGAGTTACCGCCTGCCCGAAAAGACCACCGGCATCACCAACGCCATGCTGCAACTCTACTATTCCAGCTATTTCGGCGACTCATTGGCGACCCTGCGCCTACAGGTGGATACACTCTCGCAAGCCATCATGGACAACGGGACAGACAAGGACCTGTACTATTCGAACCTTGACCCGAAACGGTTCTACAATCCCTCCGCACCCGCTTTTGCAATCAAGGACTACACGGCCTATACCGGAGAGAACAAAGGTGACTCCATCGCTATCAACTTGGGAAGCGGTTTCTGCGACTACATCTTCCAGAAGTACCAGGAAAACGACCATGCCAACTTCAACGATGCCTCCTCCTTTATTAATAATGTATTGAAGGGATTCTACATCCACACCATCGGTGGGGATGGAAGCGTTCTCTACATCAACGACATCTACCTCAACCTGGTCGCAGCGTACACCATCCGGAACAGTGCGGACACGGCCGACTCCACCGCCTACACCCGTGTGGCGCTGGCCGCCTCGAAAGAGGTGTTCATGTCCACCCGTTTCCGGAACAACGACCTCCAGAAGCTGGTGGACGACAAAACCTGCACCCACATCAAGACACCGGCCGGTGTCTGCACGGAAGTGACCTTGCCGCTGGAAGAAATCTATAACGACCCTGAGCACCAGGCCGACACACTGAACGCGGCTTCCCTGGTCTTCAAGAAATACAAGAATACACTGAACCAGAAATACCCCATGGGCACTCCCTCCACCCTGCTGATGGTCCGCAAGGGGGAGATGAAGGAATTCTTCGAAGGCAACAAGGTCTATGACAACAAGACCTCGTTCGCCGCTACGTACAGCTCCGCCAGCAGCAGCTACACCTTTACGCAGCTCAACCGCTTGGTCAGCAACATCTTCAGTGAGATACACCCGGAAATCGAGAAAGGTGCCGCCCATTGGGCACAATGGAAAGCCGCCCATCCCGACTGGAACAAGGTGCTGCTGGTACCCGTTTCGTTGGTGACCGACTCCAACAGCAATGTCATCGGTGTCGAGAACGATATGAGCGTCACTTCCGCCCTGCTGTACGGCGGGGAAGACCTCGACAACGGACGCGATTCCGAACGCATCCAGCTGGATGTCATCTACACGCATCCGGTCAAGAAATAAACAAAGTCCTGACTCTTTCAGGACAATGAACCACCACACGGGAGCCTCCATCCGGAAGCTCCCGTGTTTTATTACGCATAGGGCTCTTCCCGCTTACGTCATTCGTCATTAAAAAAGCCCGGAGGAAAACCTCCGGGCCTGTTTTTTTGTGCGGTTCTAAACGAATCAAGCGTTTACAGAAGCCATGTGAGCGATCAGATCCAACACCTTGTTAGAGTAACCGATTTCGTTGTCATACCAAGATACAACCTTAACGAAAGTATCGGTCAAGTAAACACCGGCGTTAGCATCGAAGATAGAAGTCAGCGTGCAGCCCAGGAAGTCAGAAGATACAACTGCATCTTCAGTGTAACCCAGAACACCCTTCAATTCGCCTTCAGCAGCTTCCTTCATGGCAGCGCAGATAGCTTCCTTCGTAGCGGGCTGAGCCAAGTTAACGGTCAGGTCAACTACAGAAACGTCCAGAGTCGGAACACGCATAGAGATACCGGTCAGCTTGCCGTTCAGTTCAGGAATAACCTTACCTACAGCCTTAGCAGCACCAGTAGAAGACGGGATGATGTTGCCGGCAGCGGCACGACCACCTCTCCAGTCCTTCAAAGACGGACCGTCAACTGTCTTCTGAGTAGCAGTTGTAGAGTGAACGGTAGTCATCAAACCGTTAATGATACCGAACTTGTCGTTCAGCACCTTAGCGATCGGAGCCAAGCAGTTGGTAGTGCAGGAAGCGTTAGAAACGAACTGAGTACCCTTCACATACTTGTCGAAGTTTACGCCGCAAACGAACATCGGAGTATCGTCCTTAGAAGGAGCAGACATAACTACATACTTAGCGCCAGCTTCGATGTGAGCCTGAGCCTTTTCCTTAGTCAAGAACAGACCAGTAGATTCTACAACGTATTCAGCACCTACAGCATCCCAAGCCAATTCCTTCGGGTCTCTGCAAGCTGTTACGCGGATTTCATTACCGTTAACGATCAGTTTGCTGTTTTCCACGTCTGCTTCGATAGTGCCTTCGAACTGTCCGTGCATAGTATCATACTTCAGCATGTAAGCCAGGTAATCTACCGGGCACAAGTCGTTGATACCTACAATCTGGATGTCGCTTCTCTTCTGAGCAGCGCGGAATACGAAACGGCCGATACGACCGAAACCGTTAATACCTACTTTAATCATTTTGTTTAAATTTTAAAAGTTTTATAATAAACGTTATAAACACTCGCAGCGATGCGGGAAGGCCGGGATAAGCCGTCACTTCCCGTTTGCGTTGCAAAAATAACAAATTCTTTTCAATTTCTCCTATTATTCTCCCAAAAAATTCACAAAAATATCCGACGGCCAGACGACTCCCTTTACCTTATACTTATAGGAGACAAGACCCGGTGATGAAAATGCAAAGTAGAGTAATCAATCGTACCATCCACTCAAAGAAATATGCCCCGAAAGATGGTTTTTCGGGAAATTCTGAGTATCTTTGCGCGCATTAGAAATTATCATTTTATCAGATACGAACATGCAGGAAAAAATCATCATTCTCGATTTCGGGTCTCAGACCACACAGCTCATCGGCCGCCGTGTCCGTGAGTTGAACATGTATTGTGAGATTGTTCCCTACAACAAATTCCCTCACGACGATCCCTCCGTCATCGGAGTCATCCTTTCAGGCAGCCCCTTCTCTGTCTATGACGAGAAAGCCTTCAAGGTGGACCTGACGGACATCCGGGGCAAGTATCCCATCCTGGGAATCTGCTACGGAGCGCAGTTCATGTCCTATATCAACGGAGGCAAGGTGGAGCCGGCAGGCACCCGCGAGTACGGTCGCGCCCACCTCTCGACCTTCGACCGGGAGAACCCCTTGCTGAAGGGACTCCGTGAGCATTCACAGGTGTGGATGAGCCACGGCGACACCATCACCGCCATCCCCGACAACTTTGAAATCATCGCATCGACCGACAAGGTGGCCATCGCCGCCTACCAGGCCAAGGGCGAAAAGCTGTGGGGCGTGCAGTTCCATCCCGAAGTGTTCCACTCTGAGGACGGCACACAATTGCTGAAGAACTTCGTGGTGGACATCTGCGGAGGCAAGCAGGACTGGAGCGCCAGCTCTTTCGTGGACACCACGGTCGCCGAACTCCGTGCCCAGGTAGGCAACGACCGCGTCATCCTCGGTCTGAGTGGCGGAGTCGATTCGTCCGTGGCCGCCGTACTGCTGCACCGCGCCATCGGCCGGAACCTCACGTGTATCTTCGTTGACCATGGCCTGCTCCGCAAGAACGAGTTCAAGAACGTGATGCACGACTACGAGTGCCTCGGCCTGAACGTCATCGGCGTGGACGCCAGCGAGAAGTTCTTCAAGGACCTGGAAGGCGTGACCGACCCCGAGCAGAAGCGCAAGATCATCGGCCGTGACTTTGTGGAGGTGTTCAACGCCGAAGCGCACAAGATTACCGACGCGAAGTGGCTCGCACAGGGCACCATCTACCCCGACCGCATCGAAAGCCTCAACATCACGGGCAAGACCATCAAGAGCCACCACAACGTGGGCGGTCTTCCCGAAGAGATGCACCTCAGCCTCTGTGAGCCCCTGAAATGGTTGTTCAAAGACGAGGTACGCCGTGTAGGCCGTGAGCTGGGCATCCCCGACCACCTCATCAGCCGCCATCCCTTCCCCGGACCGGGCTTAGCTGTCCGCATCTTGGGCGACATCACCCGCGAGAAGGTACGTATCCTGCAGGATGCGGACGACATCTTCATCCAAGGCCTGCGTGACTGGAAGACCACTGACGCGGAAGGCAACGAGACAGCGCTCTACCACCAGGTATGGCAGGCGGGAGTCATCCTGCTGCCCGTCCAGAGCGTGGGTGTGATGGGCGACGAACGTACCTACGAGCGTGCGGTAGCCCTGCGTGCCGTGACCAGTACCGATGCCATGACCGCCGACTGGGCACATCTGCCGTATGACTTCATGGCCAAGGTCTCGAACGACATTATTAATAAGGTGAAGGGCGTGAACCGCGTCTGCTACGACATCTCGTCGAAGCCGCCTGCCACCATCGAGTGGGAGTAAGCATCGTGCTGTTCCTATAAGTCAAGGCCACCATTTGAGCACCTTCATAAGGGCGCAAATGGTGGCCTTTATTCAGGCCTTCTCTACCACGAACAAGATTTCCTTGGCATTGTCATCTTCCTCGGGGAGCGGAACATCAAAGTGTCCGGCACGCACAAACCTCGATTCAATGACACGTAAGCCGTTAGCTGACAGTATTTGTTGCAGTTCCGCTTGCGTAAACCGATAATCCGCCACAACGTACTCAGCAGAGAGAAGACCATCTTTTTCAAATTGTTCTTTATGATACACCAAATGCTTCTCTTCATCCAACAGCTGGTAATCCATATCAAACATATTACCCGTAGCCTGCATGTGATTGGATGCCGGCAGATTCAACAGAAGATGAGGATGGCTCGCCACATTTCCTCTGTGCCGGGCACGTAACTGGATGTACCTCATATTCATAACAGACAAGACAGCTCTTCCTCCTTTACGCAGCTTCGAAGCAATCGTGCGTATAATCGCCACATTCTCATCCAGCGTCCGGAAAGAGCCAACCACGTCATACAGACATATCACCGCATCAAAGGATTTTCCTGTCGGTCTCTTACGCGCATCCCATACCCTGAAATGAATATCCAATACTCCGGCATTCTCCTTGGCTTTAGCGATATGTTGTTCGGATGCATCAATACCCGTCACCCGATAACCACGTTTGGCCAATTCTATGCAATGCCGGCCTTGTCCACAGCCAATATCCAGGAGGGTACTGCCTTTTTGTATGTTCAATGCTTGTTCCACAAAATCAACCTCCGCAACAGTGCCCTTTGCCCAAGACTGGTTGGACATATCCATTCGCGAATACGCATCGTTCAACTGTTCGGCGGAAAACTCGATGAAATCATTGAAACGCTTTTCGTCAAAGTACATCTCTTGGGTTTGAAAGGTAAAGGCAAGCCATTCATGGCCTTCTGGAAGTTCCCCCAGATGTTGGATATACACTTCGTCTGTACTCTCATGCTTCTCCCTTTCGATAAAAAAGTTGGTGTTTATCAGCGATTTTGTAGGGTCCACACTGATATTCTGTGTAGGATAAGGCAGACTCTCTGTAATTTTACTAATCACCTCCAGATTGTCGAAAATGACTGTAGGGTCCACTTTTCGCCAAGTAACAGACTCAAGAGTCTTCACCGTAATGGAGTTGGCCGTAGCCAATCCCCATGCGAAATAGTCAGAGAATCCCCACGCAGACTGGAGCAGCCTGGTAGCAATCCCTATCTTGCGATACGAACTATGCACAACCAATTGCGTAATCCAGACACATTTCTGGCCATTGGCCAACGTTTTCTTTAAGAAAAAGCAAGTGCCTATAATTATCCCTTGAAGTTGGCATAATGAAACGAACATTTCATTATTCTTCCTCAAAGCTTGGTATCGGGCAGGAGACAGCTTGATACGCAGTCCTTTCTTCGCAGGATTATCTTTCCCACTATACTTACCATAGCAGGTTGAGAAGAGGTATGAACATTCACAACACTCTTGCTCAGACAGGTCGGAACACTTGATTGTCCTATAGGTAGGATGGAAACTTCTGCTCATAATTAACACTTGATGTTATACGTCCACAAAGGTAACCACTTTTCAAGAAATGACCAAATACGGGTGGGCTAAAAACATGGCGTGATTCCATGCTCCGTTAACAGCTCACCCCATACCCTCATGATTCGGAAGCGTCAATAAAAAATGGGGTTCTACCGTAATTAGTGTGAGTTAACAATCTCGAATAGTTAAACCGTTAACATTTGCAAGCTTCCCTAAAAGAGAAACACCTCAAAAAGCCGTACACGGCTCTATATTGATATCTCT
>JAQXRG010000076.1 GCA_029218405.1 Bacteroidales bacterium
AACCGACAAGGACACGAAGAGGGGGCAGAAGGGGAGGCTGTCAGGGGGCCGGCCGATACGCCTACGGGGTTCGGGAAGGAAGGGCAGGAAGGAAAAAACAAGTATGCACAGGAAGGGGAAAAACGTACGGGCATAAAAAAAAGGAGTACCGCTGTACTCCAACCTTTTGTTAACCTTAAATCTAATACTATGAAAAACACAGTGCAAAGGTACGCATTTCTGTATTTCCTGCAAGTTTTCCAAGAAAAATCGCATGTTTTGTAACATGAATTAAGAGAAATCTATCCCCGCTACAGAGTTATTAACGGAATCGTCTTCAGCGTTCTATCCATTGCACCTATCATTGACTCCTCCATGAGAAGATCAAAAGAAAAAGAAGTCACAAGAATCCAAGGACTCATATTTCTTCCTATCTTTGCAGTGGTGCGTACCAACGCACAATTACGAACCCCTATCATTGAGAATATGGAAGATATCATTCTACAACAACTGAAGAAAGGCAATGAAGAAGCATACCGATATATCTACAGGCATCATTATGCCTTGTTGTGCCACATAGCAAGGGAATACGTGAACGATGCTTTCACCGCTGAAACCATTGTCGGTGATACCATCTTCCATATTTGGGAGATCCACGAGACGCTGGACATCCGCACATCACTGAGAAGCTACCTTGTCAAGGCCGTCCGTAACAGATGCCTTGACTTCCTGCAACTGAAACGAGAGCAAACAGAAGTGACCTTCTCCATGCTTGAGGAAGAGGAATTGCAGCAAATGGAAAACATCGATGACACTTCTGTCCCATTAGGCAAACTGCTGGAACAAGAATTGGAGCAGGAGATACGGAAAGCCATTGACAAGATTCCTGCTGAAAGCAAGAAGGTATTTCTAAAAAGCCGCTTTGAAAAAAAGAAATACGAAGAAATCGCTCAGGAACTGGGCATTTCCGTCAATACAGTCAAATACCATATTAAACAAGCTTTAGCACTGTTGAACAAGGAATTAGGGAAATATCTGTTGCTGATTCTGTGGGTGCTTTCGCCGCCCTGAACGCTGACATCGGTTTTCTCCTTAAAAAAAACCATTTCTCACTACCCATATGCTTCATTTATCCGTCACCACAATAGAAAGCAAACATTATGAAGAAAACAAACAACGTACATATTGATGATTGGATAGCCGATTACCTGACGGGAGAAATCCAGCCAGATGAACAGCGTCAGCTGCACGAATGGATTTCCGCTTCGGAAGACCATCGTACCTATTTCCTGCGCCAAAAAGAAATCTGGTTCTCCTGCATCAATGAAACGGACGAGACCACTTACGATGCCGATTCCGCTTTCCGGCACTTCCAGGAAAGGGTGAACGCCACCCGGTCTCAACAACCGTCCAGTGCTCCTCGTCCTCAAGCACACAAGCTGGCCTATCTACGCTATGTGGCGGCCGTGGCTTGTGTATGCCTGGTAGCCTACCTTTCCTTCCAACAAGGAGCCACACAACTTCGGCAATCCCTGACCCAGATCACCGTGGAAGCTCCTATAGGCTCACAAACCCGCCTGGTACTTCCCGATGGTTCAGCCGTTGTATTGAACGCAGGTTCACGGCTCTCCTATCCGCAGGATTTTGGCTTGGACAGCCGACAGGTCAATCTGGAAGGAGAAGGCTACTTTGAGGTAACGCCCAATGCAAACCTGCCGTTCCAGGTCAGCAGTTCCAACATACAGGTCCATGTGCTGGGCACAAAGTTTGACTTCAAGGACTATGCTGACGAGGAAACGGCCAGTGTCACCTTGCATGAAGGGAAAGTGGCATTGCACAACCGACTGAAAGAAGAGCGTCCCATGCTGCTGGCTCCCGACGAACGGATGGTGATGGACAAAACGAACGGCAAGATGGTCAAGGAGAAGTTCCCATCGGCGGAAAGCCTTGAATGGACAGCCGGCGAACTGGTGTTCACCAATACACCGTTAACGGAAGTTCTCCGCGTGCTGGAAAGAAACTATGGAATGCACTTCCGGTTTGCCACAGATAAAGTGAGCGATTTCGGATTCAACGGACGTTTCCAACGCTCGGAATGTAGCATTAAGGATATTCTGGAAGTCCTGCAGGCGACCGGAAGAATCAAGTATGAAATACACGAGAATGATATCCTATTGTATCAACCTTAAAAATCCAACGAACCATGAACACCACGTAGTCTTTCCCTCAAAAGACAGACAAGACTCCGGCACCAGAAAAAAGCCGGCTGATGGGCTAGATCGGCCGGCTGAGCTCTCGTTCCTGATTGTCTGTAGCGACCAGGACGTTCTGCAAGATTATTCGTTGCAAAGTTACGCAATTCTTTTGTAAGAACAGTCCTTTTACCCCAGTTTAATCTTTAATTTTACGAATTATGAACTACAAGAAAAAGGCCTGTTTAGTGGCCGGGGCATTGCTATGCCTGAATGTGGGCATTCACGCCCAAAATATTTCATTGAGAATCAATAAGGTAACAGTTGAGAAAGCCATTTCTGAACTGCAACAGCAGAGTGGCTACTCCTTTGTCTATATTACCGGTGACCTGGATACAAAAAAGGATGTATCGGTGAATGCCACCCAATTGGAGGAAGCCATCCGACAAATCCTGAAAGGACAGAACGTATCCTACGAGATTCAGGGTAAACGAATCATCGTCAAGAAAGACACCACCCCTGCGCAAAAAGGCAGACGGCAACGGGTGAAGGGGCAGGTAAAAGACGCTAACGGTGATCCGGTCATCGGCGCATCGGTCGTGGAACACGGCACTACGAACGGCACCATCACGGATATCGATGGCCAATTTGAACTGGAGACCGCCAGCGGTTCGCTGCTTGACATCTCCTACATTGGCTTCAAGACCGCATCCGTCCAACCGACCGCAAACGGAAGGCCGCTGGATGTGACCCTCAACGAAGACAGTGAAGTGCTGGAGGAAGTGGTGGTGGTCGGTTACGGCACCATGAAAAAGAAAGACCTGACCGGGGCCGTGGCCTCCGTCAAGATGGATGACGCACCCGTAGGAACCGTGTCCAGCATCAGTCATGCCCTGGCAGGCAAGGCAGCGGGCCTGCAGGTAAGCACCATCAGCGCACAGCCCGGCAGCGGTTCCAACTTCCGCATCCGTGGAGCCGCATCGGTCAACGCAGGCAACGACCCGCTCATCATCATCGACGGTTTTCCTGTCAACCCTGTCAGCGATGATGCTGTCAGCACCGGCAAATACGATGCCGGCAGCTCAGACAACATTCTGGCTTCCATCAATCCGAACGACATTGCCTCTATTGAAGTATTGAAAGATGCCAGCTCCACCGCCATCTACGGTGCCCGTGCCGGCAACGGTGTCATCATCGTCACCACCAAGAAAGGCAAGAGGGGCGCCCCGAAGGTGACCTACTCCGGGACTGTCAGCGTACAGACACTCGCCAACGAATACGAGATGCTGAATGCCAAACAGTTCATGGTAGAGTCTAACCGGTATGCCAAAGAAAGCTGGATGAAAAACAACGGTATCGGCGTGTACGGCGGCAAGAGCGAGAGCGAAGCGTCCACCCCCTACCAGCCTTACTATACGGAGGCGGAAATCAACCAGCCGACCAATAATACCAACTGGTTCGACGAAATTACCCGCACGGGATTCCAGACCCAACACAACATTTCGGTCAACGGAGGAAACGATTATACCAAGTACCTCGTGTCCGGCAACTTCTTCCGGCAGAACGGTATCGTGAAGAAAAATGACCTGGAACGATATACGGGACGTATCAATCTGGAACAGAAACTGAACCAACACATTCAGCTGGGAGTCAACCTGACCTTCTCGCGCAACCAAACCAACAACGTGCCATTAGGAGCTGGACAGAACGAGCACGCCAGCATCATGGTAGCCGCTGCCCAATTCAATCCCCTGCTGGCTGTCAAGGACGAAAACGGTGACTACACGCTCAACTCACAAGCCGCTTTCCTGCCCAATCCTGTCTCCTTGCTCGAAATCACCGACAAGACCACTAAGGAGCGTCTGCTGGGAACCGCCTTCATCGAGTACAAACCCCTGCAGGACCTGACGCTGAAAGCGAACTTCGGCATCGACCGCAACTACCAAAAGCGCAAGGTCTATATGCCCAAGAGCACCCTGTACGGACAGAAAAAGGGTGGCCAAGCTGACATTGCCCAGTACGACAAGTCGGACTACCTGATGGAACTCACCGCCAACTACAGCAAAACCATCGGTGACCATCGCATCGGTGCGCTGGCCGGTTACTCTTTCCAACGTTTCACTGACGAATCCTTATCGGCAGGCAACAGCCAGTTCCTCATCGATGGATTCCTCTACAACAACCTGGGCGCAGGTGCTTATCCCAAGCCCTCGGTCGGTTCATCTGCCTCGAAGAATGAAATGGCCTCTTTCTTTGGCCGCCTGAATTACTCCTACAAGGACAGATACCTGCTCACCGCTACCCTGCGTGCCGACGGTGCGTCCAACTTTGCCGAAGACCACCGCTGGGGTTACTTTCCTTCCGTGGCATTGGGCTGGCGGTTCACCGAAGAAGAGTTCCTGCAGCCATTGACCTCTGTACTGTCCAACGGTAAGTTGCGACTGAGCTATGGACAGACCGGTAACTCCAACATCGGTAACAGGGCCATCAGTTATTACCAGACAGGCTATAACAACGAATTCGGGGGAACCGAATCGGTAGGTGTTTACTTGAGCCAGATGGGAAATACCGACCTGAAGTGGGAAACCACGACCGAATGGAACATCGGCCTTGACCTGGGTTTCTTCAACAACCGACTGAACGTCACCGCCGAATACTTCCACAAGGTAGTGTCTGACCTACTGAGTACCCGTTCGCTGCTGTCGTTCAACGAAGTCGGCTCCATCGCCGCCAATATCGGCAAGACTCAGAGCCAAGGCTTCGAGCTGACCCTCAACACCACGAATTTCCAGACCCGGAACTTCAGCTGGGACAGCGATTTGACCTTCTCGTTCTACCGCGACAAGTGGCATACCCGGGATACCAGTTGGAAACCGTCCGCCTACTCTCGGTACGACGCTCCTATCCGCTACCTGTCCGGTTACCTGTCGGACGGACTCATACAGGAAGGAGAAACAGTAGCCTGGATGCCGGGAGCGTTGCCCGGTCAGGTCAAGATAAAAGATATCGACGGATATGTGTACAACGAAGACGGCACATACAAGGTAGATGAACACGGTATTCCCTTGAAATCGGGAAAGCCCGACGGCAAGCTCAACGATGCAGACAAAGTCATTTATGGCAGCTCAGACCCCGGATACCTGATGGGACTGAACAATACGCTCCGCTACAAGAACTTCGATGTCAACATTTATTTCTACGGACAGTTTGATGTCCTGAACTCCGGCTCCTACAAAGACCTTTGGTTGACTGGCTCTGCGGGCATGACCGGCATCGTGAACATGTTCCGCGGCTATAACATGCCGACCAGTGCCAGCGAAGTGTGGACCCACGACAACCCAACAGCCACCCGTCCGAGCTACTTTCAGGACAAGAGCACGTGGGGCATCGGCGACTACTACCTGCAGAAAAGCTGGTTTGTACGCTGCCGTAACATCACCGTGGGTTATACCTTCCCGAAAAACAAATGGCTGTCGAACCTCCGTATCTATGCCGATGTGAACAACCCGTTCACCATCACCCCGTATGACGGGCTGGATCTGGAGACCGACAATTCGGTTTGGGCGTATCCCAATGTCAGGAGTTTCAGCCTGGGCGTTGACATCACTTTCTAATCACCTATTATTAATAACGAAACCAACATGAAAAAGATAATTATCCTCTGCAGTCTGGCGGTAGCCGCCTGCTGCTCATCCTGCACCCACCTGGAGTCGGAAATGTACAATGTCATCAATCCAGGCATTTTCCCAACCAACGAAGACGATGCCGCCTCCTTGGTAACCGCCGCCGCATACGCTCCCTTCAGAAGCAACTGGTACAGTGGTCTGTTTACCTCTGCACAAGGCGGCTATCATGTCATCAGCGACATGACCACAGACATCGGTGACTGCCAATGGAACGATGCCGTATGGCCGGACATGATTAACCTGAACTTCACCGCCAATTCATTTGGTGTGACCGACACTTACAGCAACTACATCAACTTCATCGGGAAAATGACACTGACAATGGACCGCATCGCCCATGTCGAGATGAACGAAGAACGGAAGAAACAGCTCGACGCGGAGCTCCACTGCGGCAGAGGCTGGCTGGCCTACCTGCTGTACGACATGTACGGACCTATCCAGGTGGCTTCACTGGACCTGCTGCAGAATCCCCTGTCAGAAGAAGTGGCCCCTCGCCTGTCACAAGCAGAAATGGTGAAATTCATCGAGGACGACCTGACTGCCGCCATTGCCGTACTGCCCGCCAAC
>JAQXRG010000077.1 GCA_029218405.1 Bacteroidales bacterium
ATGCTGGCGGGAATGTCGTATCGCTTCATCTCGTGCACGGCGAGTTCCCGGTATTTCTTGATATAGTCCTCGTAGGCCTTGTTGCGTTGCTGCGCGTTCAGGCTCGTGGCCAGCAGCAGTCCGGCCACCCAAAGACATTGACGGATATTCATGACGTATTTCAGTTTATTTGGATTTACGGCTGTAAAGATAGGGATTTACCGAAAAAAAAGCAAAGAGTGCCGCTGCATTCCCCATTATTTTCTGTAAATTTGTAAGGTGATAACAACTTACTGTCATGAAAACACTACAAGAGACCCTTACTGTCCGTATCTTCCGTTATGAGGAACTGACGGACACTGACCGCCGGCTGGTCGATATGGCCCGTGAGGCCACCCTGCGCAGCTATGCCCCTTATTCCCACTTCTCGGTAGGAGCCGCTGCCTTGTTGGCGAACGGTGTCATGGTGAGCGGAACCAATCAGGAGAACGCCGCCTATCCTTCAGGACTGTGCGCCGAGCGCACCACCCTCTTCCACGCCCACTCGCAATATCCCGACGTGGCGGTCATCGCACTGGCCATCGCCGCCCGTACGGAGCAAGGACTGCTTGAGTCACCCCTCCCGCCCTGCGGAGCGTGCCGGCAAGTCATGCTGGAGACCGAACAGCGGTACGGACAGCCGTTGCGCGTCCTGATGAGCGGCGCGCACGAGACTCATGAAGTGACCGGCATGAGGAACCTGCTGCCGTTAGCGTTCGGCAGCAAGTTCCTGTAAACCTCTCCCTCAGTCGTTCAGCTGGTAGATGCGTTCCATCATCTTCCACTTCTCGTGCGAAGGCTGTCCCGGCTCCGACCGCTGGTACTTCGACATGTAGGCTTCCCATTCCGCCTGACGGGGCAACCCGGCCAACCGCTCGTTGTCCTTCACCCAGTCGAACTCGTCCACCGTATCACAAATCATGAACAAAGTGGTGCCGTGGATGTAAATCTGCATGTCCAGAATGCCGACGGCACGCTGGCCTTCCTTGACTTCTTCCCATACATGACGATGCTCCTCCACGTAAGCTGCAATCAGCTCAGGGTCATCGTACAATTCCAATGTCTGACAATAACGTTTCATGGTAAATACAATTTAATCAGTTCAACAATTTATCTTTTGGATGCCTCTCATTGGCATCTGTGTCCAACACAATGTACGCTTGGTAATGGGTGGATTCCGTTACAGGAGTCAGGCTGAGATAGCCCTTCGCCATCCTCCCGTCGTGTACGACCGGCGGCAACGCACCCAGCTGGCGATGGTGAAACGCCAGTGCCTCCCCGTCCGTGCCGTAGTGTTCCACCACGAAGCGGCCTTCCGCTCCAGGCAGGACAAAGCGGTCATAGAGCCGTCGGGCCACCACTCCCATGTTCGTCCGCAGGTTCACCTCGACGCAGGGATGCAGCCAGCACTCTCCCTCTTCCGTCCGGCAGACCATCATGTCCACCCCAAGATAACCCGTGTACGTAGCTTCCAGTCGCTTCCGAAACTCCTCCGTCAGCTGTTCCCGCACCCGATGCAATAGACCGACCGACACATAAGCGGACAACCTACGCTCTATCTCCGCATCTGACAAGAGCAGGTTGAGCTTGTAGTTACCGTGCGTATCGGTCTCGAACAACGAATAACCGCAGAACCTCACCTGTCCGTCGGCACCAACCATGAACTCCATGGCGAAATCCACTACCTTATTATATATAGGCTCCACCATCAATGCTCCTTGTGTCCGCAGGATGCGCGCCGCCCATCCTTCCACCCCAGCCGTCCAAGTGGCGGGCGACACACGCACCAACCCTCTGCCACTGCCCGACCATGGAGCCTTGAGCAACGAGTCGCCGAAAACGGACACCCGATGCCTCACCTCCTCCCAACAGGTGCAGGCGAAGGACCTTCCTACAGTGCCCTCTGTCGTGGACAAGGCTGCCAACAGTCCCGTCCAGGTGCAGCGCGACGACAGTTCCCGGATGCGGCGCAACCGCTCGTCGGAGGGGAAACACGTCTCCGGCACCCCGGCACCGCGCAGCTGAGCCATCAAGGCCGGGTTCCATCCCCACGGACAGACAGGAACCGGCTGCCAGGTCCGCGCAAGCGAGACGGAAGGCACGAGCGGCCCGTCCCACCGTTCCAAGGCTGAGGGCCCGTCCTCGGACACTTTCACCACACTGCCCGGCCGCGCGTACCAAGCCGGCAACAGACAGAGGTCACGCTCCATCCGCCGTATCTCGGCAGGAGGCCGGTAATAAGGCCGTCCGTCCGCCAAGGCCAGGTCCGAATCAGGGTTGAAACAATACATCATGCTACAAAGATAACCCTTTTTTCGAGACAATTCCCTCCCTTCGATAAGTTTATTAAAAAAAACCTTCATTTTTTGTCAACCCCAGTTTGCAATTCAAGGAAGTATTCGTATATTTGCACCCAAGTAATCAAGATTCATGGAAGCATTTTACAGAACACATAGCTATTTGGTGGAACATACGAACGCTCCGGTACGACGCGCCCTGATGGACGAGATAAACTGGAACGATCGGCTGATTGGCATCAAAGGTACTCGCGGAGTGGGAAAGACAACCTTTCTTCTGCAATATGCCAAAGAGAAGTTTGGGCAAGACCGCTCGTGCCTGTTTGTCAACATGAATAATTTCTACTTCTCGCAGCACAGCCTGGTGGACTTTGCCGGCGAGTTCGTCCGCAGAGGTGGAAAAGTGTTGCTGATAGACCAAGTGTTCAAGGTGCCCAACTGGAGCCACAACCTGCGCGAGTGCCATGACCGTTACCCGAACCTGAAAATCGTCTTCACAGGCTCGTCGGTCATGCGGCTGAAGGACGAGAATCCCGAGCTGAACGGTATTGTCCGCTCGTACAACCTCCGCGGATTCTCCTTCCGGGAGTTCCTGAACCTGCAGACCGGTAACCATTTCAGCGCCTACACGCTGGAGGAAATCCTGCAGGACCATGAGCACATCGCCAAGACCATCCTCCCCTACACCCATCCACTGAACTATTTCCAGGACTATCTGCACCATGGGTTCTATCCTTTTTTTCTTGAGAAACGGAACTTCTCGGAGAACCTGCTCAAGACCATGAACATGATGATTGAGGTAGATATACTTTTAATCAAACAAATTGAGCTGAAATACCTGTCGAGAATAAAAAAATTACTATATTTGCTTGCGGTTGACGGACCGGTGGCTCCTAACGTGAGCCAGCTGGCCGCCGACATCCAGACCTCGCGGGCCACGGTCATGAACTACATCAAATACCTGGCGGATGCGCGGCTGATTAATATGGTGTATCCCAAGGGAGAGGTGTTCCCCAAAAAGCCGGCCAAAATCATGATGCACAACACGAACCTGATGTACAGCATCTATCCGGTCAAGGTGGAGGACCAGGACGTTTGGGAGACCTTCTTTGTCAACTCCCTGTGGAAAGACCACAAGGTGAACAAAGGAGAAAAAGGGGTCTCGTTCCTGGTGGACGAGCAAGTGGATTTCCGCATCTGCGGCGAATACAACAAGTTCAAGCCCAATCCGGACACCATCTATGCCATGCACAAGATGGAAATCGGACACGGGAACCAGATTCCGTTGTGGCTCTTCGGATTCCTGTACTGATAGTCGGGAAGAAGAAGGCCGAAAGCGACTAAAAAGAAAAAGTTAGGAAGAAGGCACTGCCCTTTAACCACTTAGAATTATAATTATCAACTAATTTAGTAATTGTATGACTAAACAAAAAAAATTCATCACTTGTGATGGTAACGAAGCTGCCGCTCACATCTCGTACATGTTTACGGAAGTAGCTGCCATTTATCCTATCACCCCGTCGTCCACCATGGCTGAACACGTAGACGAATGGGCCGCCGCAGGTCGTAAGAACATCTTCGGCGAAACAGTTCTGGTTCAGGAAATGCAGTCTGAAGGCGGTGCCGCCGGTGCCGTACACGGCTCGCTTCAGGCAGGCGCATTGACAACTACTTATACCGCTTCTCAGGGTCTGCTGCTGATGATCCCCAACATGTACAAGATTGCCGGTGAACTGCTGCCCTGCGTGTTCCACGTATCGGCCCGTACATTGGCTTCGCATGCGCTGTGTATCTTCGGTGACCATCAGGATGTAATGTCCACCCGTCAGACCGGTTTCGCCATGTTGTGCGAAGGTTCCGTTCAGGAAGTCATGGACCTGGCAGGTGTCGCTCACTTGGCTACCCTGAAGAGCCGCGTGCCGTTCGTCAACTTCTTCGACGGTTTCCGCACCTCTCACGAAATCCAGAAGATCGAGAAGATCGAGAACGAAGACCTCGCTCCGCTGATCGACCAGGAGGCTTTGAAGGAATTCCGCGAACGCGCGTTGAGCCCCAACCATCCGGTTATGCGCGGTATGGCCGAAAACCCCGACCACTTCTTCCAGCACCGCGAGTCCTGCAACAAGTTCTATGAGGCAGTTCCGCAGATTGTTGAGGACTACATGAAGGAAATCAACAAGATTACGGGCCGCAACTACGGTCTGTTCGACTACTATGGCGCTGAGGACGCTGAGCACGTCATCATCGCTATGGGCTCTGTAACGGAAGCCATCCGCGAAGCCATCGACCACTTGATGGCACAGGGCAAGAAAGTCGGTCTGGTGGCTGTTCACCTCTACCGTCCGTTCTCGGCCAAGCACTTCCTCGCTGCTGTTCCGCAGACAGCCAAAATCATCACTGTCCTCGACCGCACGAAGGAACCGGGCGCTAACGGCGAACCGCTGTACCTCGATGTGAAGGACTGCTTCTACGGCGTAGAGAACGCTCCGGTCATCGTGGGCGGACGTTACGGCTTGGGCTCCAAGGACACCACTCCGGCTCAGATTATCGCTGTGTACAAGAACATGGAGCTCCCGATGCCGAAGAACCAGTTCACACTGGGTATCGTGGACGACGTGACCTTCACTTCTCTGCCGCAGGAACCCGAAATCGCTGTTGGCGGCGAAGGCATGTTCGAAGCCAAGTTCTACGGTCTGGGTGCCGACGGTACCGTAGGTGCCAACAAGAACTCCGTGAAGATCATTGGTGACAACACGGACAAGCACTGCCAGGCTTACTTCTCTTACGACTCCAAGAAGTCGGGTGGTTTCACCTGCTCGCACCTGCGTTTCGGTGACACGCCCATCCGTTCCACTTACTTGGTGAACACGCCGAACTTCGTGGCTTGCCACGTACAGGCTTACCTGCACATGTACGACGTGACCCGCGGTCTGCGCGACAACGGTTCGTTCTTGCTGAACACCATCTGGGAAGGCGATGAACTGGCCAAGAACCTGCCGAACAAGGTGAAGAAGTACTTCGCTCAGCACAACATCACTGTTTACTATATCAACGCTACCCAAATCGCACAGGAAATCGGTCTGGGCAACCGCACCAACACCATCCTGCAGAGCGCGTTCTTCCGCATCACTGGTGTCATCCCCGTTGATCTGGCGGTAGAACAGATGAAGAAGTTCATCGTGAAGTCTTACGGCAAGAAGGGAGAAGATGTGGTGAACAAGAACTATGCAGCCGTAGACCGTGGCGGCGAATACAAGCAGCTGGCTATCGACCCCGAATGGGTGAACCTGCCGGACGATCCGAAGGCAGAAAACAACGATCCCGCTTTCATCAACGAAGTGGTTCGTCCCATCAACGCTCAAGACGGCGACCTGGTGCGCGTGTCCGACTTCGCCAACGCTGCCGACGGCCACTGGATGCAAGGCACCGCCCGCTACGAGAAACGTGGCGTAGCCGCCTTCGTTCCCGAATGGCTCGAAGAGAACTGT
>JAQXRG010000078.1 GCA_029218405.1 Bacteroidales bacterium
AGAAGAAGACCGGCTACCTGTTGCGTCCGGCTGCCGAGCAGGTGGTCTATCAGCAGGTCGTTGAACTGCCCGAAGCGGCTACTGGCGCGTCGCACACCCTGACAGTACGTCAGAAAGGCTTGCCGTCACAGCATACCGACACGGAGCTGGCCAACCTGCGCATCCTGTTGAAATGAGCGTAGCCTCCATATCGAAAAAAGAAGCCGCGGACCTGTGGGTCTGCGGCTTCTTTTTCCGAGAAAGTCAGGATGACGGTCGGGCAATGGATGACGCATGGCGATGGGTGTTTGAGGAGTGAGACGGTTCAAGCATCTGAAGAGCCCTCTTCTTTCGGCCTTTTCCGTCTTAGGCGTCCGCTTTTGCGCAGCGCTTCGGCGATGATCCATTGCAGCTGTCCGTTGGTGGAGCGGAACTCGTCGGCCGCCCATGCCTCGATGGCCGCCATCGTTTCCGCATCCACGCGCAGTACAAAGCTTTTGGTGGTCTCCTTCTTCGCCATATCGGGAGAATTAATGGTTCAGGGTGCCCGAGTTGATGACCGGCTGGGCAGGCTCGTCGGCGCAGAGTACCACCAACAGGTTGCTCACCATGGCGGCCTTCTTCTCCTCGTCCAACTCCACAATCTCGTCCTCCTTCAGACGATCCAGCGCCATCTTCACCATCGACACGGCTCCCTCCACAATCTTCTCCCGTGCGCTGATAATGGCATCCGCCTGCTGGCGGCGCAGCATTACGGCAGCTATTTCGGGCGCGTAGGCCAGGTAGTTGATGCGTGCCTCCACCACTTCCATGCCGGCCATCTCCAGCCGTTCGTTCAGCTTCAGCACCAGCTGCTCGTTCACCTCGCTGCCTCCGTTGCGCAGGGTCAGCTCCTTCTCGCCGCCCTCGTTGTTGTCGTAGGCGTACTCGCCGGCCACCTGCCGCAGGGCGGCGTCACTTTGTACCCTCACGAAGTCCTCGAACGCCTTCATCCGTCCCGCTACGGAAGCGCTCACTTCGTTGGGTTTCTGTGCCATGGTCTGCGAGTCGATTTCGAACAGGGCCTTATACGTGTCCTTCAGTTTCCACACCAGCACCAGTCCGATGAGGATGGGATTGCCCACCTTGTCGTTCACCTTGATGGGGTCCGCGTTCAGGTTGCGGGCGCGCAGCGAGATTTTCTTCGAGGTGAGGAACGGGTTCACCCACCAGTAGCCCGTTTTCTTGAACGAGCCCCGATATTCGCCGAAGAACAGCATGGCTCGTGCCTCATTCGGTTCCTGTAGGACAAAGCCGGCCCAGATGAAGCAAGAGATGAAGAGGCCGATGCCACCGATCACGAAGGCCATGACACCCAAGGGGTCCTCGAAGAAGAAAGCTGCCGTTGAGGCGGCTGTCAGCAGCAGATTGCCGAACAAGGCTACAAATCCGTTGGCTGTAAATCCGTTGAATTCAAATTCTTGTGTTTTCATACGCTTTTATTATTATGATATTATTTTAATATCACAAAGGTATGTGTAATTCTAATACACTGTACGTCCTTTCGGCATGTTCTTCAGCAGCATGGAGTTTTGGGGGAAACACACAGAGACGAAGCAACTACCCGTTCTTCGGAAACACAATTCTTTAGGGAAATGTCACAGTCGTTCCACGGCCTTTGTCACAGTCGTTCCATGGTTGTTGTCACAGTTGTTCCATGGTTGTTGTCACAGTTGTTCCATGGTTGTTGTCACAGTTGTTCCATGGCTGTTGTGGTGTTATCAGAAAAGTACTTTTTCTGCATCAGTCTTATGTACGTATCTGCATGTGCAGGTATTTCCTTCATAGGAATGAATAAATCTTTTAGTTGTAAGGAACTGTCAGCTAAAAATATATAAGGAATGTTTTCTATAGACAGAATGTCATCAAAAACTGAGTCATCGGTCATATATAAGGGAATCTCTGGAGGTAAAATACCTGATATTTTATGAAACTCTCGTTCTGTTGTGTCATTAATGATTATAGCTACATTGTTATAAGATGTAATCGATCCTAATCTCTCTATGAGTGATAAACAGAATTGTATGCATGAGGAACAATTATTTGGAGAGTATTTCAGTATAATCATGTCTTTATCCCCTATAAACGTGGTAAATTTAATTTTCTGTCCAATCCTATCTATAAGCGTAAATTCACTAAGCTGTTTTTCGGAATATGTGTAATGTAATTTACAATTGCCATTTAATAAAGATAATATTTGTTCTTTTCTTGTAAGTTCTATTTTTAAGTTGTTCTGCTCCTTTTCTTTGTTAAAAATTATACACCATTGCCATATTACGGTGAGCACTAATAGTATATAGGTGTAATCGAATTTATATTGCTTCTTTTTGAAAAAAAAATGATTGATCATTTCAGTTGGTTGGTTTTAGCTATCACAATAACAGGATTATCATCCTCTTTTATGTCTCCTATCAGTTTGTGTATATTTTCGTCATCTTCTGTCAGTTGATAAGATTCAATAACACCATAGATGTTCTGGCCGTCTGAAGCATAAGGAGAAAAAGGAATGATTCCATCAATGTCATTTTCTAAAGGATAGCTTTTGCATGCTTTAGCATATAGACATTCCGTTGTCTCCGGAGAATAAGCTATTTGATAAACATGACTATCAGAATAATTAATCGCTGTCAGTAATAGATAGTCTGTACAACCGATACAGGAGGTAATGACGGTATAGGCAGGTGCGTCGGATGCGCCTGGCATAATTTGTTCAGCTCCTAATTGCTCATTCTGCAATTTAGTTATATAGTCTCTCTTCACCGCTTCTTGCTGTTCACCAAAATGGCAATTATAGGATTTTTCAATCCCATCGGAATTTATTATGTAAACCGTGTTTGTCAGAATATCAAAAAGAGATGCTTTTCCATCCCCATGCGATGACATGGCAGAGAAAGGAGAATTTACTTCTTGAACACTTATACTGTTTGGAGTATATAGCAATGGGATTGCTTCCATATTGTTGATGTTCAGTAAAAAGAGATTGGGCCTCCTGTCTCTTTTTTCATAGTTGGCATTGGTTGCATAATCGCCATAACATGCCAATCGATTGTTGTTGATGTATTCTATTTCATGGACGATAAAATCAGTTTTCTTACAGCCTAAGTAATTGTTTTGAAGATCGAATACCGATATACATTGTCCTGATTCATCCAAGACATAGACATGATTATTCTTCTCGTCAATGGCTACATCCTCTATATCAACAAACTCACCAGGACCATTGCCTTTCTTCCCAATGCATGTAATAAACCGACCATCTTTTTCGAATAGTAAGATTTGGGAGGTCATTTTATCAACAATCACCAATCGTTCTTTCAAAGGAATGACTTTTGCCACTTGGGCGATTAGGCTTTGTGGGGTGGTCTCAAGTTTTATGTATCTCAAATCAGAGTATAATGCAGACATGGGAAGCCTTGAGTGGCTTGTTTCCGTACTCACGGGTATAATCGTATGATTCATATCTTCAGGATTCCGTAGCTTGCAGCTACTCAATCCCCCCAGTAAAGCCAATATCACTATTCCGTATTTTTTTACTGACATGTGCATGATTGTATATGGTGTAATAATTGCCAATAATTACAAGGGACTGTCACAGTCTGTTTGTTTTGAAGGATCACAACATACATTTTGTTCTGATTTACATTTTAAATGAGATCCACCTAACCATAACGGTGGGCATAGAGTGCTTTTTAGTGTCTTGTCTTTGATAAATGTAGGGTTACCTCCACATCCTAATTCACCATCTCCTTCATCATTTGATAGAGCTTCTATATTCTCAAAGACAATATCGGAATATCCTGCATTTTTTTTTGCTGCATATACATTTACATTGTGTATCCTATGACAGATGCTATCGACACGATACTTAATGTTCTCTTTAGAAATGTTTTCATAATCTATGCTTTATAATATTTGTACTGAATTTATTTTGCAAATAAAGCGTTATTTTTCGAGATAAACAAGAACTTTGATAAATATTTTATGCCATTTTGAATTTTAATTAATGCCGTTAAGAATTTACAGATAATGTTCGTGGCTAACTTTTTCCTTGTAATTGTACTTTTCGCTATGATCGTATAGCCAGTCTTTGCGGTTGCCACAGGCACAGTGTGCGTAACTGGATACTCCAATATAACCGGGAAGGCCTTTCCGCTTTATTGTGCACCCATCCATATTTCCTACAGTTGGCCGTAGAATGACTTGTCGTTCGTCACCAAAGACCATCCTCATTCGTTCAGCGCGCCGCAGTGTGGACAGACCCCCTTGGTATGCATTTTCGCTCCGCACGCCCCGCAGGCATACGGATAGCCATGCGCCCGGTGCAGGCGACGGAGACACCACCACGAATAGCCCATCAGACAAAGGTAGGCCAGATACACCCATACGTAGGTAAAGAACACGTAGAGGAAAATGCAGCACGATGCCAGTCCTAACAGATAGAACACCGCCAATTCCACCGTGGTCTGGTGGAACAAGTCATCGAGCAGCGCGATGCCGAACACCGCCACCAGTCCCACACTGACAATAAACAGCCCCAGAATGAACGGCACATCGAAGGGGTTGAGCGTTGGGTCGTAATAATACCGTTCCCACGTTTGCGGCACGAAGTGCTGCAGGCTGTTGTAAAGTGTGGCAGAAGCGGCCATCAGCCACGACAGGATGATGGGAAAGACACTGTCGATGTCGTTCAGGCCGAGAAACCGGATGGGCTTCCGGCGGTAGGAACGATAGACGAACCACAGGAGAAAGGCGGCCAGCATGAGGAAGAACGGCAATGTATGCGAGCGGCTGAACCAGTGGATGCACTGCGAAATGGGATCGACGGGGACAATGTTGTGCAGCAGCTGTCCCTCACGGATCCAGCCGATAGTTTCCTGGTCGCGGGCTACCTTCACCCAGAGCGAATCGACCGGGTCTTCCGGATGGACCGCCCATTCCGCCACCACCAGTTCGTCCCCTTTCAGCACTGCTATGGAGTCGCAGAAAGGCAGCTGGTGCAGCCACAGCGTGTCCGCCAGCACCTCGAAGTTGCTGTTGGGCGCATACGGGCGGACCTCGCCGTGCAGGAGCGAGTCCACCCCTGTTTCTGCCGCCATTTCTTCCTGCCAACGGAACGGGCGGTAATAGCACGCCGATACGAGGAGGACGACCATCGTCACCCAGCACAGCCGGACCGTTGTCCCTCTCCGCAGACTATTTCTTTTCCGCATATACCTTCATTTGACAAGCCTTGCAGTCGAACTGCAGGCGAAACCTTCGTCCGTCGCCGCCCACTAAGTAGAAAGGTTCGCGGAAGGGGAGCCGCGTCTTGTGGTGGACGGGACATCCGCCCAGACTGTAGCGCAGGCAATGCCTGCAGAACATCAGGGCAGCCTCCTGCGGCGGAGCCAGTTCGAAAGCCGGTTCCACGCGCTCCACCCCGTGCTGCCGGTAGAACGCCTCGGCGGCCGGGTTCATCACGTTGCCCAGGTAAGTCAGTTCCCGCTGCGGGAACGGATGGTGCGTTTCCCGCCAGACCACCCGTTCCTGTCGGTAGTTGAGGCGCCGTGCCTGCAGCAGGCGTTCCACGGCGCGGCGGCGCAGGTCGGAGAGTTCGGAGGAAGGGATGAACCAGTTGCCGGAGAGCTGGAGGCGGATGTCTGTCGGCTCGAAGGGCGTTCCTCCCAGCTTGCCGAGCTGTGTCCGCAGATTTTCCTCCTGGGGCGTACGAGCCGGCTCCTTGGCCCTTTCCAAGGTGACGCTCACCTCGTTCCCGTCCTCATCCGTGGCGGAGAGCGTGAAGCCGAAAGCGTTCTCGGCCAGCACGAACGAGGCGGCCAGCTTCCGTTCGGCCGACTTCTTCTGCATCAGCCGGTCGAATTCCTGGTCGAAGTTGCGGTAGAGCGATGTCTTCGGAGCGATACGCGGCATTTCCTGCGGGTAGAGGCGGTTGTTCTCCACCCGGTTCACCCGGAAGCCTTGCAGGCGGCCTTGCGCGTCAAGGTAGCACAGTCCGTCGCCGTTGCTGAAGGGTTTCACGCCTGCTACGGTGAGCCAGTGGCCACGCACCTCCTTTACCGTTCCCACAGCCTCGCCCAGCGATTTCGGCGTGTCGGCCGAGAAGATGCCGGGATTCCGTCCGTAGAGGAAATAGTCGGTGAAGCCCCGGCTGAAGCTCTTGTCCAACTGTGGCCGGAAGCCTAAGTGCACCGTGCCCGACGAGGCGCGGCGGTACTCCTTGCGTCGTTTCAGGATGGCATCGATCCGTTGCCGGTAGGCGGCGGTGACGTTCTTCACGTAGGCCACGTCCTTCAGCCGTCCCTCGATTTTCAGGGACGTGACCCCCGCGTCCAGCAGCGCCTCCAGGTGGTCACTCTGGTTCATGTCCTTCAGCGACAGCAGGTGCTTGCCCTTGGCGATGGTCTTCCCGTCGGCATCCTGTAGGTCGAAGGCCAGCCGGCAGAACTGCGCGCACTCGCCCCGGTTCGCGCTGCGTCCGAAACAAGCCTGGCTCACGTAGCACTGACCGCTGTAGCTCACGCACAAGGCACCGTGGACGAACACTTCGAGCGGCGTGTCAGGACAAGCCTGGTGGATGCGGCGGATGTCGTCGAGGCTCAGCTCGCGGGCCAGCACCACCTGCCGGAAGCCTGCTTCGCTGAGGAAGCGGACCTTCTCGACGGTACGGTTGTCCGTCTGTGTACTGGCGTGCAGGGGGATGGGCGGCAGGTCGAGCTGGGTAAGACCCATGTCCTGCACGATGAGCGCGTCCACTCCGGCGCGGTAGAGCTGCCAGGCCATGCGTGCGGCCTCGGCCAGTTCCTCGTCATCCAGCAGGGTGTTCAGCGCCACATAGACGCGCACGTTGTAGAGGTGGGCGTAGGCCACTAACGCGGTGATGTCCTCCAGCGTGTTGCCCGCCGCCGCCCGAGCGCCGAAGCGTGGCGCGCCGATATAGACCGCGTCCGCTCCATGGTTTACGGCCTCGATGCCGCAAGCCAGGTCCCTGGCGGGGGCCAGGAGTTCGATGCTTCGTTGCTCCTTCATCACTCGATGGTATTGATGTCGTAGGGGGTAGCCTGATAGACGTAATAGTTCAGCCAGTTGGAGAACAGCAGGTTGGCGGTGCTCCGCCAGCGTACCAAGGGACCTTTCTCCGGACAGTCATCGCGGTAGTAGTTTTTCGGCAGCGCGATGGGCAGTCCCTTGCCCAGGTCGCGCCGGTATTCCGTGTCGAGGGTGTAGGGCGAGTATTCCGAATGTCCTGTGACGAAGATTTCGCGTCCGCCGCGGGCCATGACGATGTGTACGCCCGATTCTTCCGACTCGGACACGATCTGCAGGTCCTTGCACCGCTCGATGTCCTCCCGCCGCACTTCCGTGTGGCGGCTGTGGGGCACGTAGAACTCGTCATCGAAGCCGCGGAAGATGGGCAGGTGGCTGAAACCGGTGCAGACGTGGTGCTTGAAGATGCCGAACATCTTCTGGTCCAGGCCGTGCTTGGGAACGCCATAGTGGAAGTAGAGTCCCGCCTGTGCCGCCCAACAAATATCTAAGGTAGAGGTGACGTGGGTCCGTGCCCAGGTGAAGATGTCTGAAATCTCGTCCCAGTAGTTCACGTCCTCAAACTCGAGGTGCTCCACGGGGGCGCCGGTCACAATCATCCCGTCAAACTTCTCGTTGCGCATCAGTTCGAAGTCGCGGTAGAAAGCCATCATGTGCTCGATGGGCGTGTTTTTCGAGGTGTGGCTTTTCAGTTTCATGAAGCTCACCTCAATCTGCAGCGGCGAGTTCGACAGCAGCCGGATGAGGTCGGTCTCGGTCGTGATCTTGATGGGCATCAGGTTGAGGATGACAATCTTCAGCGGACGGATGTCCTGCGTGGTGGCGCGTGTGCTGCCGATGACGAAGATGTTCTCCTGCTCCAACAGACTGATGGCAGGCAGTTTATCGGGTAAATTCAGTGGCATTGTTCGATTCGTTTTTAGGTTGTTGCCGCAAAAATACGAATTATCCGTCAAATTAGCGGCAGGAAAAGTGGGGAAAAAGAAATGTAATTCGTACTTTTACACCCACAACGTAGGAGAAACCTCAAAATAACAATGATATGACAACCAACCAACGAATCGTATTTGTGGACTATATCCGCGTGGCGGCCTGTTTTCTCGTCATGCTGGTCCACGCCAGTGAGAATTTCTATGCCGCCGACGCATCCGGTCTGGCGGGCAACGTGTCGATGCTTGCCAACGAGGCCAACCGCTTCTGGGTGGCGTTCTACGATGGGGGCCTGGGCCGCATCAGCGTGCCGCTGTTCATGGTGGTGAGCGCCTTCCTGCTGGTGCCCCTCCGTCCGGGAGTGACCATGCGGGCCTTCTACCGCCGCCGCTTCCTGCGCATCCTGCCGCCGATGGCCTGCTTCCTGCTGCTCTACACCTTCCTTCCGCTGTTGTGGGGGCAGATGACGTGGGAGCAGTCGTGGACGGACTTCCTGCACCTGCCGTTCACCTTCCCGTCAATGGCCGGCCACCTGTGGTTCATGTACCCGCTCATCTCGCTCTACCTCATCATTCCCGTGGTCTCTCCCTGGTTGGAGAAGGCCAGTGCCAGCGATGAGCGGCTGTTCCTGGCCTTCTTCCTGCTGTCCACCTTTGCGCCGTGGTTGGTCCGCTTCGTCAGCGCCGACCTGTGGGGCGCCTGCTTCTGGAACCCCTGGTTCGGGATGCTCTACTACTGTTCGGGTTACTTGGGCTACCTGGTGTTGGCGCACTACATCCGCGTGCACCTCACCTGGGACCGTGCTAAGCGGCTCCGCGTAGGCGCGCTCTGCCTGCTCGCGGGAGGTGCCTTCACCGGTTGGTCGTTCTGGCAGGCCGGCGTGCCCGGACTGAAGGTGGAGACTCCGATGCTGGAATGGTCGTGGGAGTTCTGCACGCCCAACGTGCTGTGTGCCACCTTCGGCGCGTTCCTCCTCTTCACCTGCATCCGGCAGCCGAAGGCACCGGCGTGGGTGACCGGCCTGTCGAAGCTCTCGTTCGGCATGTACCTGATGCACCTGTTCTTCCTGAGCAACATCGCTCCGTGGGTGATTGGCGGCGACGCGGCCCATCCCCAGCTGCCGGTAGCAGTCACCATTCCCTGCATCGCCGTGCTCACGTTCGTCTGCTGCGCCGTGACCACGAAGGTGATTTCCTGGCTGCCCGGCAGCAAGTGGGTCATCGGGTGAGGCGATCCGCCTACAGCCGGTTCTTATAGACTTCGGCCAGGGTCAGCTGGTACTGGTGTTCCACGTCCAACTGGCTCTGCAGGTTGCGGTACACCCCGTCGGCCTCCACACAGTAGTCGATGAGGGAGAGGTGTCCCTCTGTCACGGCCTGGTAGAGCAGTGACAGGGTGTGGCGCATCAAGGGCACGTCGTAGGCCGCGAGGGAAGCCTGCAGCTGCTGCAGTTCGTTGAAGCGGCCCTGCACGGTGGCCTCCGCCTTTAGGCGGGTGTCATCGGCCAGCAGCTGGCTGCTGACGGCTTGCGCGCGGGCGATGCGGGTCTTCTTGCGGTTGGCGAACAGGGGCAGGCTGCCGCCCACCAGGAAACCGTTGAAGCGTTCGTTCAGGTCGGTGTTGCGCCGGTAGCCGATCTCTAACTGGGGCAGCCAGCCCTGACGGCTCACGGCTACTTCCTGCGCGGCGGCGCGTGCCGTGGCGTCAGCGGCCTGCAGTGCGGCGTCACCGCCCATCATCTCGTCGCGCAGCGCGTCCAGGTCGGCCACAGGTTCCGCCTGCGGATAGTCCGTCGCCTCGAAGTCCAGCGGCAGGTTGCCGTTGAGGGCCAGCAGTTCCTGCAGGGCGGCCCGGTGGGCGGCGGTGTTGCGTGCGGCTTCCGCCTGCACGTTCATACGTTCCATCTTCAGCTTGTTCACTTCCAGGATGCCCGCGTCGCCTTCCTTCATCCGCTGCTCGAAGAGCTCGAGCAGGCGGTTGGCGTTGCGGCTGCGCTCATCGAGCAGCCGGGCCTCCCGGTTCAGCCGGATAAGGTCGAGGCAGAGCCGCTTGGCCGTGAGCAGCAGGTCGCGCCGGGCGGCGGCGTGACGGCGGTCGATGGCCTCGCGCTGCAGGCGTGCGGCGGAGGCGCGGGCCGCATAGAGGGTGGGGAAGTCGAAGCCCTGTGTCACCACCAGTTCCGAGGTGGCCACACCGCTCGTGCCTTTCGTGAAGAAGGGGCTGTATTCCACCCGAGGGTCTTCCAGGTTATTGCGGGTGCGGGTCGCTAACCGGTCCGCTTCGGCCTGCTGGCCGAGGGCCTGCAGTTCTTTGTTGTTCCGCTCGATGGAGCGGAGCACGTCGTCGAGGGTCTGTGCCCCCGCCGTGCCGGCAAGGCAGGCGGCGAAGGCCAGGGTTATCAGTCGTTTCATAGGATTCATGCGTGAGGAGTTTTAGTACGGTTCATAAGTTCATAGACAATGGGCAGGATGAAAGCGTTGAGGAAGGTCGAGGTGAGCAGTCCGCCGAGGATGACCTTCGCCATGGGGCTCTGAATCTCGTTGCCGGGCAGTCCGCCGCGCAGGGCGAGCGGGATGAGGGCCAGCGCCGAGGAGAGGGCCGTCATCAGGATGGGGTTGAGGCGGTCGATGGAGCCTTTCACCACACTCTGCCGCAGGTCCATGCCCTGCTCGCGGTGGAGCAGCTGGTAGTGGCTGATGAGCAGCATGCCGTTGCGCGTGGCGATGCCGAACAGCGAGATGAAGCCGATGATGGCGGGGATGCTCACTTCGCCGGTAGTGGCCCAGAGGGCGAACACGCCGCCGATGAGGGCTAAGGGCAGGTTGAGCAGGATGACACCGCTCTGCGCGGCGTTGCGGAACTGGAACCAGAGCAGCAGGAAGATGACCGCCACGCTCAGGGCCGAGGTCAGCAGCAGGGTGCGGCTGGCCGCCTGCTCGCTCTCGAACTGTCCGCCGTATTCCACGTGGTAGCCTTCGGGCAGCTTCACCTCGCGGTCCACCCGTTCGTGGATGTCGTTCACCACGCTGCGCAGGTCGCGCCCGCTGGTGTTGGCGGAGATGACGATCTTGCGCTTCACGTTCTCCCGGTTGATGGTGTTCGGACCCATCGACGAGACCACATCGGCCACATACGAAAGCGGAATCTTCCGTCCTTCCGCGTCATCGATCAGCAGGTCGCGGATGCGCGAAGCCTGTCCCCGGTTGTCCTCCGAGGCACGTACCACGAGGTTGAACGACTTGCCCTGCTCGTACACCTGCGAGACGGTCTCGCCGGCCAGGCTCACGCGCACGAACTCGGCGAAGCGGGGCAGCGGGATGCCGTATCGGGCCAGCATCTCCCGTCGGGGCACGATTTTCAGCTCGGGCCGCTCCACCTGCTGTTCCACGTTCAGGTCGGCCACTCCCTCCACATCGGCCACGGCCTCCTTGATGCGGTTGCCGAGGGTGAACATCCGGTTGAGGTCATCGCCGAAGAGCTTGATGGCGATGTTGGCCTGCGTGCCGCTCAGCATGGCGTCGATGCGGTGGCTGATGGGCTGGCCGATTTCGATGTTGGCACCGCTCAGGACCGAAAGCCGCTGGCGCACGTCGGCCAGCACCTCCTGGTGAGACCGGCGGTCCAGCTCGAAGGGGGCCTCTATCTCCGACACGTTCACGCCCAGGGCATGCTCGTCGAGCTCGGCGCGTCCGGTCTTCCGGGCCACGGTCTTGATTTCGGGTACAGCGAGCAGCAGCTCCTCTGCCTGCCGGCCGATGCGGTCGGACTCCTCTAAGGAGATGCCGGGCAGGGAGCTGACATTGATGGTGAACGACCCCTCGTTGAACGGGGGCAGGAAGCTGCGTCCCAGGGTGAAGAACACGCCGAGGGCGGCCAGCAGCAGGACGGCGGTACCTCCCAGCACCCAGCGGCGGTGGCCCAGGGCGGCGAGCAGCGCCCGCTCATAGACTTTCTTCAGCCAGCGGGCCACGAAGGCCTCTCGGGACAGCTCCTGTAGGCCGGCGGCGGTTCCGTTGTCGGCGGTGCGGCGGACCAGCAGGCAGCTGCACAGCACTGGCGTGAGGGTGAGCGCCACGACCGTCGAGGCGAACAGCGACACGATGAAGGCGATGCCCAGGGGAGCGAGCATGCGTCCCTCCATGCCCGAAAGGAAGAACAAGGGCACAAAGCTCACCACGATGATGAGGGTGGAGTTGAGGATGGGCATACGCACCTCGCGCGAGGCCTCGAACACTACCTCGCGGATGGGCTTCCGTTCGGCGGCCGGCAGGCGGTGGTTGAGGCGCAGGTGCTTCCACACGTTCTCCACATCCACAATGGCGTCATCCACCAGCGAGCCGATGGCGATGGCCATACCGCCCAGGCTCATGGTGTTGATGCTCAGCCCTAAGTAGTGGAGGGCGAGGAGCGCCGTCACGAGGGCGATGGGCAGGGTGACGAGCGAGATGAGTGTGGTGCGCACGTTGGCCAGGAAGAGGAAGAGCACGATGACGACGAAGAACGCGCCCTCGTAGAGTGATTCCTTCACGTTGCCGATGGAGCTTTCGATGAAGCGCGACTGGCGGAAGGTGTCGGTGCTGACGCGTACGTCGGGCGGCAGGTTCTTCTGCAGGTCGCGCAGGGCCTCCTCTATCTTCTCGGTCAGTTCGATGGTGCCCGTATGGGGCTGCTTGGTGACGGTGAGCAGTACGGCGGGCCGTCCTTTCTCGGAGGCGGTGCCCAGTTTGGGCTGCTGTGCCCCTACCTGCACGTCGGCCACGTCTTCCAGGGTGACCGGCTTGCCGTTGAGGGTCTTCACCACGGCACGGCGCAGCTGCCGCACCTCGTCGGTGGAGAGCATGCCCCGCACGATGTACTCGTTGCCGTACTCGTAGATGACCCCGCCGTTGGTGTTCTGGTTCATGCCCCGGGTGGCGTCCATCACCTCGCCGAGGCTCACGCCGTAGTGCTTCATGCGTTCAGGGCGGAGGAGCACCTGGTACTCCTTGATGTCGCCGCCCAGCACCGCCACCTGTGCCACGCCTCCCGTCGAGAGCAGGCGCGGACGGAGGGTCCAGTCTGCCAGCGTGCGCAGGTCGAGCAGGGAAGTGCTGTCGGCCGTGAGGCCCACGATGAGCAGCTCGCCCAGGATGGACGACTGTGGGCCTAGGGTAGGCCTTCCGGCCGTTTCGGGCAGTCCCTCAGCGGCAGTGGCCAGTTTCTCGGAGACAATCTGGCGCGCCAGGTAGATGTCCGTGCCCCAGTCGAACTCCACCCAGACCACGGAGAATCCGGTGGTGGAGGAGGAGCGGACCCGGCGCACGCCGGTGGCGCCGTTCACGGCGGTCTCGATGGGGAAGGTGACGAGGCGTTCCACTTCCTCGGCCGCCATTCCGCCCGCTTCCGTCATGACGGTCACGGTGGGGGCGTTGAGGTCGGGGAACACATCCACTTCGGTATGGCAGGCGGTGTAGGTGCCCGCTATCATCAGCAGGACCGCCGCCACGGTGACGAGCAGGCGGTTCTGTAAGGAAAAACGGATAATCTTGTCCAGCATGGTGTCCTCCCTTCGGTTAATGGTTATGACTGTGCGCGGGAATAGCGTTGCTGGCAGCGGCGAGCCGCACGTGCATGGCCCCCTGGGTGACCAGCCGGTCGCCGGGCTTCAGTCCCGACAGGATTTCCGTCCGGCAGCCGTCCGTGGCGCCGGTCCGCACTTCCTGCTTGCGGTAGCACTCCTCGTCCTCCTGCAGATAGACGAAGTGCAGTCCCTGCTCCTCGGTCAGGGCGCTGACAGGCACGCTGATGACCCCCGTGCGCGGTGCGGAGAGCAGCCACACCTCGGCAAAGGCGCCAGGCAGCAGCTCGCCTCGGTTGTCGAACTCGAAGACGACGGGCACGTGGAACGCGGCATCGGCCGATGCCTTGCCGTAGGACAACAGCCGTCCGTTCAGGCTGTCGAGCTGGAAGACCGTCTCGGAGGAGGCGGTACGGAAATGGGCGGAGCGGATGTTCCGCAGGGCGTTGTAGTAGCGTTCAGAAACGTCGGCCTTGAGCTGGAGGCGGCGCGACTGGGTGACTTCCAGCAGGGGCTGGCCCACGGACACATAGTCGCCTTCCTTCACATAGCAAGCCTTCACGTAGCCGCTGATGGGGGTCTGGACCGTCACCGCCTTGCCGTCCTTCGAGGGGGCCAGGGCCTCGTAGCTGAGGCGGGCGTTCTCGTAGGCCTCCTTCAGGCGGGCCAGTTCCTTTTGGGCGACAATCTGGCTGGCGGCCAATCGTTGGCCGCGCTCGTAGTCGGCCTTCGCGGTCTCATAGGCGATGCGGGCCCGCTGCACCTGGTCGCCGTCCTGCAGCGAGGCCGTGAGCAGGTTCACAACGGTAGCTCCCTTGCCCACGGCGGTTCCTTCGGCGAGCCGGGCCGGGAAGTGGACCACTCCGGCGGTACCGGCCACTACGGTAGCCTCGTCACCCTGTGCTGCGAGCACCTGGCCGCTGGTGAGGATGACCTGCCGGAACTCGCCGGGCTGTACGGTCTCCACCTTCACACCGGCCGCCTGGGCCTTTTCGGGACTGAGGACAATCTCATCGCCGCCGGCACCGTGGCCCGCAGCCTCCGCCTCGTGCGGGTGGCTGTCCGCCTTCGTTTTGTGGGTGTGGCCTTTGTGGTTGTGTGCGTCTTCCGCCCCGTGGTTGTGCCCCTCGTGGTCGTGGTCTTCGTGTTCCTCGTGGTGATGTCCTTCGTGCGCGTGGGTTTCCTCCGCCGCCTGTTCGCTATGGTCGTGCCCGTTGTGGCCGCCACCGCAGGAGCAGAGCAGGCACAGGACTAATGCTCCTTGATAAAATTTGTTTTTTCGCATGGTTGAATACAGTGATAAGTTGAATACAGTCGGACAGTGTCCGGACGGTGCCTGGACGCTGTCGGGATAGAATGAATAAAAAGAAAGTCGTGGATTCCCTGTCCGGCTCCGAGGAGGACCGGGTCAGAGGCTGTATTCAGCGGCAGGAGGCGCGCGAAGTGCCTTGCCGCACAGGATGTGGACGGCATGCAGGCGTTCGTGATAGGCCGTTTCGTCGTTCCGTTCCTCTTCAGGGGAAACGAGCGTGTATTTCAGCCAGAGGGTGAACAAAGAGAGTAGGGTATGGAAGGCCTCATCGGGTACCGCGTCCGCCGCCTGCACCTGCTGGTTGTGGCATTGGAGGTGGGTCACACATCCGTCCTCGCATTCGTGCTGCTCCTGCGGACTGCCGTTGTGGTGGTGCTCGTGGGCGCAGCCTTCACACTGTGTCCAGTCGTTGTGCAGGCAGAACACATGGTCGTGGTGATGGTGCGGGAACACCGCCACCGCCTGCATCAGCAGGCAGAGCAACGTGAGGAAGTATGTGCGGAGTGTCCTGTCCATGATTTTTCGATTATATAATAGGTTCTGCGGCAAAGTTAGGACAAATTCCTGGAACCGACAAACAAAAACAGGGATATTCTGCGCGTTCCTTCTTTTTCTTCGCGCGAAATCCCGTTGGTGGAGGGTGGGTTCCTTGCCTGAAACATGAAAGAAGGAGGGATGCACCTCCCCTCCTTCTTCCGGTCAAGTCTGTAGTTTTTGTGCTGTCGGTCCTCTTAGTTCTTTTTCGTCAGGTCGAAGTCGAAGGTCAGCGGCTGGAAGCCGGGCAGTGCGGTCTGCTCGTCACCCGTGCCCAGCAGCACCTCGTCGGCGCTGAAGCGGAAGGTCAGCTTGCCGCCTTCCACCGCATAGGCCCCCTTCGTGGCCGAAGCCACTTTCACCTCAATCGGCAGTTCGGTCCCTTCCTCACCGCCCAGGGCTATCTGCAGCAGCAACGGCTTGGGGTCCAGTTCGATATGGATGCTGTCTTTCTCAGCGCTCAGTTCCGGCTTGTAGCCCATCTTGTAGCTGACTTTGCCTACGGCGGCCACAATTTGGTCAGCGGCGGTCTCGTCGTTCACGAGGGAGCGGACGATGTCCTTGATGGGGAAATCATCGATGTAGAGGGTGTCCTTGTCGGCTTTCACCTCAATGGCCACGCCCTTGTCCGCTTCTTCCTCACCTTCCTCGTGAGTGCTGGCGGCGAGGGTGTTCAGGGTGCCGGCGTAGTCGCCGTACAGGGTCTGGGTGGTGATTTCCTCAACGGGCGGCACAGGGTCGTCATCGTCGCTGCAGGAGGTGAGACAGAAAGCGCTTCCCATCAGGAGAAGGGACAGGCAGAATGCGATAGGTTGATACGTTGTTTTCATTTTCAATGGTTCTTGTTTAGTTAGTCAATTTAGTTTCATCAGCTGATTCGGTTAGTAAATGCCCGGGCGGCGGTTCTACTGCACCTGTAACTGTTAAAGAATGTATTCGTTTTTTACAGTCCCCTTAGGGACTGGCCGATTCTTTTTATCTTTGTGCCGCATCAAGATTCAGCAGAAATGAGAGAACTACGTATCTTTTGGGGAGTCGGGCTGCTGCTGTTCGCGGCCGTCTGTACCCGTGTGTCCGGACAGTCGGTGGTGGCGGTGGAAGGCTTTCATCCCGGCGATTCTGTACCTGCCGCCTGCCTCACGGCGGAGCGGTCCGGGCGGTTCTTCGCCGTGGGGCCGTTGCCCGACTCGGTCTTCGCCTTTATGCAGGGAAAAAGTTATCCGGCGGGGTGTCCTGTGCCCCGTGCCTCGTTGCGTTACCTGACGTGTCTGTACAAGGACATCCAGGGTACGGTGTGGGTAGGTGAGATGGTGGTCCACGCCTCCATCGCCGATGACGTGCTGCGTGTCTTCCGCCGCCTCTATGCGGAAGGTTATCCCATTGAGCGGATGCGCTTGGTGGACCATTACGGCGCGTCCGATGAAGCGTCGATGCGGGCCAACAACACCTCCTGCTTTAATTTCCGCTTCATTTCGGGCACGCGGAAAGTGTCGAAGCACGGGCAGGGAATGGCCATCGACATCAACCCGCTCTACAATCCCTGCTTCCGTCTCTCGCCGGTGGACGGGAGGGTGCTTGCGGAGACGGTGGAGCCGTCCACGGCCCGGCCTTATACCGACCGCACCCGTCCGTTCCCGTACAAGATTGTGAAGGGGGACCTGTGCTGGCGCCTGTTCCGTCAGTACGGTTTCGTGTGGGGCGGCGCTTGGCGCAGCCGTAAGGACTACCAGCATTTCGAGCGGCCTTGAGCGGTCTGTGGCCGGGTCATAGGGGGGCATAGGGACAGGTACCACTGACCCATAACGAGTATTAATATTCTGGATATGTCTTTATGTGATTGAATCAACGTACCTGTCCCTCTGACCCTCCTGACCCCGCCCATCTGACGCTTCCAGATTTTGCGAGCAGGTATTGTACGGGGCCTATGTCGTGGACTTCACCGTCGGTGAACAAAGGGTACGCCAGCTGGTATCCGTTCCATCCTTTTACCTCCCTTACATCGTGGAATCCTGCTTCCTTTGCCATCTTTTTGGCCGTTTCAAGGTTTTTTCTCTTCATTTTTCTTTGTGGTTTTAGAATTAGTATCTATATTTGCAGTGCAGGATTCGTGGGTGTATGCCGCGATGTTGAAGCGACGGCTCTTAAATGGGCATCGTTCACGAGCTCCTGCTTTTTACAATCGCATAGAACTGCTCGTTGTTTCCGTCTATATTTTCGAGCTTTACCGTCCAATTTTTCTTTCCGTTATTGAATGTATATATGACGTATTCCGTCACGCCCCTTTTCTTTTTGGCTTCCACATTCGCTGCATGTGTAGGATTTCCCAGGTCCTTTACAGCGCCAAGTTCTTGCCGTTCTATGTATTTCAGGATGGACGGATGGTTCCATATAAACTCGGAAGCTTCTATCTCTTCTATGCTTCTGCAATGGTCTATCAACTTTCTTCTCGAAAATGAATTTTTTCTTAGTTTGCCGGTAATCAGATTGGGCAGTTCTGCCTCTTCCTGAATCGGAAATCTTTCTGACTTCCTGATGGATTTCTTCGTTAGTGTAAGCTCCGATGCCATGGTGCTTTCCTTCTTTTTCAGCACCCCCAGCCGTTCGAACTCCTTTCGTGCCGCTTCGCTCATCTCTTTCTGCCGACTGTCGCTTCCGGTCTTCTTGACCACTTCGGACGCGATGGCTGTATTCGGATAGAGCCCGTCTATCTTCAGGATGGAGAACCCGCGACCGGCGGTATCGACCTGCTTCATCTGCCAGTTGAATCCCGTCTTCCCCGATTGCGGGTCGTAGAAGCGGAATGCGCCGTCTTCCGTGCGTTCGGCGGTGATGACGTGGCCGGTGGTCTTCTTGTCCCACGACCAGCGGACAATGTATCTTCCCGGTTCCTTCATGGTGTCGAGTATCCGCGCCTGTAGTTCCTTGTCGGATTCGTAGGTGGTGCGCACGTTGCCTCTCCTGTCGATATCCCGGTACTTGACTCCCCTGCGGACCCGCACCGGCTGCACGCGCTGCCCGTCCTTGTCTGTCCATGCCGCGAACACATCGAGGGCAAGAGCCGAAGACGCATATCCTTCCTTGTCCGGGTTGCCGAACGCTTCCACGTCGAAGCCCCTCCGCCGAAGCTCGTTGGCCACCACGCACGACTGGCAGTTGACGCGGTACATGACATCCTCCTTGTGATGGG
>JAQXRG010000079.1 GCA_029218405.1 Bacteroidales bacterium
CGAGCTGACCCGACTCACCGGACGGCTGACTGCTGAGATGGACCACCAGTGGGCGGCCAAGCACATCGACCAGCCCAAGGTGCGGCAATTGCTGCCCACCGCCGAATGCCGCCTTTTCTCGAAAAGCGACAACCCCATCGCCAACCTGCTGAACATCCGGAACGGCCTCCGCTACCAGCAGTTGGATGTCCACCTCACCACCTCGCCCGAACAGGGACTGAACGGCAACGCACGCCTCTACCGCCTGCGCACGGACAGCCTGGAACTGGACACGCTCTACTGCGAAGCCCGTCAGGACTCCGCCCTCTTCCACCTGCACAGCGGCGTGAAGGCGCTGGCCAAACCGTGGCAGGAGGCCTTCAGCATCGCCGTGAAAGGATACATCGGGGCCACCGAGGCCCGGCTCACCACCGAGTACCTCAACGGGAAAGGACAGCAGGGCGCCTACATCGGCTTCAACGCCCACCTGCGCGAGAAGGGCATCAGCCTGCACGTGTTCCCCGAGCAGCCCACACTGGTCTATCGCAAGTTCCGGACCAACCCGGACAACTACATCTACCTGAGCGACCAGGGACGTATCCACGCCCAGCTGAAGCTCTATGACGAACAGGACAGCGGGCTGCACTTCTATTCCTCGCCCGACTCCACCGCCCTCCAGAACCTCACGCTGTCGCTCCACCGCATCAACATCGCTGAGCTGCGGCGCATCGTGCCCTATATGCCCGATGTGGCCGGTGCCATCAACGCCGAGGCCCACTACCTGCAGCACGGCCTGCAGCCCACCTTCGCCACCGAGGTACGTGTAGAGGGACTGGCCTACAACCAGGAACCGCTGGGCGACTGGGAGATGGACGCCGTCTATCTGCCGTCGGCCGACGGACAGCACACCGTGGACGGCTACCTGGTCCGCAACGGACACCAGGTGGCTTCGCTCAACGGGACCTACACCGCCGACGAGGCGCAGCCCGACAATGACACGCTGGAAGGCACCCTGAACCTGGAGCACTTCCCTCTCTCGACGGCCAACGCGTTCATCCCCGACCGGATGGCGACCCTGACCGGCGACGCGGACGGCTCGCTGAGCCTGAGCGGACGGACGGCCCGCCCGCAGCTGACGGGCGAACTGGCCTTGGACAGCGTGAGCGTGAACGTGCCGCAGGCCTCGCTCCTGCTGCGCATGGACAACCGCCGGCTTCGCATCACCGACGGCCACCTGCGCTTCGACCGCTACAACATCTACACCACAGGGCGCAACCCCTTCACCATCAACGGCGACGTGAACCTGACCGACCTGACCAACCCGCGCCTGAACCTGACGATGGACGCCCGGCAGTTCGAGCTCATCAACGCCAAGAAGACAAAGGGCGCGCTGGTGTACGGCAAGCTGAACGTGGATTTCCAGAGCACCCTGAAAGGCAGCTTGGACAACCTGAAGATGCGCGGCAACATGAACCTGCTGGGCAGCAGCAACTTCACCTACGTGATGCAGGACGAGCCCCTCGAAGTGGAAGACCGGCTGAGCAACACCGTCACCTTCGTCAACTTCGCGGACACCACGTCCTTCCTCCGCCGCAGCGACCTGCCCACCCTGACCCTGGGCGGACTGGACGTGCTGATGACCCTCCACATCGACGAGGCCGTGCAGGCCCGCATCGACCTGACGGCCAACGGCTCGAACTACATGCTCCTGGAGGGGGGAGGCGACCTCTCCTTCCAGTACAAGCCCGACGGCTCGATGCTCCTGAACGGCCGCTACGCGCTGATGAGCGGCGAGATGAAGTACGAGATGCCCATCATCCCGCTCAAGACCTTCCTCATCAAGGAGGGCAGCTACATCGAGTGGACGGGCAACCTGATGAACCCCACCCTCAACATCAAGGCCTACGAACGGATGCGGGCCTCGGTGAGCGAGGAAGGACAGAACGCACGCATGGTGAGCTTCGACGTGGGCGTGAACCTGACCAACCGGTTGGAGAACCTGGGCTTCACCTTCACCCTGGAGGCGCCGGAGGACGGAACGGTGCAGAACGAGCTGGCCGCCCTGTCGGGCGAAGAGAAGAACAAGCTGGCCGTGACCCTGCTCGTCACCGGCATCTACATGACCGAAACCAACAGGTCGGGCAACTTCAACACCAACAGCATGCTCAACTCGTTCCTGCAGGGACAAATCAACAACATCGCCGGCAACGCCTTGAAGACCATCGACCTGAACTTCGGCATGGAGACCAACGAGCAGCAGGACGGCAGCAGCAGCACCGACTACAACTTCCAGTTCGCGAAACGCTTCTGGAACAACCGCTTCCGGGTGGTCATCGGCGGCAAGATATCATCGGGCAACAACGTGCAGCAGGACGAGTCGTTCATCGACAACATCTCCTTGGAGTACCGCCTCGACAACTCCGGCACGCGCTACATCAAGGTCTTCCACGACAAGAACTACGAGAGCATCCTCGACGGCGAGGTCATCGAGACCGGCGCCGGTATCGTGCTGCGGAAGAAGGTGAGCAAGGTGGGCGACCTGTTCATCTTCCGCCGCAAGAAAATCCAAACAACTCCTGAACCATGAAGAAGATAATGAGACATACAACGACCGGACAAAGTTCCCTCGCGGCCATCGCACGACGGCCGCTCCGTCTGCACACCCTGACCGTACTCTGCCTCCTGCTGGCCCTCAGCGGCTGCTCCACCACCCGCCACCTGCCGGAGGGGGAGACCCTCTACACAGGCATCCGGCGCATGGAGATTGAGCACCGCGACAAGAGCAGCAACGGCAACAAGACCCTGGAGGAGGTGGAGGCGGCCTTGAGCATCGCCCCGAACAACGCCCTCTTCGGCAGCGCGTCCCTGCGCACCCCTTTCCCGTTCGGCCTGTGGATCTACAACGGCTTCCAACACTACGAGAAGGGCGTAGGCAAGTGGATCTTCAACAAGCTGGCCGCCGACCCCGTCCTGCTCTCCACCGTCAACCCCGACACGCGGGTGAAGGTGGCCACCAACCTGCTCCGCGACTATGGCTACTTCAACGGACGGGTGAGCCACCGCATCGACAGCACCCGCAACCCACGGGCGGTGAAGCTGAGCTACCACATCGACATGGGTACACCTTATTATATAGATACCCTCACCTACGAACGCTTCTCGCCCTTGGCGGACAGCCTGCTGCACGACAGCGCGTTCTTCAGCCAGCGGCTCGTGCGCCGGGGACAGCACTTCGACGTGACCGTGCTCAACAGCGAGAAGGAGCGGGTCATCCGCCGGCTGCGCGACAACGGCTACTACTACGCCCGCACCGACTTCCTCACCCTGCTGGCGGACACCCTGATGCACCCCGGACACGTGGTGCTCAAGATGGTGCCCCGCGCCAACCTGCCCGCCGAAGCCCTGCGCACCTACCGCATCGGGCGCACCGACATCTACCTGACGGGCTACAACGGCGAGGCGCCCACCGACTCCGTGAAGCGGCGCGACTTCGTGGTGCACTACAGCGGCGAGCGCCCCGGACTGCGCTACAGCGTCCTGCGCAACCGCTTCCTCTACCGCACGGGCGAGCCCTATTCCGAGACCCGCCAAGGCTACAGCCAGGAGGCCCTGGCCCGGCTGGGTGTGTTCAAGTTCAGCGAGTTCCAGTACATTCCCCGCAGCGCGGACAGCGACACCCTCGATGTCCGGGTCAACTCGATGTTCGACCTGCCCTACGACAGCGAACTGGAGCTGAACGTCACCACCAAGAGCACCAAGCAGACCGGCCCCGGCGCCATCTTCACCCTCTCGCGCAAGAACTTCCAGCGCATGGGGGCCACCCTCAACCTGGAGGTGAAAGGCTCCTACGAGTGGCAGACCAGCTCGACGGTGGACGGCGAGAAGTCGGTGATGAACTCGTACGAGCTGGGCACCGCCCTCTCCTTGGAGTTCCCCCGCATCATCCTGCCGTGGGTGAAGCGCAAGGTGGACCCCTTCCGCTTCCCGTCGCGGACGAACTTCAAGATTTACATCGACCAGCTGAACCGTGCCCGCTACTTCCGGATGCTGTCGTTCGGCGGGACGGTGAGCTACAGCTTCCAGCGGTCGCGCTCGTGGAAGCACACGGTGACCCCGCTGAACCTCACCTTCAACCACCTGCAGCGCCGCACCGCCACCTTCGACTCCATCGCGACCGCCAACCCCAACCTGTTCCGCAGCCTCGACGACCAGTTCATCCCGTCGGTGAGCTACACCTTCACCTACGACAACTCCTGGCGGAAGGAACGTACCCGCCTGTGGTGGGAACACTCGTTCACCTCGGCAGGCAACGCCACCTCGCTCCTCTACGCCGCCTTCGGACAGGGACTGGGCAAGAAGGACAAGAAACTCCTCGGCACCCCCTTCGCCCAGTTCCTGAAGATGACGAGCGAGGCCCGCTGGCTGTACCACCTCTCCGACAAGCAACAGCTCGCCGCCCGGCTGATGGGCGGTGTCATCTGGTCGTACGGCAACAAGACCATTGCCCCCTACAGCGAGCAGTTCTACGTGGGCGGCGCCAACAGCATCCGCGCCTTCACAGTCCGCTCCATCGGGCCGGGCAGCTTCCATCCGGCGGAGGGCAGCAAGTTCTCCTACGTCGATGAGACCGGCGACATCAAGCTGGAGGCCAACCTGGAATACCGTTTCCGCCTGATGAGCGGCTTCCTGGGCGGCAACCTCAACGGAGCCGTCTTCCTCGATGCCGGCAACGTGTGGCTGCTGCGCGACGACCCGGCCCGCCCCGGCGCGAAGTTCACCTTCCGCCGTTTCTTCGACAGCCTCGCGACGGGCACCGGCATCGGCCTCCGCTACGACCTGTCCTTCCTCATCCTCCGTTTGGACTGGGGAGTCGCCATCCACGTGCCCTACGACACGGGCAAGAGCGGCTACTACAACATCCCGCGGTTCAAGGACGGTACGGGACTGCATTTCGCCATCGGCTACCCCTTCTGAGCCCTCCGGAACGAGTCCCCTATCCCTCATGATGCAACCCAACAAGAAACCATAAAAAACAACAAACGATGAACAGAAAGAACCTATGGACGAGCCTGCTGGCTCTGTCTGTCCTGCTCAGCCTGAGCGGCTGCACGGACGATGACGAACCCCAACTGCCGGAGCTTCCCACGGAGGAAGAACAGCCTTCCGGCGACCCAGATACGGCCGGTGTGACCGAGGAGACCTATTATGCCACCTACTTCGCCCAAGTGGCCTTGGAATCCTACTACGTATGGAACGCCGAAATCGCCGAGGGACTGAAACGGCTGGCCCCCGACACCTGCGCCCACCCCGTCCAGGTGGTACAAGACATCCGCTACAAGGACACGGCCTCGGGCATCGAGGACAAATGGACCTACCTGACCGATGACCTGAACAGCCTCGTCGAAAGCACCCAAGGAACCGAAACCACCTACGGGTTCCTCTACAAGGGCGCGACCCTGAAACAGACAGACGGCCGCTCGCGGAACTATATGGTGGTCGCCCTGGTCTATGCGGACAGTCCGGCCGCCAAGGCCGGACTGAAACGGGGGGACCTCATCGCCCAAATCAACGGAAAGGACGTGGACAACGCTTCGTTGAAGGAACTCTTCTACTCCCCCTCCGCCACCATCGGCATGGGCCGCCTGCAGGACGGACGGCTGGAACTGACCGGCGCCACCCACGCGCTGACCGCCGTGAAGATGTACACGAACCCCCTCCTGTACCACCATGTCTTCGACGTGAACGGCAAGAAGGTGGGCTACCTGTGCTACAGCTCGTTCGACCTGAAGTCCGTGGGCCCGCTCATCGACCGCTGCCGGGCCTTCAAGGCCGAAGGGGTGAGCGAGCTGATTCTCGACCTGCGTTACAACGGAGGCGGCTACGTGCTGACCGAAGTGGCGCTGGCCTCGATGCTCGCCCCCGAGGCCGTGGCGCACAACCCGAAGGCGGTGTTCGAGCAAGCGGTCTATAACCAACAGCTGACGGACTACTACAACAAGAAGAACATCGACACCTCCACGTACTTCCAGACCTCGTGGAACTATACGGAGCAGGAGAACGGCATCGACTTCACCTACGACACCACCGACGCCAACATCGGCCTGCAGAAAATCTACGGCCTCATCACCGCCAACAGCGCCTCGGCCTCCGAAGCCCTGCTGGGCGGCCTGATGCCCTACATGGACGTGGAAATCATCGGCACGCCCAGCCACGGCAAGTACTGCACCGGCATCATGCTGTCGCCCGATGACCTCTTCTCGAAGTACCCCTCCGTCATCCAGGAATGGGGCATCTATGTCATGGTCAGCCTCTACCAGAACGCCAAGGGCGAGACTCCCTGCATGCCCAACGGCCTCGTGCCCGACCGGACGGTGGAGGAAGGCGTTGACCTGGTGGACTGGGGCGACGAGAACGACCCGCTGCTGCGCGCCGCCCTCGAAAGCGCGGGCAAGGTCTATACCGGCAGCCGCGCGGCGACCCGCCCGCAAGCGGGAGACAGCCGGATGGTGGAGGACATCCGCCACAACGCCGCCTTCGGCAAGCGCATCGCACTGCCCATCCGGCCGCTGGAACGGCCCTGACAACTCCCCAAGAGGAAGACAAAAAACGTCCTGTCGCATAGAAGTACGAATGCTTCCCTGCGACAGGACGATACAGAAGACTTTCACTTCCGCTCCATGACTTCGCGGAACACGCATTTCCACGACGGAGCGAAGCGCTTATTGCTCCACCACCTTCGTCAGCAGCGTCCTGCTGCGCAACTGGCCCTTGGGGGTATAAGCCTCGCGTTTCACCAAGCCGATGTCCTCGGCATACCACTCGGTGACACGGAGCGTCTCCTTCTTCACCAGAATCTTCGTCTGCTGCAAGTAGGTCAGCTTGACGCACTGGAACTTGCCCGCGGTGGTGCTCACCTCCTCCGGTGTCAGGTACGAGCCGCCCGACACAGTGACCTCCTTCTTCAGGTGGTTGCTGATGTAGGAGTACGCCCGGTCGGGGAAGGTCTGTCCCCCCTTCGCCTGCTCGTCCAACGTGAACGAGTTGTCCCCCTTGAACTTGCTGTCCTCCAGCAAGGCGTTGCGAAACTCCTCCGAGTAGCGGGCCGGGTCCGAATCGCTGGCGATGTAAGGACCATACATCAGGTCCTCCACACACACCGTGTTCCTTCCGTCGTACATCCAGTGGAACTTCGTATAGGTCGTGTTGTTCTTCGCCTTCGTGTTGACCACCTTGACATAATAGACGGCACTTCCCTGGAAGCCGCCCTTGTTGACCGCGTCGGCCACTGTCACGGTCTCCGTCGAGGTGCTCTGTCCCACCTCATCGTAGTTCACATACTGCAGTTCCGTACCGTTGGCCGTACAGAAATACTGCGCCTGCACCGAGGTGAACGCCGCCACCGCCAGTGCCAAGAATGTTCCTGTTCGTTTCATCATCGCTTATCCTTGATTGTTAAAATGACCATTGATGCGCTGTCCGCACGCCGGGTCCAGTTCGATGGCCTTCTTCATGTCCGCCACCGCCCCGTCCTTGTCGCCGGAGAGCAACCGGGCCCGCCCCCGCTCCTCGTACATCCGGGCATTGTCCGGCATCAGTTCCACGGCCTCGTCGAAGAGGTCGCAGGCCTCCTTCGTCCGCTTGCGGGCCAGCAGCGAGGCTCCTTTCAGGCGGTACGCCTTCTCGCTGAACGGGTTCAGTTCCATCACCTCGTCGAAGCAGGCCATCCCTTCGTCGCCGTCCTTCGTCGCCGTGAGAATCTCCCCCTTCAGCAGGAGCGCGTCCTCGTTCACAGCCTCGGGGGCACACAGCGGCACTAAGTCCTCCAGGGCCTCGCGGGCCTGCCCCATGCTCCACAGCACCTCCGCCCGCAGCAAACGGGCCGCCACGTGCCGATCGTCGGCCGCCATCGCCTGGGTCAGCTGCACGATGGCCTGCAGCGAGTCGTGCAGCCGGTAGGCCGCCATTCCCGCCAAGTAATGCGCCGCCGCACTGCCGCCGTCCGTGCGCAGCGCCTGTTCCGCCGCCGCCCTCATGCGCGCGTAGTCCTCCTGCAGGAAGCACACATGGCCCAGGCTGAGCCAGCCGCCGGCCTGTTCCGGCTCGGCCGCCGTCAGCTGCTCCAAGGTGGCACGCGCCTTGTCCAGCTCGCCCACCTGCAGGTACGCCCCGGCCAAGTAGTGCATCGTCTCCGCGTCCGCCTGCAAGGCCAGCGCCTGCTCGAAACACCGGATGGCATACGGCAGCTGTCCCATGCCCCGGGCCCGCACGCCGTCGTATTTCAACACGTCGAACTTCCGTCGCTCGTCTTTCTTCTGTTGTTCTTCGCTGGATTTCTTTCCCCCCAGCAAGGATGAAAATAAGCCCATATCAATCAGATGGTTTTAATTGGTTACGAATGCAAAGATACTTTTTTTTGCAGGAGGCACAAAAAAAATCGCAGAAATCGTTGGTGTTTGCTGGAAAAGTATTACTTTTGCAGCGTAAACAATAACAAAATAACAAAGAAAACAGAGAAACAGCGTATGAAGACATTTGCGACATACTTCTTCTTTTACTTTTATTACTTTTACTTTAGCAATGAAGTGAAGCGGGAGTTCGCATGTGTTGGTCAAGTGAAATAACTGAAAGTTGATATAATGGAATCCCGCTTCTGAAAAGGAAGGCGGGATTTTTTTTTAAGTAACCGTAAAAGATGAAAAAGATAGCCATTCAAGGAGTTCCGGGGTCGTACCACGACATCGCCGCCCACAAGTATTTCAAGGACGAGGAGATAGAACTCATCTGCTGCAACACCTTCGAGGAGGTGTTCGAGACCCTCCGCAAGGACAGCGGTGTCATTGGCGCGGTCGCCATCGAGAACACCATCGCCGGCAGCCTGCTGCACAACTATGAACTGCTGCGCGACAGCGGACTGACCATCATCGGCGAGCACAAGCTGCGCATCAGCCACAGCCTCATGTGCCTGCCCGACGAGGACTGGGAAGACCTGACGGAAGTCAACTCACACCCCGTCGCCCTCGCCCAGTGCCGCGAGTTCCTGCAACGCCATCCCCACCTCAAGGTGGTGGAGACGGAAGACACCGCCGGCAGCGCGCGCGACATCCACGAACAGCAGCTCAAGGGGCATGCCGCCATCTGCTCCAAGTATGCCGCCGGACTCTATCACATGAAAATCCTGCAGGAGGGCATCGAGACCAACAAGCACAACTTCACCCGCTTCCTCATCGTCTGCGACCCCTGGATGGCCGACGAGCTGAAGGACCGCAGCCAGGTGAACAAGGCGAACATCGTGTTCTGCACGCCCCATACCCAGGGCAGCCTCTCGAAGGTGCTGTCCATCTTCACCTTTTACAACATCAACCTGACCAAGATACAGTCGTTGCCCATCATCGGCCGCGAATGGGAATACATGTTCTACGTGGACGTGATGTTCGACGACTACCTGAGATACAGACAATCCATCGATGCAGTGACCCCGCTGACCAAATCACTTAAAATATTAGGAGAAGATGCAGAAGGAGAATCAACCTTATAAGATACTGCCCGCCGACCGGCTGGCAAGCGTGAGCGAATACTACTTCAGCCGCAAGCTGAAGGAAGTGGCCCAGATGAACGCGGAAGGAAAGAACGTCATCAGCCTCGGCATCGGCAGCCCCGACCTGCCTCCCTCGAAGGAGACCATCGAGGTGCTGTGCGAGAACGCCCGCCGCGACGACACGCACGGCTACCAGCCCACCGTGGGCATCCCGGAACTGCGCGCGGCCATGGCGGACTTCTACAAGCGGTGGTACGACGTGGACCTGGACCCCGCTACGGAGATACAGCCGCTCATCGGCTCGAAGGAGGGCATCCTCCACGTGACCCTGGCCTTGGTGAATCCGGGCGACCAGGTGCTGGTGCCCAACCCGGGCTACCCCACCTATACCTCGCTCAACCGCATCCTGGGGAGTGAGATCGTGAACTACGACCTGCGGGAGGACAACCACTGGCAGCCCGACTTCGACCAGCTGGAACAGATGGACCTGAGCCGGGTGAAAATCATGTGGACCAACTACCCCAACATGCCGACCGGCGCCAACGCCACCTTGGAACTGTACGAACGGCTGGTCGATTTCGCCCGCCGCAAGAACATCGTCATCGTGAACGACAACCCCTACAGCTTCATCCTGAACCACCGGCCCATCAGCATCCTGAACATCCCGGGAGCGAAAGACTGCTGCATCGAGTTCAACTCGATGAGCAAGAGCCACAACATGCCGGGCTGGCGCGTGGGCATGATCGCTACCAACGCCACCTTCATCCAGTGGATCCTGAAAATCAAAAGCAACATCGACTCGGGCACCTTCCGTCCGCTGCAGCTCGCCGCCGCACAGGCGTACCACAATTCCCCCGAATGGCACGAGGAGGCGAACTTCGTTGTCTATAGCCGCCGACGCCGGTTGGCCGAGGACATCCTGCGTACGCTGGGCTGCACCTTCGACCCGGAACAGGTGGGCATGTTCCTTTGGGGACGCATCCCCGACCGCTACGCCAACGTGGAGGACCTGACCGAACAGGTACTGCACCAGGCACGGGTGTTCATCACGCCCGGCTTCATCTTCGGCTCGAACGGACAGCGGTACATCCGCATCTCGCTCTGCGCCAAGGAAGAGAAACTGGCGGAAGCGCTGGAGAGAATTGTTTTAATGAAGAATGAGGAATGAAGATTCTTTGCGTTGTGGAAACAAGAACGTAACTTATTTAATATAAATACCAATATACAAGCATATGGAACTCGATTTACAACCCATCCAACTGGAAGGCATTCCCGCAGAACGCCCTCTTATCATCGCTGGCCCGTGCAGCGCAGAGACTGAAGAACAAGTGATGTCCACCGCCAAGCAGCTGGCCGACAAAGGTATCAAGATTTTCCGTGCCGGCATCTGGAAACCCCGCACCAAACCCGGAGGCTTCGAGGGCATCGGCGTGGACGGACTGGCCTGGCTGAAACAGGTGAAACAGGAGACCGGCATGTACGTGACCACGGAAGTGGCGACCGCCAAGCACGTGTACGAATGTCTGAAGGCGGGCATCGACCTGCTGTGGATCGGCGCGCGCACCACCGCCAACCCCTTCGCCGTACAGGAAATCGCGGACGCGCTGAAGGGCGTGGACGTTCCGGTACTGGTGAAGAACCCGGTGAACCCTGACCTGGAACTCTGGATCGGCGCGCTGGAACGCATCAACAACGCCGGCCTGAAACGCCTCGGCGCCATCCATCGCGGCTTCTCCTCGTACGACAAGAAGCTCTACCGCAACCTGCCGCAGTGGCACATCCCCATCGAGCTGCGCCGCCGCATCCCCAACCTGCCCATCCTGTGCGACCCCAGCCACATCGGCGGCAAGCGCGAACTGGTGGCCCCGCTCTGCCAGCAGGCCATGGACCTGGGCTTCGACGGACTGATTGTGGAATCGCACTGCAACCCCGACTGCGCATGGAGCGACGCCAAGCAGCAGGTCACTCCCGACGTGCTGGACTACATCCTGAACCTGCTGGTCATCCGCAGCGAGCACAACACGACCGAGAACCTGAACGAGCTGCGCCGGCAGATTGACGAATGTGACAACGAACTGATTGAAATCCTTGCCAAGCGTATGCGGGTCTGCCGCGAGATCGGTACCTTCAAGAAGGAGCACAACATGACCGTCCTGCAGACGGGCCGCTACAACGAAATCCTCGACAAGCGCGGCGCGCAAGGCAGCCTGTGCGGCATGAACGCCGACTTCGTGAAGACGGTCTTCGAGGCCATCCACGAGGAGAGCGTGCGCCAGCAGATGGAAATACTGAACAAATAACCCCTCAGGTTCCGGCCGCCACGGCCGGAACCTGTATTCTATCAACCGATTGCTTATGCGAATACTGATACTGGGAGCCGGCAAGATGGGCTCCTTCTTTACCGATGTGCTCAGCTTCGACCACGAGGTGGCCGTGTACGACATCCATCCCAAGAACCTGCGGTTCATGTACAACTGCTACCGCTTCACCGAACTGGAAGAAATCGCCGACTTCAAGCCGGAACTGGTCATCAACGCCGTCACGGTGAAATATACCCTCAACGCCTTCCGGCAGGTGCTGCCCGTGCTGCCGCACGACTGCATCATCAGCGACATCGCCTCCGTGAAGACCGGCCTGCAGAAGTTCTACGACAGTTGCGGCTTCCGCTACGTGTCCACCCACCCCATGTTCGGCCCCACCTTCGCCAACCTCGACAAGCTGAGTTCGGAGAACGCCATCATCATCAAGGAGGGTGACCATCTGGGACGTGTCTTCTTCAAGGACCTCTACCAGCGGTTAGGACTGAACATCTTCGAATATACCTTCCAGGAACACGACGAGACCGTGGCCTACTCCCTGTCCATCCCCTTCGTATCGACCTTTGTCTTCGCGGCGGTGATGAAGCACCAGGAGGCCCCAGGAACAACCTTCAAGCGCCACATGGCCATCGCCAAGGGCGTGCTGAACGAGGACGACTACCTGTTGCAGGAAATCCTGTTCAACCCCCACACCCCGGTGCAGGTGGAAGGCATCCGTACGGAACTGAACGAGCTGCTCGACATCATCAGCCACAAGGACGCGGAAAGAATGCATGCCTATTTGGCGAAAATCCGCGAGAAAATCAAATAAGCCGAGCGTACGATGACAAAAGCGCCAGAGAAGTCATTAGGAACTTCTCTGGCGCTTTCCTTATCTCCGCACCGGTATCGCCTCAGAACCGGAATCCCACCGACAGGAGGAGGGAGAGGTTACGGTTGTGCTCGCCGGCATAGCACTTGCGGAACATGTTCGTGACACCATACTGGCCGGTCAGGTTCAGCAGGTAGCAGTCGGTCAGCTCCAGCCCCACGCCGCACTGCAGGCCCACAGCGAGCGGATTCATCAGCGACTTCTCGTTGCCTCCCACCTTGGAGAAGAGTTTCGAGCTGGTCTCAATCCCTTTGGCCTCTTCGGTCATCTTTCCACCCAGGCCGATGCCAAGGTACGGGCCGGCGTTCAGCACCAGCCGGTTGTCGGCACTGATGTCCATCTTCCACGCCGCGAGGAACGGGATGTCCAAGTAAATGGGATTCACCTTAATGGTGGTTCCGTTTTCCTTTTCCCGGCCGCCTTTCGTAGTGATGTTCAGTCCCGTCTGGAACGACAACTGGTTGTCAATCGGGTAGTCCATACCCACACCTACCGTGTATCCTACTTTCAGGTCGGCGTCCGAGTTGGTGATGTTCGCCAACGACATGCCTCCATGGACATCAAAGCGCGCCTGCGCGTAACCGGCTACCGCCAGAACCCCCATCAGGAGGGTCAACAACATTTTCTTCATAATCGTACTATTTTAAGTTTATACCTAAACAATCGGGACAAATATAACGCTATTTTTTGATTCCCTGCAAGTCCTTCCCCCGTTTTTCTGCGCCGTTTCTGACCAACAGACTACAAAAACAGCGGAAAACACCCAAACAGTTCACTGAACGGGAACCTCGAAATACGTGTCGGGCGAAGGCTCGTCGGCTTCTTCCTACGGACTCACCGTCCACAGCCACCCGTCTCTACCAGCTCCAACGGCAGTCCGTCAGGGTCGGCAAAGAACGTGCAGCGGCAACCCGTATAAGGGTCGGTCCGCACCGGTTCCACCTGCACCCCCTTCGCCTCCAGCTCACGGATACAGTCGTCCAACCGCTCCACCGAGAAGGCCAAGTGCCGCAGCCCCTTGGCCTCGGGGTACGAGGGCCGGGGCGGCGCGTCGGGAAAGGTAAACAACTCGATGAGGTACGTGCCGTCCAAGGCCAGATCGACCTTGTGCGACCGGCGTTCCTCACGATAGACGTGCCGCAGCACGGTGAAGCCCAGCACCTCGGTATAGAACCGCAGGGAGCGGTCCAGGTCGCCCGCTATCACGGCGATGTGGTTGACAGCCTTCAGTTCCATCCGCTTACAGTTTTACTTTCTTCACCACTGGTTTCGACTCGTTGTGCAGCCGGTCGAGGGCGGTCACCACATAGCGGAACTTTGTCCGGCCGTCCTCGTAGGGCAGCTTGTAGAACGTGTTGCGCGTAATGGCCACGATGTGCGAGGGATCCTCCAGGTTTATTGGTTCTTTCCCCTCGAAGCGGTAGATGACGTACTGCGTCACCTCGTCGAGCACCGTCTTGGCGCCCGGCACCGTCCAGAACAGGATATAGCCGTCTTCCGTCCACATGGGCTTGACCTTCTTCACCTTGCCCGGTGCCTTGTCGTCCATGAAGGGCGAAGTGGGCAACAGGGCAGGATACTTGTGGATGTCCTTCGTGAGCATCGTCCGGTAGTTGCCCACGTTCTGCTCCACCGCCGCCGCGTACCACTGGCAGCTCCCTTGCACGGAGGGGTACATCCGCTGCAGGCGGTACTTCTCCGCCATCTGGTGCCGGTTCGGGTTCTTCAGGTCCGCCTTCGACACCGTCCGGTTCACATCCTGTCCAATGTAGAGCGGCCGGGCCGCCGCGTTCCGGGCCCACCAGTCCAGCAAGGTCGAATAGTCTGCCGCCGGATGACCGATTTCCCAGTATATCTGCGGAATGTTGTAATCCACCCAACCTTTGTTCACCCACAGCAGCACGTCGGCGTACAGGTCATCGTAGTTCTGCAGTCCGTTGGTCAGGCTGCCGTTGGGGTCCGACTTCCGGTTGCGGTAGATGCCGAACGGCGACACGCCGAACTTCACCCACGGCTTGCACGCGCGCACCGTCTCGTGAATCTCCTTGATGAGCACGTTCACGTTGTCGCGCCGCCAGTCGGCCTTGTTGCTGTAGCCCCGTCCGTAGGCGGCGAAACTGATCTGGTCCGGGAACTCCTCTCCCGGCACGGGATAGGGGTAGAAATAGTCATCCATGTGGATGGCGTCCACATCGTAGCGGTTCACGATGTCGCGCACGATGCCGCAGATGTACTTGCGCGACTCGGGATAGCCCGGGTCGAAGTACAGCTGTCCGCCGTACTGCACGAACAGCTGCGGGTACTTGTTGTACGGATGCAGGGGCGAGAGCGACGCCGTGCCTTTGGTCTTCGCCCGGTACGGGTTGATCCAGGCATGCAGCTCCATGCCCCGCTTGTGGCATTCGGTCACCATAAACTGCAACGGGTCCCACATCGGCGAGGGCGCCTGGCCCTGCACACCGGTCAGGAAGCGGCTCCACGGCTCGTAGGCCGAGGCGTACAGCGCGTCGCATTCCGCCCGCACCTGGAAGATGATGGCGTTGATGCCGGCCTGTTTCAAATGATTCAACTGACGCACGAGGGTGGCCTTCAGGGTCGGGACAGGCATCCCTTGGAACTGTCCGTTCACACATTGAATCCACGCGCCCCTGAACTCGCGCTTAGGAGAGGTTGTCTGCGCATGGACAGCCGTCAGCCCCCACAGGAGCACGGCCGCCAGCGCCGTCCAAATTCTTGCTTTCATGATTCGTTCTTCAATTCTTAAATGTTCATTGCCGCAAAGGTAGTCAATTCTCCGATACACGGGCACCGTCCGGCACTGATTTCACGATTTTTTTGCCCACAGCGTGCCCGTCCGTCCGCAAAAAACCGCTACCTTTGCAGCCTACTAACGATAAACCGAACGGAACCATGGCAGAAAGCGACTACATATCCATCAAGGGAGCAAGGGTGAACAACCTCAAGAACATCGACGTGAAGATACCCCGGAACAAGCTGGTGGTCATCACGGGATTGTCCGGCTCCGGCAAATCCTCCTTAGCGTTCGACACCCTCTACGCCGAAGGCCAACGGCGCTACGTGGAGAGCCTGTCCTCGTACGCCCGGCAGTTCTTAGGACGCATGAGCAAGCCCGAATGCGACTTCATCAAGGGCATCCCGCCCGCCATCGCCATCGAGCAGAAGGTCATCAGCCGCAATCCCCGTTCCACCGTGGGGACCTCCACCGAAATCTACGAGTACCTGCGGCTGCTGTTCGCCCGCATCGGCAAGACGTATTCGCCGGTCAGCGGACAGGTGGTGAAGAAAGACAGCCCCGAGGACATCGTGAACTGCATGCGGAGCTACCCCAAAGGGACCCGCTACACGGTGCTCACCCCCTTGGTGCCCCGCGACGGGCGCAGTCCGGAGGAACAGTTGGACATGGACGTGAAGGAAGGATTCACCCGCTTGGAGGTCAACGGGGAGACAGTGCGCATCGAGGACTACACGTACCGGTCCGAAGACGCCGTCTTCCTGCTCATCGACCGCATGAGCTGCGACGACACGAAGGATGCCATGAGCCGCCTCACCGACTCAGCGGAGACCGCCATGTTCGAGGGCGACGGCGCCTGCCTGCTCCGCTTCTACCTGCCCGACGGCACGACCCGCCTGCACCGCTTCAGCACGAAGTTCGAAGCCGACGGCCTGCGGTTCGAGGAGCCTTCCGACCAGATGTTCTCGTTCAACTCGCCCCTCGGTGCCTGCCCTACCTGCGAAGGGTTCGGACGCATCATCGGCATTGACGAGCGGCTGGTCGTCCCCGACCGCTCCCTGAGCGTGTACGACGGGGCGGTGATGTGCTGGCGCGGAGAGAAGATGGGCGAATGGCTCGCCGAGTTCCTCCGCGAGGCACCGGCACACGACTTTCCCATCTTCACCCCCTACTACGAGCTGACTCAGGCCCAAAAGGACTACCTCTGGCACGGCCCGCGCGAGAAGACCTGCATCGACTCCTTCTTCAAGATGCTGGAGGAGAACCAGTACAAGATACAGTACCGCGTGATGCTGGCCCGTTACCGGGGCAAGACCCTCTGCCCCGACTGCCACGGCAGCCGGCTGCGCAAGGAAGCCAGCTATGTGAAGGTGGCGGACTATTCCATCCTGGAGCTGGTGGAGATGCCCATCTACCGGCTGAAGGAGTTCTTCGCCCACATCTCCCTCGACGAACACGACGCGCTGGTGGCCAAGCGGCTGCTGAGCGAAATCAACAGCCGGCTGCAGTTCCTGCTCGACGTAGGACTGGGCTACCTCACCCTGAACCGCCTCAGCAACACCCTCTCGGGCGGCGAGAGTCAGCGCATCAACCTGGCCACCTCGCTCGGCAGCAGTCTGGTCGGATCGCTGTACATCCTGGACGAGCCGAGCATCGGCCTGCACAGCCGCGACACCGACCGCCTCATCAAGGTGCTGCGACAGCTGCAGGAACTGGGCAACACGGTGGTGGTGGTGGAACACGACGAGGAAATCATCCGTGTCGCCGACTACATCATCGACATCGGCCCCAAAGCCGGACGGCTGGGCGGAGAGATTGTCTATGAAGGCGACCTGAAGGACCTGCGCAAGGGCAGCGACAGCTATACCGTACGGTACCTCCTCGGCGAGGAGACCATCGAACGGCCCCGTACCCACCGGGCATGGAACAACTACATCCTCATCCGGGGCGCGCGGGAGAACAACCTGAAAGGCATCGACGTGAAGTTCCCGCTCAACGTGATGACCGTGGTGACCGGCGTGAGCGGATCGGGCAAGAGCACCCTGGTGCGCGACATCTTCTACAAGGCCCTGAAGCGCGAATTCAGCGAGAGCAGCGACCGGCCCGGCGAGTTCATCGCCCTCGAAGGCGACTGGAAGCAGCTGAGCGATGTGGAGTTCGTGGACCAGAACCCCATCGGCAAGTCCTCGCGCAGCAACCCCGTGACCTACGTGAAGGCCTACGACGAAATCCGCAAGCTGATGGCGGATCAGCCACTGGCCAAGCAGATGGGCTACAGTGCCGGCTACTTCTCCTTCAACACCGAAGGCGGCCGTTGCGAGGAGTGCAAGGGCGAGGGGACGGTGACCGTCGAGATGCAGTTCATGGCCGACTTGGTGCTGGAGTGCGAGTCGTGCCACGGCAAGCGCTTCAAGAAGGAGACACTGCAGGTGATGTACGAAGGTAAGAACATCTACGACATCCTGGAGATGACGGTCAACCAAGCCATCGAGTTCTTCACCGAGCACGGACAAAAGAAAATCGTGAAGAAGCTCCGTCCGCTGCAGGACGTGGGACTGGGCTACATCAAGCTGGGACAGTCGTCCTCCACCCTGTCGGGCGGCGAGAACCAGCGCGTCAAGCTGGCCTACTTCCTGAGCGTGGAGAAGGCACAGCCTACCCTCTTCATCTTCGACGAGCCGACCACCGGCCTGCACTTCCACGACATCAAGAAGCTGCTCGAAGCCTTCGACGCCCTGATCAGCCGGGGACACACGCTGGTCATCATCGAGCACAACCTGGATGTCATCAAGTGCGCCGACCATCTCATCGACCTCGGCCCCGAGGGCGGCGAGCAGGGCGGCTACCTCGTGACGGCAGGCACCCCCGAAGAAGTGGCCCGCTGCGCCGCCTCCTACACCGGACACTACCTGGCGATGAAAGAATAATGGCCGGAACCCTTGCAGGTTCCGTGCCGAAACATAACCATAATCCCATGATAAAAAACCTGATATTCGATTTTGGGAAAGTGCTCGTGGACTACGACTTCGAGGCGTTCTTCCGGCACTACATCCCCGACACCGCCCGGCGCAGGGCGTTCACTCCTGTCCTCTACAACGAAGAGGTACAGCGCCTCCTCGACCGCGAGGAGCAACCGTTTGACAACATCATCGAAGACCTCGTCCGCAAGCACCCGGCGTTCGAGCCCGAAATCCGTATCTTCCAGCAGCACTACTGCGAGCTGGTGACCTACGAGGTGGCAGGCATGCGCGAGCTGCTGGCCCGGCTGCGACAGGAGGGCTACCGGCTCTACGGCCTGACCAACTGGTGCAGGAAGGTCTATCACACCATGGAGCAGTACGGCATCTTCCGTCTCCTCGACGGACAGGTCATCTCGTCCGAGGAACACATCATCAAGCCCGAGCCGGGCATCTACCATACCCTCTTCAACCGCTTCGGGCTCGTGCCCGAGGAATGCGTCTTCACGGACGACCGGCCGGAGAACATCGAGGCGGGCCGCGCCCTGGGCATGGAAGGCATCGTGTTCCGCCACACGGCACAATACGAACGTGAGTTACGAGACATCATCGCCGCCCGGAGACACATTTGTGACATAAACAAAGAATCCGATGGACAACCAGCTGGATGATGGAAAATTTTCCGTAACTTTGCCATGAGAGTAGGCAAACATCTCCTACACCGACAGCAAACATGGGTATCTACATCAATAGAGGGAACAGCAGCTTCACCAGTGCCAGGCGGAGCGAATACGTTGATAAGTCCGAACTGGTATCGTTTATCAATGGCACCATCAATACAGGATGCAGGCTTACCTGCGTGAGCCGTGCCCGCCGCTTCGGCAAGTCCATGGCGGCACAGATGCTGTATGCGTACTACGACAAGTCGTGCGACAGCCGTCCCCTGTTTGAGGACCTGAAGGTGGCAGACCCTGAGAGTGCGGCCAACAAGCATCCCGATACGGCTTTCGAGACACACCTTAATAAATATCCTACGATATACATTGACGTGACGGACTTCACTTCGAAATACCATAACCGGGAGGACATTGTCAAGATATTAATCAGGGAAGTCAAAAAGGATGTCAGAGCGGCTTATCCGGAATTTGCCCTATCGCCACGAGCTGACCTGTTGGATACTCTGCTCACCGTCACCGAGCGTACTGCCGAACAGTTCATTCTCATCATCGATGAATGGGACGCGCTCTGCCGGGAGCTGACCGACAAGCCGCAACTGATGGAGGACTACGTACGGTTGTTGCGCAGCCTTTTCAAGG
>JAQXRG010000080.1 GCA_029218405.1 Bacteroidales bacterium
CACCGATTAACGGTTCGCCGGTCTTGTCGGTCACAAGACCTGAAACCTTACTCTGTGCGAACGCTACTGCACTGTTGAAGAGGAGTAACGCCAGAACAATCATCTGCGTGTACATCCGTTTGCTTGTTGTTTGTACGTTTAGCATGGTTCTTAAAATTGGTAAGTAAGTTATTAATTCAAAATCAAAGTTATAGGTTCATTATTACATCTTTATTTCTGCCTGTGGTTTCTTTAAAAATTATCCTGAAAACCTCTTTTTACGCGGTATGCTATAGTTTTATATAAATCTTCTTCTTGTACAACGGATAGCCCAGGGCCCCCATGGCTCCCACAAACAGGACGGCATAGGCCAGTGAGGCCAGGTAGGGATTGACCACCACCGCTTCCAGTGCCTGATAGACGGGGGCTTTGGCATGCAGGCTGTCCACGACGATGGCCACCGCTTCGCTCGCCACATAGAGGAACAGCGGGTTGACTCCGAAGACATGGAAGAATGTCTGCCAGCTGCCTCGCTGCCCGCGGAGGTCGATGGCCACCATCAGGGTAGCCAGCAGCAGGGAGGCGGTGCCACACGATACCAGTACGAAGGTGGGCGACCAGATGCGTTTGTTGAGCGGCCAGGCATCTGTCAGCAGGAACCCTATGGCCAGCAGCAGGAATCCGGTGACAAACAGGCGGATGACCTTGTCCTTCTTGTCGGCGGTGGTCAGGAGGATGCGGCCGCAGCAGAAGCCGATGAGGGTATGGGCCACAGCCGAGAGCGTGCTGAGCAGCCCTTCCGGGTCGACCGGACTCTTGTGGTACAGATGGGCTTCGCCCAGCAAGGCCCGGTCGATAACGGCGATGAGGTTGTCCGCATCCTGTGCATAGCCGTTGCCCAGGTTGAGCAGTCCGGCATACACCACCAGCAGTCCGCCGGCCATCCAAGGGAATCCCTTGTGCGGAAGGGTGATGGCCATGAGCGATACCAGTCCGTAGCAGAGGGCGATGCGGGGCAGTACGCCCGTTATGCGCAGGTGGCCGAAGGGCAGGAAGTCACCGCCACAGATGGCGGCGAACCAGTGGATGCCCCATCCCACGGCAGCGATGAGTAGCGTGCGCTTGAGGATTTTCCGCACCAGCATTCCCGAAGGACGGAAAGCCGACTTGCTCAACGAGAGGTAGGTAGAGATGCCCACCATGAAGAGGAAGAAAGGGAAAACCAGGTCGCAGGCGGTCATTCCGTTCCAGGCGCAATGGCGCAACTGGGTGAAGGTGTGAGGGCCTCCCCCGTTGTTCACCAGGATCATGCCTGCCACGGTGATGCCCCGCAGTATGTCGAGTGAGAGTAACCGTTTCATTTTCTTGTCGTTTCAATGAGGTGAAGGGCTTTGCGGGCAAGGTCGATGCAGTCGCCTTCCGGGGCGGCCGAATAAGGGGTGCGGTCCAGGGTCCACGGCTCCTCGATGGCATACCAGTCCACGCTGACGGGCTGCTGGCGCTTCGCGCTCAGCTCGCTCATGGTGCTGGCCAGTCCCTTGTGGATGGGTTGTGCGTGGCTCATGGTCTCCATTTCCTGGTCGAGCAGCTTCCACCACGTGCTCCAGCGCTGGTAGTAGAAGTCTTTCAGCAGGCCGTTCCATTCCTTGTGGGCATAGTCGCGCAGGCCTCGGTCGGCACAGGTGCGGTTGCCCCAGGTGGTGATTTGCACGCGGGCGTTCCACTCGTAGAGGTCTTTCTCTTCCGGGGTGTTGCCCAGCGAGCGGGCTTCGTTGATCCAGCGGCCCACCCGGAACTCGTTGCGGGTGCCGAGCAGCTCGTCCTGCATCAGCAGCAGTTCGAGGAACTGGCGGCTGTGCTGTCCGAAGGTGGAGCGGTCGAAGTTCTTGAAGTCGGCGATGGTGTAGTTATAGACCATGCGGCCGCGGTCGGCGATGGCCTGTCGGGTGATGTCCACCAGGTCGTACTCATAGTTGTTGTTGCCCCGGAAGCGGTCGGCGGCCTTCACCATCCAGCGGGCGGCCTCAGCGGTCGATTTTGGGTCGTAGTAGTTCTGCATCTTCGACCAGCTGGAAGCCTGGAAGTTGTCCATCGACGGTCGTCCGCAGAAGATGGACTCGTGCGGGCCCTGCTGGTTGTTGCCGGCCGGACAGTTGTAGATGCCCTGTATCAGGATGTCCCAGGCGCGGGCGATGTTCTCGTCATACTGGCCGTAGCGGGCCGTGAGGTAGTCCTTAATCCACGCTTCCTTGGTGAACTTCTCGGGCCGCCAGGGCAGCTCGCTCATCAGCTCGAACATCACAGGATTGTTCTCGCTGCCTTCCATGGTGAAGCCGATGCCCTTCAGGCGACGGGCCAGCGGGTTGTTCTGAGTCAGGTAGAAGTTGTGCAGCAGCTGGTCCATGCGGCCGTGCAGTCCCACGTTGCCGCCGAAGTTCTGCAGCAGGCAGAACAGCCACTCGTGCTCCTCGTATCCTTTCTCACGCAGCCAGATGGAAGGGATGCCCCACATGGGACGGCACTCGCTGAACAGGTCCAGAATCAGCAGGTCGCCGGTCGGGATGTGCTGGATCATGGCCGGGCGCGGGTTTTCCGTCCATCCCTGAATGACCCATACGGCCTTCGGGTTCGCCTTCTTCATGGCCTTCAGTACGGCCTGTCCCGCACCGTCGAAGTCGGTCTCTTCGCCCGCCTTGCTTTCGTGGAAGGGGTCCATGGAGTAATAGTTCGCCTTGCCGAAGAGGGCCTCGCGCTCCTTGTAGTAGAGGGCGGCGATCTCCTCGTAGCGGGAGTCGGTGGGCTGCAGGAAGGCAGGGCGCAGGTAACCGTTCCAGATTTCAGGGTCGGTCACGTTGAGGCCCAGCTTGGCCTTGGCGTTGCTCGGCACCATGCCCGAGTAGCCCGGGAATACCGGCTCGATGCCGTATTCCTTCATACGTTTCAGGATTTTCTTTTGCAGGGCTTCCTGCTGGGCGTACCAGCTGTCGGGATTCGGTCCTCCCCAGCCTTCGAGGTTGTTCATTTCCCACCAGGCGAGGAAAGCCGGTCCGGCGATGAACTGGTTCACCTCGTCCGAAGTGTAGCCCAGCTTCAGGAGCAGGTTGCGCCATACGCATTCCTCGCCCACGGCAGCCAGGGGCAGGTTCACGCCGTGCAGGGCCATCCAGTCGATTTCCTGTTCCCAGCGGGCCCAGTCCCAGAAAGCCATACTGTACGAGAAGGTACAGTAGTTGAAGTCGTAGCGCAGGCGGAGGTCCGTCTCACGGCGTTCCTTCTTCGCTACGCGCGGCAGTACAGCGGGCAGTTTCGCGGTCATGCCGTTCCACGACAGGTGGATGCCTGCATGGTATTTTAGGTACCAGTTGATGCCGCACGCTATATTTACATAGGTGTTGCCTCGTACCACGACTTTGTCGCCTCGCTGGTCAAGTTCGAAGAAATCCTTGTCGCTCTTCCGGAGCTCTGTGATGAACTTCTTGGAGGCTCCTTTGTCGATGCGTTCCAGCATACCTTCGATAGGTCCCGCCGTCGCTATGGCACTGGCGAGAACCAGGATTGTTGTTAAAATGAATCTCACTACCATCATGTGTTTTTCGTTTTTTGTTCGTCGCAAATGTAGAGGAATTGACGAAAACACAGGTGGAAAATGGTACAAAATAGGAGGAAAATAGTAAAGTACGCATTTTTGTGGGTAGAAAATCGGTCATTCAGACGAATATTCCGACATCGGATGGTAAAATATCGAGGCGGTGCCGAAGCACCGCCCGTGCCCGTTCACGAAAGGGCGTTGTACACCTCTCGGTGGATACAGTCGCGGATGCGGGCGAAATCGCCGTCGATGCTCTCCGTTTTCGTGAACATCAGCAGGAGGGGGAAGGGGGAATCGCCCTTCCGGTAGGGAGGCTGCAGATAGGGCAGCTCGCAGAGCGAGTAGCCGCAGCGCCGGTAGAAGCCGATGCGCCGGATGCTGGTCTCGTCGGTGGGAGGCTCTACTTCCAGTACGATGACACCCGGCACCTCCCGGGCGAGGGCGTCGAGGATGCGGCGCCCGTAGCCTTGGTTACGTACGGTAGGGGAGGTGGCGAGGTGTTCCACATAGTGGAAGCCATCCAGCCGCCACACGGTCACGGTGCCGATGGGGGTGTCGCCGTCGGCGATGAGGTAACAGGTAAACAGCGGATGGGTATCCGTATTCCGCCGTTGCGCGTCATCGTCCCTCCGTTCCGCTTCCGGGAACGAGAGGTGCAGCAGCTCCTCCACAAAAGGATAGTGGGGATGGCCGGTGGTGATAGGGGTCAGTGTAAGCATGGTGTAAAGGGTATAAATGATGAGATACGGAGGGAATCAATCACTGTTCGGTATAGAACCGGATGAGCCGTTCCAGCGCACGTTGGCACACCGGACAGAAAGCCGTCGGCTCGTTGCTTCGCATCCGGCAGTCCGTCACGGGGCGGTAGATGCCTTTCTTCGAGTAGCCGGCTCCCTCATACACGCCTACCTGTGTAGGAATGCGGGCAGGGTCGGTCTGTACCGGGGTTGGTACAGGTGTGCCGGCAGGCACCAGGTCTTTCCATTTGCTGTCGAAGTTCACCAGCGTGGTGATGTTCTGTTCCCACGGCTCAATCTCATACGGGTAGAGCGGGCTGGGTTCGTCCGAGTAGGCATACTCGTCCGCCAGTCCGCCGAAGCTGTGTCCGAACTCGTGAACCACTACCGGCTTGAACATCGCGTGGTGGGCGGTGGTCAGGGTGTACGAGTTGTAGATGCCTCCGCCGCCGTAGGTGTCGGTGTTCGCTAATATAATAATGTGTTCGTAGGGAATCCCCGCCAAGCAGTCGTGGATGCGCTTTACACTGCGGGTGGTGAGGTAGCGGTCGGAGTAGAACGTGTCGAAGTGCGAGCCGACCGCTGTCTGTTTCCATTCTCCCTGTCGCGGGATGCTCACGCCGCTGTCGGCCGATTCGCTGGCCACTGCCACCATGTTGAAGCGGCTTTTCAGCCGTCCGAAGGGCTCGTGGGCGAAGAGGGCATCACAAGTGCTCTGCGCGTCCCGGAAGAACACGTCCATCTCCGCTGCCGTGTAGCCTTCGGCCAGGATAGCCACGTCGATGCAGTCCTGCTCACTGCCGCTTTGCAGCAGGTAGCGGTGGGGCGTGACGCGCTGCTTCCCTTTCTGGTGAATCAGGATGTCCTGCGGGTCCACTTCATGCGTGAGCGAGGCGGTGACCTGTCGGTGCGCGTCGCGCAGCTCTACGGTGACGGTGGCCGGCTTCAAGGGGAAGGGCACCAAGTAGGTGTTCTCGAATCCCCGGCGGGTGTGCTGCGCCTCGTCTTCACCCAGCCATTCCTGGAACAGGCTGGAGAAAGAAGTGCGGTAGATGACTTGCTGCGACTCCTTGTCGCGGACGGTGATTTCGCCGTTGCCTTCCAAGGGCAGACGGTCTAAGTGGTGACGGCGGCCTGCCCACTGGGGCAGCGATACCAGTTCGTCGAGATAGATGGCCTGGTGGGCGGCGTCGCCCACAAACTGATAGTCGATGCGCAGCGTCCGGTCAGCGAACCAGTCGCTGAAGGTCTGCGCCTGCAGTCCAAGCGCCAGCAGGCAGCTTCCTGCGATGAGAGTGAGTGTTTTTAGCATATTCATTCGGTTTGTTGTGTGCAAAGATAAGATAATCCTGCTGATTTTCGGGGTTGGTGCTGCAAAAAATGCGCTAAAACGCTTTTTTCTGCCATAGAAATTGTATCTTTGCGTGTACTAAACAAACAGGACATCCTATGGGACATCATCACATTGATAAATTAGACGAGCAAATCCTGCGGCTCATTGCCAGCAATGCCCGCATCCCCTTCCTGGAGGTGGCACGCGCGTGTAACGTGTCGGGAGCGGCTATTCACCAACGCATCCAGAAACTGACAAGCCTCGGCATCCTGAAAGGTTCGGAGTTTGTCATCGACCCCGAAAAGATCGGGTACGAGACTTGTGCCTATATCGGCCTGTACCTGAAGGATCCCGAGCAGTTCGACACAGTGACGGCGGCCTTGCAGCACATCCCGGAGGTGGTGGAGTGCCACTTCACGACCGGCCAGTACGACATGTTCATCAAGATATACGCCAAGAACAACCACCACCTGCTCAGCATCATCCACGATAAGCTGCAGCCCCTGGGGCTGTCGCGCTCGGAGACCATCATCTCCTTCCGCGAGGCCATCAAGCGCCAGATGCCGATTATCGACCTGGCGGATGATGACGAGGACGGCGTGTGACGGGCCGGTTCAGCGGCGTTCGTAGTTCACGAAACTGTACGAGTAGAGATGCTTTTCATCCGTGGGATGGCATTCTCTACTTTTTTCGTGCCATACCTGTGGGTCGAGGGCGGGGAAGAACACGTCGGCTTCCCGTTCGCTGTCGTCCACCTCGGTCAGGTAGAGCCGGTCGGCGAGCGGCAGGGCCGCCGCATACAGGCTGGCGCCGCCGATGATGAAGACTTCCTCTTCGTCCGTGCAGGCCTGCAGGGCAACTTCCAGCGATGGGAAGCACTCCGCACCGGGCAGCTGCAGTGCCTGTCGGCTCAGGACGATGTTCCGGCGGTTGGGCAAGGCCCCCTTGGGCAGCGACTCGAAGGTCTTGCGTCCCATGAGGATGGTGTGGCCCGTGGTCAGGGCCTTGAAACGTTTCAGGTCGTTGGGCAGCCAATACAGCAGTTGGTTGCCCTTTCCGAGGCCGTGGTTCCGGTTCACGGCGGCAATCATGGAGATAGTCATGGTTCTATAATTTTATATTCATACGGACACTTTTCCGGCAATGTGCGGCCACGGGTCGTAGCCTTCCAGGTGGAAGTCCTCGTAGCGGAAGTCAAAGATGTTTTTCACATCCGGGTTCAGCTCCATGCGGGGCAGCGGGCGCGGTGTGCGCGTCAGTTGCAGGTCCACCTGCTCCAGGTGGTTCAGGTAGATGTGCGCGTCGCCCAGCGTGTGGATGAAGTCGCCTGCCTTTAGTCCCGTCACCTGCGCCATCATCTGCAGCAGCAGGGCGTAGGAGGCGATGTTGAACGGCACGCCGAGGAAGGTGTCCGCGCTGCGCTGGTACATCTGCAGGCTGAGCCGTCCGTCGGCCACATAGAACTGGAAGAACATGTGGCAGGGCGGCAGGTTCATGTTCTTCAGGTCCGCCACGTTCCAGGCGTTCACGATGATGCGGCGCGAGTCCGGGTTGTGGCGGATGGTCTCCACCGCTTCCGAAATCTGGTCGATGAATCCCCCTTCGTAGTCGGGCCACGACCGCCACTGGTAGCCGTAGATGTGTCCCAGGTTGCCGTCCGCGTCCGCCCACTCGTTCCAGATACGTACGCCGTTCTCCTGCAGGTATTTCACGTTGGTGTCGCCCTGTAGGAACCACAGCAGCTCGTGGATGATGGACTTCAGGTGAAGTTTCTTGGTAGTGACCAAGGGGAAGCCTTCCTCTAAGTTGAAGCGCAGCTGGTGACCGAACACGCTGAGGGTGCCGGTGCCCGTACGGTCGTCCTTGCGGACTCCTTCGGTGCGGATGCGCTGTAGCAGGTCTAAGTATTGTTTCATATCAGTCGGATTCTGTTGGTTGATGGATTTTGGCGGCAAAGATAGGTATTATTTCGGAAAAGTTTGGCAGATTCGATAATTCTGTGTAGTTTTGTGTCGGTGAAATGAATAATTACAAGACTATGGCAAATCTATGTTCTGCGGATATGAAAACAACGACGATCTCTTTGTACCGATGTGGGTGGTTAGCCGCCCTCCTTGTCTTCTTTACGGCTGTCTCCGCACAGCCGGAAGCCGACAACCTGAACCCTGTTTATAAAGTATCTATGTCCACCATCAGCTACACGCCCAAGGCCAAGCAGGAAACGGTGGGTTCGGTGCTGACCGACCTCACCAAGATAGCGATGACGGGACAGAGCAGCCGGCAGCAGGACCAGTACGCCGATGCCGTGCGGGCCGCCATCACCGCCGGTGTGGGCCGTGTGCGCCGCTTCTCGGTCGTGGAGGGGCAGTTTGTGCCTGGAGAGGTGGCCGACTCGGAAGTCGCTTTCTATGTGGATGGCACCATCGGTACCATTGCCACCACACAGAAGACCATCACGCCAGAGGACAAGAAGAAACAACCTTACGATGTCTTCAAGGGACAGGTCAGCGCGACACTCCATCTGAAGGACGTGCATACGGATGCGGTCATCTCTACCGAGACGTTCAGCATTACCGGTTCGGACGGCTCGTGGATTGAAACCGCCGAAGGGGCGCTGAACGATGCCATGAAGACCCTGTCGGGGCGCATCACCCGCTATTTCAACAATTGTTTCCCCCTCCGTGCGCGCATTGTTGAGCAGGGCGAGGTGAAGAAGGAGAAACTGAAGGGCGTGTTCATGGACATCGGTGCGGCGGCAGGAGCCTATAAGGACCAGCACTACGATGTGTTCGTGGTACGGATCATCGCGGGCAAGGAGGCCAAACACAAGATTGGACGGGTGCGCATCACGGAGGTGATGGGCGATGACATCTCGCAGTGCAAGGTGACCAAAGGGGGTGAGGAAATCAAGGCCGCACTTGATGAACACCTGATGCTGGTGGCTTCCAGTACGGATTGATACAGAATGGAGCATAATTGACAATAAATATTTTTTTAATTCATTAGATTAAGAAACACATGAAGACAAAACAGTTTTTTTGGAGCTGCCTGTTATGGATGGGGGCTTTAGTGATGGGAATGACTTCCTGCAGTGACGATGAGGACGAACCGAAGGGACCGGCTTTCAAGGAGGTGAAGGGAACCATCGGTGTCAGTCGTGAGGATAAGGACGGTATGAAACTCTTTACGCTGAAGACGATGCTGACGGATGCCGATGGCAATCAGAAAAGCATGGGGACCGAATTTGCTCCTTCGGTGGAATGGACGGTACGCGCGGACAAGTTGCCGGCTGTCTTTATGCTGGAGTTCACGGCCACCCCTATCAGTGGGTTTGTGTTTGAGAAGGACTATTACAACCTTACGGTGAATATCCCGGTCGCACTGTTGGTATATGACGATATGGGGTACATTCAGCAGAGTTATGAGGTACCCGATCACATTGCGGTATCTTGGCAGAAAGGGGAAGACTTGGAGCAGGTGCTGAAGACGAAATTCCCTGCGAAGCTGGAAATCCGGGTGGAAGCGACGGGGGATTCGACGTCTCCTTACAAGATTACTTCTGCGTTTCAGTAAGTCGGGCGGTCTGTCCTTTACCAGGATTCGGGCGGCGTTTGAAGGGGGTTAGAACCCTGTTCAGACGCCGCCCGAAGTCTTTGGGGTTCCTCTCCATGAAAGTGCCTGAAGCACAGTCGTGCTACCGGGACGAAGCCCTTCCGCATCATTCCTGATGTAGGTCGCGCGGGAATTCCTGACGAAGGTCGGAAGTAATACGGACGCCTGTCGGGGTGGAACCACGTCAGTCATCCAGCGCAGCTTCCGCGTGGAGGAACGTCCGTCAGGCACCCGGGGGGGTGCACAAAAAAGCTACGGACTCCTTGCAGGCCGTGCAAGAAATCCGTAGCATTGTTGTTCCCTGTCCACCGCTAAGGCGGAAGCAGGGAGGGGAAGCAGTCGTTACTTCACGTTATAGCCGCTGACCGTTAATTTCGGCTGGTTGCCGCGTGTATCCACGTCCTTCCAGCTCAGACGGACTTCCTTCTTCTCGCCCGGCAGGAGGGAGAAGTAGTTGTCGCCGTAGATCACGGGCAGTATCTGTACGCCGTCGGTCGCGCCGGTCAGGTTGAGGCGGATGAGCAGGGCGGGTGTCTTCGAGGAGTTCTCTACGACCGCCGTGGCTGTCCATACACCGTTGTCACCCTTGGCACTCTCGAACTGTACGCCGAGTGTCACCTTCGGCAGGTTCTTCAGCTCCTGGTAATTGTTCTCCTCCAAGGTGCGGTGGTAGAAGTTGTCCGATACGAGGCGGTCGCCTTCTTTCAGGGTCAGCTTCAGGAAGTGCACCTTCGAGAGACCTTCCGGATATTCCATGCGGATGGGCTTCAGTGTCGTGTCCTCCTCGCTATCTACGGTCGCTTCCTTTTCCCAGGCCAGGCTGCCGTCCATGTTGAGCAGCTGCACCTTGGCCACCAGTCCCTTGCGGTTGCCCGCACTGTAGTTCACCACCTCGATTTCCTCGTTCGCCGGGTTCCACTGGATGTGGAGCGGCTCAGAAGCCTTCTTGATGCCGAAGTAGCCGGCGGTGGGCTCGAAGTAGTAGTCGTAGGTCTGCCATACCATCGAGGGCCAGCAGGGGTGGCTCATCCACATGAGCAGGCCCATGCGGTTCTTGCTGCGGCTCTCGAACATGCTGCGGTGGCCGTCGTAGTTCACCCATTGTGCCAGTTCGGTAAATTCTTTCGCGTTCTGCGGCTGTCCGTAGCCCAGGGCGATGATTTCGTTGAACGAAGTCGCTCCCTGTGCCCCCTGCAATGTATAGTCGTGCACACCCCATTCGTTGTCCTGCGGCCACATGCCTTCGGGCGAGAAAGTGCGCTGGAAGCTTTCGTAGGTCATCACGTTGGGCATACCGCGTTCGCTGTGGAACTTGTCGTTGCCGGCCTCCATGGTGAAGTAGGTCTTGGCGGGCAGCATCCGGTACGGTCCGTGTCCGCTCACCACGTCGTCCGCCGAGCTGGGGATGTAGTGCAGGTCGCCGTGCTCTTCCTTCACGATGCGGCGCAGGGCCTTGTCGATGGTCTCGGGAGGGAAGCCTTCGTTGCGTCCGCAGTAGAGGCCGATGGAGGCGTGGTTACGGATGCGCTTCACGTAGTCCTCGGCATTGTCGATGAACATGTCCGGATAGTAGGGGTCGGGTCCGTCGGCGGGGTTGGCCAGCCAGAAGTCCTGCCATACCATCACGCCGTGGCGGTCGCAGGCTTCGTAGAGTTCTTCGTCGCCGATCATGCCTACCCAGTTGCGCATCATGGTGAAGTTCATGTCGGCATGGTAAGCCACGGCGGTCTCGTACTCGCGGCCTCGGTAGTTGAGGTTCGACTCGCTGAAGCCCCAGTTACCGCCCCGTCCGATGAAGCGTCGGCCGTTGATGTAGAGGTTCAGGATATGGTTGTCTTCGTTGAAGGTCATCTGGCGGATACCGGCCTTGAAGTCGCGGGTGTCAGATACCTGTCCGTCGATGACGAAGGTGAAGTTGGCATCGTACAGGTTGGG
>JAQXRG010000081.1 GCA_029218405.1 Bacteroidales bacterium
CTTCCAGGAGGAAGGGTGAGTCTTCGTCGTTTTTGTCTTTTTCTTTTTGCTCATTTTGTCAGTAGAAATGGGAACGGGAAGGCCGGTGTCCGGCCCTCCCGTCGTGTGAGGTAGCGGAAGGTTACACCTTCCAGTTCAGAATCTTGTCGATGAAATACGGTGCCTGCTGCCGCCAGAAGGGCCAGTCGTGGTCCACGTCGTAGCCCCAGTAGTCGAACCAGGCGTTGTTCACGCCCTTCTCCTTCAGGATGCGGTCCATCTCGCGGGTGCTCCAGAGCAGGTCATCTTCCCATCGTCCCTGTCCCACGCAGAAGACAATCTTGCTGCGGCGGTAGGCCTGCATCCACGGGTGGTCCGAAGGCATCTGCTGCAGGAAGTCCTGGGGCGAGTTGGCATAGACAAGATCGTCCATGTAGCCGTCGAACCCGTACGAAGCGTGGTACAGTCCGCTCATGGCGAACATTCCGTTGAACAAGTCCGGGCGGCGGAAGAAGAAGTTGGCGGCGTGGAAGCCTCCCATCGAACAGCCGGTGGTGATGAACATCTGCTCCTCGTTCTTCTTCAGGTTGGGCAGCAGTTCGTCTGTCACGTAGCGGAACCACCGCTCCTGCTGCTCGATGCGCCAGCGCTTGTCGCCTCCTTTGTTCGACCAGGTCTCCCAGTCGAGTCCGTCCACACAGATGATGCGGATGCGTCCGGCATCGATGAACGGCGCCAGTGTGGCAATCATTCCATAATTTTCCCAGTCATAGAAGCGTCCGTCCTGGCAAGGGAAGGCGAGGAACGCCTGTCCGTCGTGGCCGAACACCTTGTATTCCATGTCGCGGCAGAGGTTCTGGCTCCACCACTTGTGATATTCTACATGCATATTCTCTTTCAGTATTTCAGTGTATCAGTGTTATCATTTCCGGTTGCACGTATCGTAGAGGAAGGCGTCGCGCTCCTCTTCGGTGCGGAAGCGGGCGATGTAGGCCTGGTCGCCCATGGCGCCCGAGAGGGCCTTGGCGATGCGCGGGCTCATCATCATGGCGTAGCCGTATTTCTCTAGGATGGCGTTGTGGTCCAGCACGTACTCCACGTTGTCGCGCCGTCCGGCGAACACGCAGTAGTAGTCATCGTGCGGGTCGGGGGAGGTGCGGTAGTCGAAGGCGATCATGTCCGCCCAGATTTTGAACATGGAGATGTTGTGGGCATAGTTGATCATGTCGGGGGTATAGCCGCCGCCTGGCCGCATGTTCACCTCCAAGGCTACGAAGTCGCCCACCTCGCCCAGTCCGCGGTGCGCCTTGTTCAGGCGGAAGAATTCCAGGTGTACGAAGCGGGATTTCACGCCGAAGGCCTCGACGGTGCGTCGTCCCCAGAAGCGCAGGTTCTCCGACATGTTCTTTTCGACGAAATAGGTGGAGTCCAAGTTGTTGTTCACGATGTCCGCGATGCTCGGCGGGCATACGCACATCGATTCCACCAAGGGCTCGCCCTTCGAGTTGATGACGGCGTCGTAGGTGCAGATGTCGCCGGTCACGAACTCCTCGATGACGTAATTCTCCACCTGCGGTGTGTTGCGGAAGAAGTGTTCCAGCGCGGCCTCGTTCTCCAGCTTGTGCGCACCGCCGGCACCCACGCCCACATCGGGTTTGGCGAACAGCGGATAGCCGGCGTCCACCGAGAAACGCTTCACGGCCTCCAGTCCCTTGCGGGTCTTAATCTGGCGGGCCGTACGGATACCTCCCTTGGCATAGTACTTCTTCATCTCCGATTTTTCCTTGAACGCCTCAATGCCGTCCAGTTTCACGCCGGTATTCACGTTGAAGTCGGTGCGCAACCGTGCGTCCACTTCCAACCAGAACTCGTTGTTTGACTCAATCCAGTCGATGTGCCCGTACTTCCAGGCATAATAGCCCACGGCGCGGTACATCTGGTCGTAGTCACCGATGTTGTCCACGTGGTAGTACTCTGTCAGCGAATGCTGAAGCTCAGCGCTCAGTCCGTTTGCGGGCGCGTCGCCGATACCGAGCACTCTGACCCCATTCTTCTGCAGCTCGTCGCAGAATTGCCAATACTTCTCTGGAAAGTTGGGCGAAATGAAAATAAAGTTTTTCATATGTTTCTGTATTTATCGAAGTTTTATTACCAATTTGTTTGCAAAACTACTCAAAAAAATGTAGTTTTGCAAAGTAAATCCAAAAAAAATAATGAATTAGAGACAACTAGATTATGAAATACTTTCTGACGAGCAGTCCCAGTGTGGCCATGGACGGAGCCATCAATCCCGCCAATGGGTTTCTGGACAACTTGCGCGACGCGCTTTCCGACCCTATCCGTTGCATTTTTATCACCACGCACCCCGACGATGCCGCCTTTAGCGAGCATTGCTCCGTGTGCATGCGCCAGGCGTTTGAGGACGTGGGCCTCTGGTTCGAAAGCTACGAGCTGCTGGACCGTCGGACGGCTCCTTACGTGGAGGAGATGGTGCGGCAGAGCAATTTCATCATCTTGGGGGGCGGCCATGTGCCTACCCAGAACGCCTTCCTGCACGACCTTGGCCTGCGCCAACTGCTGAAGGGTTACGAGGGTGTGGTGATGGGGATTTCGGCGGGCAGCATGAACTGTGCCAACATTGTCTATGCGCAGCCCGAAGAGCCGGGCGAGGCGACCGATGAGGGGTACATCCGGCTGCTGACCGGTCTCGGCTTGACGGACGTGCAGATTCTCCCACATTATTATTTATGCAAGGACATGATGGTGGACGGCTACAAGGTGTACGATGACATCGCCATGCCCGACAGCAAGGCGATGCTCCGCCGCTTCTATGTGTTCCCCGACGGCACTTATCTGTACGGTGAGAACGGCAATGAGACCATCTTCGGCGAGTTTTACCTGATTGAGAACGGGGTGATGCGCCAGGTGGCGAACGACGGCCAGTCGATGCGGCTTCCGTTTGTTTAGGCAGTGTCTCGCTGCCGTTCCAGAAGAGCAGAAAGCGGGATTCGAACTTTCTTTCGGAAGAGCGGACCGCATAAGTGAAGTCCTGAAAGCGAGGAATCTTACGCAAAAGGACCTGGCCCGCCAGCTCCACCAACGGGAGTCGGAAATATCCAAGTGGTTAACGGGTAGGCACAATTTTACGGTGCAGACGATAGCGAAAATTGAGGCGGCTTTGGGCTGCAAACTGATTCATATCGCTCCATTGGGAGACATTCATTAAGGAGGATATGTCCCCGTCCGCCGGGCGGCCCGTTTCATTTTTATGGGGGAAGTGCTTTGCCGAATCGAAGATTTTGGCTAACTTGCGCCCCCAAAATTAAAGTTGAATCCTATTATGAAAAAGATTTTTATGCAAGAATGGATGGGTACACGCCCCTATCGGACAGCCGATGCGGCTGACACGTATTACGTTGGCATCGCCAACAAGGTGGCGGACATCCTGAAGTCGGATATTTCAGACCATCTTGTGTCGGACCATCACCGTCGCTACATAGGTATTTTCATCTCCAACTGGTTTGAGGACATCATCTCGGGCACTGGGGTGTGGAAGGCGTTCAACCAGGAATGCCTGCACCGGTACGGCTGCCGGGTACCGCTGTTTGATGAGGGAGAGGCATACTATGAGGGTGAGGTGAACGACTCGGACGTGCGCTTCTTGGTGTGGCACTACCTGCAGGTGCTGTGTCTGGGCGAGAAGCTCATCAGTCCGGTGGACGCTTCCATCATGGAGGCGGCCCGGAAGATTTCTGATCTCTTGTCGGCGGCGTACGAGACAGCGCCTGAGAACGACAGCCTGAGGGAGGCCTTCTTCGGTGTTGCTTACGGGCCGGAGGATTTCTCCCGGTACATGGATTTCCTGCGCTGGTACCATTTCAGGGGCTACATGAACTGTATGAACCTGGATGCTTTCCACCACGAGATGGACCGCCAGGTGGCCCTCCGTAACGGCGAGGTGGACGAGTGGGGACTGCAGCTGCTGCAGCACAGTCTGATGACGGACTCGGAGCTGTTCGGCCACCAGGACCTGTTGTCGCTGACTTCCGTGGAATGGCTGGCACGCATCGGGGCCGAGCATCCGGAGACACAAGCCTGGACCACGGTGAAGGTGTCGCCCTGCCATTACTTCCTGTTCGTGAAGAAGGACGAGAACTATGTTTATCTGCAGGACCTGGTGACTGACCAGCAGGACTTGCTTCCGGTGAGACGGGAGTCGTTCGACCAGCAGATGCTGCAGCGTTGCATAGAGCAGGAGTTCATCTTCATGACAACCTTGATGCAGTACATGGGCGAGTGGTACCAGCAGGGACTGTTGTATGCCAAGGAGAAGACGGACCACCTGCTGGTGGCCGAGGTGGCGAAAGCGGGCAATGCGTACGACAAGTCCCAGGAGAAGGCGGACTGCGATCGCTTCTTGGAGGTGTCGGACGGACGGCCGTTCGTGTTCTTCCGCCAGCGGCAGGAAGTGGAGGAGTTCGTCCAGCAGTTGGGCATGGATGTGGAGAAGTGGTTAGGCAAGGACTGGAAGATGAACGAGCAGGAGGGTGTCCTGCTGACCGCGACCCCGGAAGAGGGCATGTGGCTTCAGCTGCAGATGGCCCACTGCCTGAAGTCGCCGTTGAATCCGTGTTATGACGAGGCGGCGGCCCGGAAGGACGCGCTGTCTTTCTTGGTGAGTCCCTCGGTGGTGCCCTATAGTGTGAGCTGCGCGTATCGGAAGGCCGGGATGCTGGAAGACGCGCTGTTCAATTCCCGCAAGGGGGAGCAGTACGGAGCGGAGCTGGTGCAGCGCTACGGTGCCTTCCTGACGGATTACTACTTCCAGCAACACCAGGAATAAGGACGGGGTCGGGCGTGAACCGCCCGGATTCCTGCAGTCCTCATCAGATAGCCCCAAGGTGGCGAAGGCGCTTCAGGAAGTGCGGCTTCACCACCTTGGGGCTTGTTGCGTCGGTACGGCTTAGACCAGCTTGAACCGCATCCGGAAGATGCCTTCCTTGTAGTCGGAGCTGAGGATACGGAAGGTTCCGATTTCGGAGGTGTTGGCCACGTGAAGGCCGATGCAGAGGCACTCGTCGTAGTCGCCGACCTTGACGATGCGGACGGTGTCGGAGGCCCCTTCGGGCAGGCGTTTCAGGTCGAACCGGCCGATGGCTTCCTGTTGGGTGATGAATTCGGTGGTCACGTCGAGGTGACGGGCGATGACTTCGTTCACGGTGTCCTCGATGCGCTGGATCTCCTCGGCGGTGGGGGCTTGGGGCAGGGCGAAGTCGAGCTTGCTCTTCTTCCGCTCGATATGGGCGGAGACGGCCCGTCCGCAGCCGAAGAGGCGGGCCATGGTGCGGTTGACGATGTGCTCGCAGGTATGCATGGGCGGGTATTCCTGCTTGTTGTGTCCGTTCAGGACGGTGGGTTCCATTGAGGTCTGTTGTTCCATAGGTAGCTGTTGTTCCATTGTTGGTTGTTGGGATTAGAGTTTCAGTTTTCGGGCGACAAATTCTTCGACGAAGCGCACGGTGCCTTCGATACCCAGTGCCGACGAGTCCACGCAGAGGTGGTAGGTGGCGGCGGCTCCCCAGGTGCGGTAGCTGTAGTAGTGGTAGTAGGCGGCGCGACGCTTGTCGGCTTTCTCCATCCGGGCCAGGGCCTCCTCAGCGGTGATGTGGAGCGATTGTGTCAGCCGTTCCACACGGGCCTCGGGCGAGGCTGTGATGAAGATATTGCAGCAGCGGGGATGGTCGCGCAGGATGTAGTCGGCGCAACGGCCCACAAACAGGCAGGACTGCTGTTCGGCCAGGTGGCGGATGACGTCACTCTGGATTTGGAACAGCGTGTCGTTGCTCAGGTACGAGTCGCTGGGCAGTGCCCCCTCGGTGACGAAGGGAAAACGGGTGCCGAACAGGCCGCCCAGGAGTCCTTTCGAGGTGCGCTCGTCGGCCCGTTCGAAGCATTCCGGACAGAGGCCGCTCTCTTGAGAAGCGAGCTGGAGGAGTTCCTTGTCGTAGAAGGCAATGTGGAAATCGTTCGCGATGCGCTCGCCGATTTCCTTGCCGCCGCTGCCTAACTGGCGGCCCAGGTTGATGACGTAGTGGGTATTCATAAGGTGGGTGTTGAGTGAGTGTTGAAGGTTCTGAAATGGCCGAAGAGCATCATCCCGGCGATGAGGCTGGCGATGAAGTCGGATACGGGCATGCTGTACCAGATGCCTGCCGAACCGAAGAAGAGGGGCAGGAGGAACAGGCAGGGGATGAGCACCAGCACCTGGCGGCTCAGTGAGAGGAGGATGGCCTTACGGGCCATACCGATGCTCTGGAAGAAGTTCGAGGTGACCATCTGGAAGCCGACGATGGGGAAGGAGAGCAGCACGACGCGCAGTCCGTGGGCGGAGAGGCGGATGAGCTCTCCGTCGGTGGTGAAGGCCGATACCGTCAGTTCGGGGATGAGCAGGCCGACCAGAAAGCCGGAGGTGGTGATGAGGGTGGCGTAGAGGATGGTGACGCGAAGCACTTGGTTCACCCGGTGGAACTGGCGGGCACCGTAGTTGTAGCCGGCGATGGGCTGCATGCCTTGGTTGAGGCCCAGGACCACCATCACGAACAGGAAGACGATTCGGTTGACAATGCCGAACGCGCCGATGGCCAGGTCGCCGTCGTACCGCTGCAGTCCTTTGTTGATGAGGATGACGATGAAGCACGAGGCGAGGTTCATCAGGAAGGGGGCCATGCCGATGCCGATGATGTGCCCGACGAGGAAGCGCTGGAGGCGGTAGATGCCCCGCCGGAAATGCAAGAGCTCGTCGCGCCGGCTGAAGAGGCGCACTAACCAGGCCAGGGAGAGGATTTGCGCCAGGATGGTGGCCACGGCGGCTCCCTGGATGCCCATGCCGAAGCCATAGATGAAGAGGGGGTCGAGCAGGGTGTTCACGACCACCGTCAGGATGGTGGCAGCCATGGCCTTCTGCGGATGACCGGCGGAGCGCAGCACGGCGTTCAGGCCGAGGTACATGTGGGTCACCACGTTGCCGATGAGGATGATGACCATGTAGTCACGGGCGTAGGGCAGGGTGGCATCGCTCGCCCCGAAGAACCGGAGGATGGGGTCGAGCAGGAGAAGGGTGACCAAGGTGAAGGCGATGCCGATGACCAGGTTCAGCGACACAACGTTGCCCAGGATGTGCTGGGCGGTGGAGTAGTCTTTCTGTCCCAGCTTGACGGAGATAAGGGTGGACGCTCCCACACCGACCAATGAGCCGAAGGCGGCCGCCAGGTTCATCAGCGGAAAGGTGATGGCAAGTCCAGAGATGGCCATCGGGCCGACTCCGTGCCCGATGAAAATACTGTCCACCATGTTGTAGAGCGAGGAGGCCGTCATGGCAATGATGGCTGGGATGGCATATTGTCCCAGCAGTTTGCCGATGCGCTCGGTGCCCAATTCGGTGGCTTTTCCTTTTGTTGTTTCCATAAGTCTATTTTAATAATGTGGTGCAAAGGTAGCAATTATTTCGCAGTTATTTGAAATTCTTTCTGTATCTTTGTGCGCGACAGTAAACAATAGGATATGATCAAAACAATTCTGGTAGCGATGGCCTGCGCAGGGATGGCGGGCGGTGTGTGGGCGGACGTGCCGAGGTACAAGTACCGGGTGCGGTTCACGGACAAGTCGCTGACGGCGTTCTCCATCGAGCGACCCGAGGCGTACCTGTCCGCAAGGGCCTTGGCGCGCCGGGAGCGGCAGGGCATTGCCGTCGATTCAGCCGACCTGCCGGTCTGCACGGCCTACATTCAGGCGGTGGTGCGCGAAGGTGCCGTGCCGGTGTGCACCAGCAAGTGGAACAACACGCTGCTGGTCGCCTCGGACGACTCGCTGTTGGCAGTGAGGCTGGCTCGGCATCCGTTTGTGAAAGCGGTCAGGCGGGTGTGGACGGTTGGTCCCGACGCAGAGTTTCCCCGTAACGAGCACCGTCGGCAAGAAGTGAAGAACCGGTGGCAGAAGTCGGCGGACCCTTATGGTGCCGCTGTCGCCCAAATCCGTCTCCACCGGGGCGACAGCCTGCACGCCGCAGGCTTCCGGGGCGAAGGGATGCAGATAGCGGTCATCGACGCGGGGTTCTACAACGCGGATGCCGTGAAAGCCCTGAAGGGCCTCCGCCTGCTGGGGGTGAAGGATTTCGTGCATCCCGCTTCAGACATTTATGCCGAGCACAATCATGGGCGGAAGGTGCTGTCCTGTCTCGCCGCGCAAAGGCCCCACGTGATGGTGGGGACGGCCCCCGAGGCTTCGTACTGGCTGCTGCGGAGCGAGGACGATGCGACGGAGCAACCGGTGGAGGAAGACTATTGGGCCGCGGCGGCCGAGTTTGCGGACAGTGTGGGCGTGGATGTGGTGAACACGTCCTTGGGCTATCACTCGTTTGATGACGCGGCGGACCACTACCGCTACCGTGACCTGGACGGACGTGTGTCGCTGATGTCGGCCGCCGCTTCGGTGGCCGCGGCGAAAGGTATGCTGGTGGTGGTGAGCGCCGGCAATGCGGGATTGGATACCTGGAAGAAGATTACGCCTCCTGCGGACGCGGAGGGCGTACTGACGGTGGGAGCGGTGGACGGTGAGGGAGTGAACGCGGTGTTCTCTTCGGTCGGTCCTACGGCCGACGGGCGTGTGAAGCCCGACGTGATGGCGCTGGGGGAAGAGGCGGCGGTGATTGCCGATGACGGCAGTGTGGAGACGGCCAATGGGACCTCGTTCGCAGCCCCTGTGTTCTGCGGACTGGCCGCCTGTCTGTGGCAGGCCTGTCCGTGGCTGCGGGTGGACCAGTTGCTGGACCTTCTTCGCCGTTCGGGCGACCGGGCCGACTGTCCCGACAACATTTATGGCTATGGCATTGTGGATGTGTGGAAGGCGTACCAGACCGCGCGGACCCGCGCCCCGAAAACGGAGGAAGAATGATGGAGAACTATTCAGATACCCGTCCGGCCCTTTCGTTGGTCGAGCTGAACCTGCTCGTCAAGAGGGGACTGAAGGCCTGCCTGCCGGACACGTATTGGGTGCAGGCGGAGCTGAGCGAGGTGCATGCCCACTATTCGGGCCATTGTTACCTGGAACTGGTGCAGAAGGACAAGCGGAGCAATGCCTTGGTGGCCAAGGCGCGAGGAGTCATCTGGCACACGACGTTCTGCCGGCTGAGGCCGTACTTTGAGCGTGAGACGGGACAGGCCTTTGTGGCGGGCATCCAGGTACTGGTGAGGGTGGCGGTGGACTTCCACGAACTGTACGGCTATTCGCTGAACGTGGTGGACATCGACCCCACTTATACAGTGGGCGACCTGGCGCGGCGGCGCAAGGAAATCCTGCGGCACTTGGAGGCGGAGGGCATCCTGACGCTGAATAAGGAGCTGGAGCTGCCCGTACTGACGCAACGCATTGCGGTGGTCTCGTCGGCGACGGCCGCCGGTTACGGTGACTTCTGCCACCAGTTGGCGAACAATCCTTTCGGTTTGGTCTTCTATCCGCGCCTGTTTCCTGCCGTCATGCAGGGCGACCGGGTGGAGGCCTCCGTCATCCAAGCACTGGAGCGCATCTATGCCGAGGCAGACCGCTTTGACGTGGTGGTCATCATCCGAGGAGGTGGGGCCACCTCCGACTTGTCGGGCTTCGATACCTACGAGCTGGCGGCGCACTGTGCGCAGTTCCCCTTGCCTATCATCACCGGCATCGGCCACGAGCGGGACGATACGGTCATCGACCTCGTGGCCCATACCCGGGTCAAGACCCCTACGGCGGCGGCAGAGTTGCTGGTGAACCACCTCTACGGAACGGCGCAGCGGTTGGCGGACTTGACGGACCACTTGTACCAGGTGGTGCCCGACCGCCTGCAGCGCGAGCGGGAGCGGTTGGACGGATGGTTAGCACGCATCCCGGGCCGGGTGCAGCTGCGGTTGCAGCGGGAGCAGTTCCGCCAGGAGCGGATGGTGCAACGCATGGAGCAGGCCTGGCGCACCCGGTGCCTGCGCGAGGAGCACCGACTGGCCCTGCAGCCCCGGCTGGAGGCGGCCCTGCAGGCACGGCTACAGCGGGAGGCCCACCGCCTCGAACTGCTGGCGCAGCAGACGGAGGCGGCCTCGCCCGACCGGCTGCTCCAGAAGGGGTACAGCATCACCCTGAAGGACGGCAAGGCGGTGACCGACCCGGCTGTCCTGCAGCCCGGCGACGTGGTGACCACCCGCGTGGCGCACGGAACCTTTAAAAGTAAGATTATATAACCCAGAGAAATTGTATAACCCAGAGAAGACTATGGCAAAGAAAGAAACGTACACCGAGGCCATGAAGCGGTTGGAATCCATCGTGGCACGGATAGAGAGCAATGAACTGGACATTGACGAGCTGGCTGACCAGCTGAAGGAGGCACAGCGCCTCATCCGTTACTGCCGGGACCGGCTCTATAAAGCCGACGGTGAGATCCGGAAAATGCTGGCGGACGGCAAGGATGAAGAAAAAAAATCCGATTCAATTGGATAATAGAAATATTCGCTATAATTTTGCTTGCAATTTGACAAATTTAAAATAACAGTATATGAAAGACATTGATTGGTCGAATCTGTCGTTCGGCTATATGCGGACAGATTACAATGTACGCTGTTACTATCGTGACGGCAAGTGGGGGGAATTGGAATTGTGTTCTGAGGAAACCCTGAACATTCACATGGCGGCTACCTGCCTGCACTACGGTCAGGAAGCGTTTGAGGGCCTGAAGGCGTACCGGGGCAAGGACGGGAAGATTCGTGTGTTTCGTCCGGAAGCGAACGCAGAACGTCTGCAGAGCACTTGCGAGGGCATTCTGATGCCGGAGTTGCCCACAGAGAAATTCTGCGAGGCAGTGAAGAAGGTCGTAAAGGCCAACGAGCGGTTCATCCCGCCCTATGAGAGTGGCGCATCGCTGTACATCCGTCCGCTGCTCATCGGTGTGGGCGCGCAGGTGGGCGTGCATCCGGCCAGCGAATACCTTTTCGTCATCTTTGTGACCCCGGTAGGTCCCTACTTCAAGGGAGGTTTCGCCACCAACCCGTATGTCATTATCCGTGAGTTCGACCGTGCGGCTCCGCTCGGTACGGGCCGCTACAAGGTGGGTGGCAACTATGCTGCCAGTCTGCGTGCCAACAAGATGGCGCACGATGCGGGCTATGCCAGCGAGTTCTACCTCGACGCCAAGGAAAAGAAATACATCGATGAGTGTGGTGCTGCCAATTTCTTCGGCATCAAGGACAACACGTACGTCACTCCGCTGTCGTCGTCCATCCTTCCTTCCATCACCAACCGCAGCCTGATGCAGTTGGCAGAAGACATGGGACTGAAGGTGGAACGCCGTCCCATCGCCGAGGAGGAGCTGGAGACTTTCGAAGAGGCCGGTGCCTGCGGTACGGCAGCCGTCATTAGCCCCATTGAGCGGATTGATGACCTGGAGAACCACAAGTCGTACGTCATCTCGAAAGACGGCCAGCCGGGTCCGTGGTGCGAGAAGCTGTACCACAAGCTGCGTGCCATCCAATACGGGGATGAGGCTGATCCGTACGGATGGGTGACGGTCATTGACTGAGGTCTGTCCTGCACCGATTAACAGGAAACTCCGGAGAAAGCCCACGAGGCAGACTCCGGAGTTTCTTGTTGATAGGGGATACGTTCCGATACCGGCAGGGCGGCAAAAAAAAAAGAGGCTCTATAACGAATTGTATGGGTAATCGAGTTTTCTTGAATGGCGCAGGTCTGACTGCACATGGAGAAGGAAGACCCAGTCTCATAGCAAACGATTTTTCACTATTCAAACCGAAATGTATTAAAAATTAGAATGCATAA
>JAQXRG010000082.1 GCA_029218405.1 Bacteroidales bacterium
TATCGCTCCTCTATAATACTTGTTATGAATGAGTTACAAACGCATTTTGTGCAATTTCAGCCCGAGTTAACGACATGGAACGACACGGAACGACATCACCCTCCGACAGAAGCCGTATCTTTGCATCGTGAGGTGAGGGAAAGCCCTCCGGAAACCGTCCAAGTCCCGGAATTCCGCTCCAGTCCCAGGATGTCCGTCCAAGTCCTGAGACTTCCGCCCAAGTCCCGGGATTCCACCCCAAGGAAAGTCAACCGGGTTCCGACCGAGTCCTTGGATTCCGTTCCCAGGGAGGTCAACCGGTTCCGCGAAAGTCCTTGGATTCCGTCCCAAGGATTTACAACCGGAGAAGCCGACCCGAACGTTTTCACTGACCAGCGGAGACCGCCGCCACTCCGCCAGGACACTCCGCCAGAACGGGAAGACGCACCTTCACGCTACGATAGAAAAACAAAAGAAAACTGATTGTCAAACCTTTAAAAACTGATGAATTATGCCGAAAGCTTACAAAGTGACCAAACGAACCCTGATGTTCGACAAGGAGCACCCGCGTGACGTGTACAACGTGGCTCCCGTGACCTATGGAACGCTGACCACCGACGACGTGGCGCAGCAGATCTCCGCCGAATCCGCCGTGACCCCCGGCGACGTGAAGAACGTGCTCGACCGGTACGCCTACTACGTGAAGGAGAACCTGAAGAAGGGCTACGCCATCCAGCTGCTCGGGTTCGGGGTGCTGAACATCCGCTTCATCAAGGGGCGCGGGGTGGACGCGGAGTCGAAGGCGAACGCCTCGCTCATCAAGGCCCTGGTGCCGAGCTTCACGCCGTCGTTCACCGTGGTGAACGGGATGCGCAAGTACGACCTCCTGCCCGACAAGGTGCAGCTCGTGAAGTACGCGGGCACCGTCGCCGCCACCGATGACGGTTCGGGCAGCATGCCGGGCGAACCGTCCGAGGAGCCTACGGACCCCATCGTCTGACCTCCGCCGCCGGGAGGGAGCTGATTCCTCCCGGTGGCTTCTCGGGAACTGACCGTCCCTGGGAGGGTACAGGAATCTCCTGAAGAACCGACCGCCTCCCCTACTCTCTTCCCTTATTTTTCAACCGAAACAAGGAAGACTGACTAAAAGAACACTGATTGTCTCACCTTTTTGAAACTGATTCCATTATGGGCAAGATCTCGAACGACCACTGGCGGGTCATCATCAACGCCATCTGCACCATCATCACCACCGTCATCGGTGCGCTGACCATGACTTCCTGCGCCGCGAAGGCACTGCTCTGACGGAGGGAGGCCGTCCACCACGAAGGGAGGCTGTCCGGAAGATGCTGCCTCCATATTCGGTGCGCAATTCATACAGGCCGTCCCTGATAAGTTTGACGGACTTCCTGGGAAGCCTGTCCTGGGTCTTGAGCAAGAGAAGTCCCTATTGGGTTTTCTCCTGCTCCTTTTCCTTCAAGGTGCTCATGAATGCGTCAAAGTAGCCGCCGTATGTCCATATTCGCCAAACACACGAAAAAACACGGAAAAACACGAAAGTTGCTCAAGACGGGAACTCTTTGCCCGGTCCTTGAACAACTCATTCATCTTTTTTTGTTGTATGCTCTTGTCTTCCACCGTTCTCAACGGAGGTAGGAGGCCAATTCTTTCGGAGTGACGTTCATCGCCACCACCCTCCCCTCGCTGTCGAGGAGGTAATTCTTGAAGCCTTGCTCCAGGTGGTACGCCTGGTACACGGCCGAATTGGCACCTTCTGTCTCTACGTGGCAGTCGGCCGCCGACAGCCTGTCCTGACGGATGCTCGCCCGGCAGACGGACGCATAGCGGTCGAACGAGACAGAAATCATCTTCACGCAGTCATCCTGACCGACCTGATGGTTCAATGCGGCGTTGTTTGCGCGCGAGGCCGCATCATAGCTCGCCCAAAAGCTCAGCAAGGTGTACCGACCGGCGGTATCGTGCAGGCTGAGCGGCTGCACTTCATTGCAGAGCACCAGTTCGGGCGCCAAATCGCCGGGAACCAGCCGTTCTGCGGTTACACTCTCCTTCTCAAACGAAAGAGAGAGAAAGGAACTCACTGCCAATACAACAAAAACCCCTTTTACACTTTTTGTCATGTAACTTGATTTTAGTTAATACCTATCCGGGGACTGCCTTTCACAGTGGTTTCTACCCGGAACATTGCTTCTTCGCGGACAGGCCGCAGCCTGTGCCTCTTTTCTGAAACCGCTGCAAAGGTACGGCTTTCCTGTCACGCGGCCAACAAAAAAAGTCGAAAAACATGTTATGCAACATGATTTCTTGATATAAAACAAGGGAAAAGGGGGTTTTGGACCCTCGGAACAGGGCAAAAGAAGGGGGGAAGGCAGTCCTGAATCAGGACGAAAAGTGGGGAAAAACAGTCCTAATTCAGGACTAAAATCGAGAAAGAGCAGTCCGAATTCAGGACTAAAATCGAGGAAGAGCAGTCCTAATTCAGGACTGAAAGGGAGAAAAAAGCAGAGGATGGAACTCCCCTGCTTGTATTTATTGGCTCACACTTCAGCCTCCACAGCTTTGGTCTTTTCCAGCCCCAGCCATCTCAGCTCAAGGCTTCCATCCACTACACTTCAGCCTTCCAAGCCTCAGCCTTCACAGCTCCCAGCCTTCAGCCCACTACGCTTCGGTCTTCTTGCCGCGGCCGCCCCCTTTCCGGCGTCCGCCGCCCGAAGAGCCGCCCTTGCGACGGCCGCCTCCCTTGCCCTTACGGCCTGCCGACGAACGGGGCGCGTATTCGGGCGCCTCGCCCAGCTCGGCAGGCACGGGAATCTTGTAGATGGTCTTCTCCAGGAAATCCTCGATCTGCTTGAACCGGCTCTGCTCGTTCTCGTTGACGAACGTGATGGCGCAGCCGTCGTTGTTGGCCCGCGCCGTACGGCCGATGCGGTGCACGTAGTCCTCGCAGTCGTGGGGCACGTCGTAGTTGATGACCAGACGGATGTCGTCGATGTCGATGCCGCGCGCCACGATGTCGGTCGCCACCAGGAGGTTGATGCGCCCGTTGCGGAACTCGTGCATGATGGTGTCGCGCTGGCTCTGCTCCAGGTCCGAGTGCATCTCGCCCACGTTCAGCTTCATGCGGGTGAGCGCCTTGGCCACCTCCTTCACCTTCAGCTTGGACGAGGCGAACACGATGACCCGCTCGGGGGCCTGCTCCTTGAACAGGCTCTGCACGATGCCCAGCTTCTGCGCCTCGTAGCACACGTAGGCCGCCTGGATGATCTTCTCCGCCGGCTTCGAGACGGCCAGCTTCACCTCGACGGGGTCGTTGAGGATGTTCTGCGCCAGCTGCTGGATCTTGGCCGGCATGGTGGCCGAGAACATGATGGTCTGCCGCTCCTTGGGCAGGTACTTCACGATCTGCATGATGTCATCGTAGAAGCCCATGTCGAGCATGCGGTCGGCCTCATCGAGGATGAAGAACGACACGCGCGAGAGGTCCACGTAGCCCAGGCTGAGGTGGCTGATGAGACGGCCCGGAGTGGCCACCACCACGTCGGCGCCCAGGGTCAGGCCCCGCTTCTCCTGTTCGAAACGGATGCCGTCGTTGCCGCCGTAGATGGCCACGCTGGACACCGGCATGAAATACGAGAAGCCCTCCATCTGCTGGTCGATCTGCTGCGCCAGCTCGCGCGTGGGCGACATGACGAGGCAGTTGATGGCGTCCTCGGGGTAGCCCCCCTTGCTCAACTGGTTGATGACCGGCAGCAGGTAGGCCGCCGTCTTTCCCGTGCCCGTCTGGGCCACCCCGATGAGGTCGCGGCCTTCGAGGATGACGGGAATCGTGTGCTCCTGCACCGGGGTGCATTCCTCGAACTGCATCGAGTCGAGCGCGTCGAGCACACTATCTTCTAATTCTAGTTCTGAAAACTTCATTGTCTCTTGTTCGTTTTAGTTCTTTTTATTCGCCTCCTCGTCCAGGTACGAGTCCTTGAAGCCCAGGAAGTAGAGCACGCCGTCCAGGCCGATGGTGCTGATGGACTGGCGGGCGTTGGCCTTCACCTTGGGCTTGGCGTGGAAGGCGATGCCCAGTCCGGCCACGGAGAGCATGGGCAGGTCGTTCGCGCCGTCGCCCACGGCGATGGTCTGCGCGATGTCCACGTTCTCCACCTGGGCCAGCAGCTGGAGCAGCTCGGCCTTGCGGCGTCCGTCCACGATGTCGCCCGTGTAGCGGCCCGTCAGCTTCCCGTCCTCGACCTCCAGGTTGTTGGCATAGACGTAGTCGATGCCGAACTTCTGCTTGAGGTAGTTGCCGAAATAGGTGAATCCGCCCGAGAGGATGGCGATCTTGTAGCCGTACTTCTTGAGCACGTACATCAGCCGCTCCACGCCCTCGGTGATGGGCAGGTGCTCGGCGATGTCCTTCATCACGCTCACGTCGAGGCCCTTGAGCAGGGCCACCCGCTCGGTGAAGCTCTCCTTGAAGTCTATCTCGCCCCGCATGGCCCGCTCGGTGATGGCCTTCACCTGGTCGCCCACCCCGGCGCGGATGGCCAGCTCGTCGATGACCTCGGTCTCGATGAGGGTGGAGTCCATGTCGAAGCAGATGAGGCGGCGCATGCGGCGGTACATGGTGTCCTGCTGGAAGGAGAAGTCCATGCCCAGCCTCGCGCTGAGGTCCATCAGCTTGCGCTGCAGCTCCTCGCGGTCGCGCGGGGTGCCGCGCACGGAGAACTCGATGCAGGCGCGCACCTTGGCCTTCTGCTCGTCGAGGGGGACACGGCCCGTGAGGCGGCGGATGGCGTCGATGTTGAGCTCCTGCTCGGCCAGCAGGGCGGTGGCCCCGGCGATCTGCCCGGCCGTGAGCTTGCGGCCCAGCAGGGTGAGGATGTAGCGGTGCTTGCCCTGCATGCCCACCCACTCCTCGTACTCGGCGGGGTCAACGGGGTAGAAGCGGAGGTTGATGCCCAGGTCGGAGGCCTTGAAGAGGAGGTCCTTCATCACGTTGCCCGAGTCCTTCTCCAGGCACTTGAAGAGGATGCCCAGCGAGAGGGTGTTGTGGATGTCGGCCTGGCCGATGTCGAGGATGTCCACCTCGTATCTTGACAGGATTTCGGTGATGGACGCCGTCAGTCCCGGACGGTCCATGCCGTGGATGCGTATGAGTATCAGTTCGGTTGCTTGTTCCATAGGTCTATTCATTTCTCTTATTGTGTGCAAATGTGGTACGAGAGGTCGCCCGACCTCGACACGTCCACCTCGACGAAGTAGCACGAGGGGGCGTCGGGCGTGCAGATGGTGGCGGAGTAGCGGTAGCCTTCCGCCGTCACGCCGATGAAGTCCATGTCGGACAGGACGGACGACTGGAGGAAGTCGGCGGGCACCACGTCCGCCAGCATCTCCTTCTTGATGTCCTTGCCGAAGAGCCGCCGCTTGCCTTCGTACACGCAGATGTGGATGACGTTGTCGTAATAGACGTTGTCCACCAGGAGGCCTTCTTCCGTCATGGCGGGGCGGACGACCTTCTTCTGCGTGGGGTTGATATAGACATAGCCGCGGTAGCGGACGCCCTGGAAGACGATGACCGAGTCTTTCTGGAGCACCTCGGACACGGGGTCGCTGGGCTGCACCACGGTGCCGAACGTGAGGCTGTCGGCCTCCAGCCGGCGCAGCGACATGAGGTCGCCCATCGCCGTGTAGAAGCTGAAGTGGTGCTCGCCCAGCCGGCCGATGGGGTACTTGGCGGGCTCGGCGCCGTAGGTCACGAGGGTGTCGCCCAGCACCTCGAAGCGCAGGGGCACGTTCACCCGGTCGGCGAAGTAGATGCTGTCGCCCTTCACCTTGAGCACGGGCACCTCGCTGGCGTCGTCCATCCAGATGCCCTGCAGCCAGCGCACCGCCACGGTGTCGGGGCGCACGGCCTCGGCCTGCCTGCCCCCGTCCGCCGCCGGCCGGCAGGCGCTCAGGCAGGAGGCCATCGCTACGATCATCCACAGTACGTTCTTCATTTTCCGATGCAATGATAAGCGAATCCTAATTCGGCCAGTTCCTCGGCGTCGTAGATGTTGCGTCCGTCGAAGATGACCGGCTGGCTCATGGCCTTCTTGATGACTCCCCAGGCGGGCAGGCGGAACTGCTTCCACTCGGTGACGAGCAGCAGGGCGTCGGCGTCGAGCAGGGCGTCGTACATGTCGCGGGCGTAATAGACCGTGTCGCCCAGGCGGCGGCGCGCCTCGTCCATGGCGGCGGGGTCGTACGCGCGCACGCGGCAGCCGGCCTCCTGGAGCCGCCGTATCATCACGAGCGAGGGGGCCTCGCGCATGTCGTCGGTCTCGGGCTTGAAGGCCAGTCCCCACAGGGCGACGGTCTTCCCCTCCAGCCGCCCGCCGTAGTACTGGCTCAGCTTGCGGAAGAGGATGTCCTTCTGGTCCTCGTTGACCTGCTCCACCATCTCCAGCACGCGCATCGTGCAGCCGTGCTCGCGGGCGGTCTGGATGAGGGCCTTCACGTCCTTGGGGAAGCAGGAGCCTCCGTAGCCGCATCCGGGGTAGAGGAACTTGCGGCCGATGCGGCTGTCGGACCCGATGCCGCTGCGCACCATGTTCACGTCGGCCCCCACCCGCTCGCACAGGTTGGCGATGTCGTTCATGAAGCTGATGCGGGTGGCCAGCATGGAGTTGGCGGCGTACTTGGTCATCTCGGCCGAGGGGATGTCCATGAAAATGACCCGGAAGTTGTTGAGCAGGAAGGGGCGGTAGAGCTTGGTCATGAGCCGGCGGGCCTTCTCGGACTCCACGCCCACCACCACGCGGTCGGGGGTCATGAAGTCGTGGATGGCGTTCCCCTCCTTGAGGAACTCGGGGTTGGAGGCCACGTCGAAGGGCAGGTCCACGCCCCGCTTGCCGAGCTCCTCGCGCAGCACGGCCTTCACCTTGCGGGCGGTGCCCACGGGCACTGTGCTCTTGGTGACCACCAGCACGTACTGGTGGAGGTGGCGGCCGATGGTGCGGGCCACCTCCAGCACGTGGCGGAGGTCGGCGCTCCCGTCCTCATTGGGCGGGGTGCCCACGGCGCAGAACACGATGGACACGCTGTCGAGGCACGCCGGGAGCGAGGTGGAGAAATGCAGACGGCCGGCCCGCACGTTGCGCGCCACCATGTCTTCCAGTCCCGGCTCGTAGATAGGAATCTTCCCCTGCTGCAAGGCTTCAATCTTGGCGGAATCGGTGTCGATGCAGTGCACGTTCACGCCCGTCTCAGCAAAACAGGCGCCTGTCACCAACCCCACATATCCGGTTCCAACTATCGCAATATTCATAGACTTTCATTTTTAGTGCCGCAAAAATAGTACAAAAATCATTCTCTTCCGAAAAAATAGGGCAGAAAGATGGAAAAGAATCCAAGAAAATCCGTATTTTTGCAATATGATTGAATTGTATAAGCACATAGAGGTATTATTGCTCGAGAATGATTGTGTCATTGTTCCCGGGCTGGGGGGATTCATCGCCCACTACCGTCCGGCCGTGAGGAAAGACGACGGACGCTTCCTGCCGCCCTTGCGGGCCATCGGGTTCAACCCGCAGCTGGTGATGAACGACGGGCTGCTGGTGCAGTCGTACATGCAGGCGTACAACACCGATTTCCCGGACGCCACGCGCAAGATCGAGAAGGCGGTGGAGGAGTTGAAGGTCGAGCTCTACCAGAACGGGGAGGTCAGCTTCGGGCAGGTGGGTGTATTATATTATAATATGAATGGGGTGTATGAGTTCGCTCCTTCCGCCGAGGGCTTCTTCACTCCCTCGCTCTATGGGTTGGGCGACTTCCGGATAGCGGCACTGGCCGCCGGCACCGCGCCGCAGGAGGAGAAACGGCTCCTCGTCAGCGCACGCCGCACGGTGCCCCTGCAGCCCGTGGCGAAGTCCGCCGGCCGGCCGATCGCACCGGCTCCTGAGACGGACGCCCGGAACGGCGACGCGCCGGAGAGCTGGAACCAAGAAGGGACGGACAGCCGGAACAGCGGCGAGACAGGCACCCGGAGCCATCAAGGAGTGGAGAGCCGGAACAGCGAAGGAACGGACGGCTGGAACCACGAAGGAACGGACGGCTGGAGCCGTGAAGGAACGGGAAACCCGCCCAGCGGCGCGCCGGCCCACCGGCTGCCGTGGCGGCGAGGTTGGCAGAACGTGGCGGCGGTTGTGGCGGCGGTCTTGTTGTTCTTTGTCCTGTCGGTCCCGGTGGAGAACACGTACATCGACGAGCTGAACTATGCTTCATTGGGCTCGGCCAGCCTTTTCGAGGCCATCCGCAGCCAGTCCATGGCTTCGTGCATCATGACGGAACGTCCGGCGGCCGAGGGACGGCAGACGGCTACTTCCCAACGCCGGCGGAACAACATGAACACGCTGAAGCCGGTGACCGTGCGCACCGAGCAAGTGGAGACCGTGCCCGCAGCAGTCAAGCAGAAAGGAACGCCGGCTCCTGCAGCCGCAGCCGCTCCGAAGAACGCGGAAACGAAAAATACTGAAGCGAAAAATACTGGTGCGGAGAACGCTGAAACGAAAAATAACGCTGGAACGGGGAACGCCGCTTCGCAGACGGCTGGCGGAAAGAATGTGCCTCAGTCGGCTTTGGCTACCGCGGCTCCGGCCACGACAGCGAAAGGAAACGCCGTGAAGGAAAACGGAACGGCGGAGGAAAACGCGCCGAAAGGAAACGCCGTGAAGGGAAGCGGAACGGCGGAGGAAAACGCCGTGAAGGGAAGCGGGGCTCCGAAGGAAACGCCGAAACCGGCGGGCCGGACCAGCTACGTCATCGTGGCGAGCCTGACCTCCCGCGCGGACGCCGAACAGGAAGTGAAGAAGCTGGCCAAGGACGGCTGGCCCGGTGCGGTGGTGGTGGAGAGCGACGGCAAGTTCCGTGTCGCCTTGTCCGCCCACAGCCAGGCTGGCGCCGCCTACCAGCGAGTGAATGAATTGAAGAAGACCGAGCGGTTCCGTACGGCATGGGTCTTCACCACCAACTAAAAAACGATTCCAACATCCGATGAAAAGAGTAAGATGTCCCAAATGTGACAACTATATCCAGTTCGATGAGACCCAGTACGAGGAAGGACAGTCCCTCGTCTTCGTGTGCGACCAGTGCAAGAAGCAGTTCGGCATCCGAATCGGCAAGTCGAAGCTGAACGCCGCCAACCGCCGTCAGGAGCAGGCTGCCCTGGACGAGCAGGAGGGCACGAAGGAGTTCGGCAACGTCATCGTCATCGAGAACGTGTTCGCCTTCAAGCAGGTGCTCCCCCTCAAGGAGGGCGACAACCTAATCGGGCGGCGCAACCAGGGCACCGACGCTGACGTGCCCGTGGAGACCAACGACCCCAGCATGGACCGCCGCCACTGCATCCTGAACGTGAAGCGGGGACGGGACGGCCGGCTGACCTACACCCTGCGCGACAACAACAGCCTGACGGGCACCTTCGTCCACAACGAGCTGCTCGGACCCAAGGAACGCCTCCGCATCGAGGACGGCACGGTGTTCACCCTCGGTGCCACCACGCTCATCCTGCGGGCGGCGCAGCCCACAACAACTGAAGATTCTACCATTTAACCTGATACGATAAACCTATGGCATTTACCAACAACGTAATGATTGTCCGCCACCAACTGCTGGAGAAACTGGTGGCCCTCTGGAAAGAGAACGAACTCATCGAGAAGATTGACCGCGTGCCCCTGGAGTTCAGCCCCCGCCGCTCACAACCGGTGGGCCGCTGCTGCATCCACAAGGAGCGGGCCGTGACCAAATACAAGTCGCTCCCCCTCCTGGGATGGGACATGAGCGATGAGACGGACGAGCTGACCCCTCTCTCCGAATACGCCCGCAAGGCCCTGCAGCGCTGCGGCGAACTGAAGAAGAACATCCTGTGCGTCATCGACGAGGCGTGCTCCTCGTGCGTGCAGGTGAACTACGAGGTGAGCAACCTCTGCCGGGGCTGCGTGGCCCGGAGCTGCTACATGAACTGCCCGAAGGGGGCCATCCACTTCAACAAGAAGACCGGACAGGCCAGCATCGACCATGACACGTGCATCAGCTGCGGCCTCTGCCACAAGAGCTGCCCCTACCACGCCATCGTCTATATCCCCGTGCCCTGCGAGGAGGCCTGCCCCGTGAAGGCCATCAGCAAGGACAAGAACAACATTGAGCACATCAACGAGGAGAAGTGCATCTACTGCGGCAAGTGCCTGAACGCCTGCCCCTTCGGAGCCATCTTCGAAATCTCGCAGGTGTTCGACGTGCTGGAGGAGATCCGCGCGGGCAAGCAGGTGGTGGCCATCCCCGCCCCGGCCATCCTGGGCCAGTTCAAGGCCACCATCGAGCAGGTGTACGGCGCGCTGAAGGAAGTGGGCTTCACCGATGTCATCGAAGTGGCCGAAGGGGCCATGGAGACCACGAGCACCGAGGGACACGAGCTGCTGGAAAAGCTGGAGGAAGGACAGAAGTTCATGACCACCTCCTGCTGTCCGTCGTACATCGAGCTGGTGAACAAGCACATCCCCGACATGAAGAAGTATGTCTCCTCCACCGGCTCGCCGATGTACTACGCCTCGCGCATCGCCAAGAAGAAGTACCCCGACGCGAAGGTGGTTTTCATCGGCCCGTGCATCGCCAAGCGGAAGGAAGCGCAGCGCGACGAGTGTGTGGACTATGTGATGACTTTCGAGGAGCTGCACCCTCTCTTCAAGGGACTGGGCATCGACCTGGAGCAGGCGAATCCTTACACCATCGCCTACCAGTCGGTGCGTGAGGCACACGGATTCGCGCAGGCGGGCGGTGTGGCCGGGGCCGTGCAGGCGTACCTGGGCCCCAAGGCGAAGGGCATCAAGGTGCTGCAGTTCTCCGACTTCAACAAGAAGTCCATCGGACAGCTCCGCGCCTGGGCGAAGACCGGCAAGGTGGACGCGCAGTTCATCGAGATGATGGCGTGCGAAGGCGGCTGTGTGACCGGCCCGCGCACGCACAACGACCCCCTGTCCGGCAAACGGCAGCTGAACCAGGACCTGCTGAAACGGACGCTCACCTACCCGAAGGAAGATGGACAGCAATGACCCGCTGCCCGTCAGCGAACTCATCGGCCGGCTGTGCCGTGAACGGCGGCTCGACGCCGACGGCTACCGGTCGCTGCTCACCCACTGCCCGGAGGAGGCCTTGGACGTGCTCCACGCCCGGGCGCGGGCGGTGGCGGAGGAGCGGTTCGGCCGCCGTGTCTTCGTGCGCGGACTGATCGAGGTGAGCAGCTACTGCCGCAACGACTGCCGCTACTGCGGCATCCGGAAGAGCAACCGGCAGGCGGTGCGCTACCGGCTCTCGCCCGACACGGTCCTCGCCTGCTGCGAAGAGGGGTACCGGCTGGGCTTCCGCACCTTCGTGCTGCAGGGCGGTGAGGACCCGTGGTTCACCGACGAGCGCGTGGAACGTCTCGTCAGTGACATCCGCCGGACCTTTCCCGACGCGGCCATCACACTCTCGCTGGGCGAGAAGGACACCCCGGCCTACGAGCGCTTCTTCCGCGCCGGGGCCAACCGGTACCTGCTGCGCCACGAGACGCACAACCCGGCGCACTACCGGCACCTCCACCCCGAGAGCCTCTCGCTCGACAACCGTCTCCGCTGCCTCGCCGACCTGCGGCGCATCGGCTACCAGACGGGAACGGGCATCATGGTGGGCAGCCCGGGACAGACGACGGAGCACCTCGTGGAGGACCTGCTCTTCATCCAGTCCTTCCGCCCGCAGATGATCGGCATCGGGCCTTTCCTGCCCCACCGGGACACGCCGTTCGCCCTTTGCCCTCCGGGCAGCCTGCGGCAGACCCTCCTGCTGCTCTCCCTCTTCCGGCTGTCGCACCCCGACGCGCTGATTCCTGCCACCACCGCCTTGGCCACCCTCGTGCCCGACGGACGCGAACAGGGCATCCTGGCCGGGGCCAACGTGGTCATGCCCAACCTCTCACCGCCCGAGCAGCGGGCCCACTACTCGCTCTACGACCACAAGGCCGCGCTCGGCGCCGAAGCGGCCGAGGGACTCGCACTGCTCCAGGAACGCCTCCACGCCATCGGCTATACGATTGACTTCGGCCGCGGCGACTATGCGGAGACGCCTGCCCCGGCCCGGCCCCCGGCCTGTCCTTCCTAAAGGGTCTCTGACGGGAACCTCTTCCTAAAGGACCTCCTACGGGAACCTCTTCCAAGGACGTCTTACAAGAACCTCTTATTACATCCACCCAACGGAACAAACTACAAAGAAGCAACTATGACCTACCAACCCACTTCCCCGAAAGCTGAGGAGTTCATCCATCACGGTGAAATCCTCGCCACCCTGGCCTACGCCGAGGAACACCGGAACGACCGCGAGCTGGTCCGCTCCATCCTTGACAAGGCGCGCGCCTGCAAGGGACTCTCCCACCGCGAGGCGGCCGTCCTCCTGGAATGCGAGGAGCCGGACCTCCTGCAGGAAATCTTCCAGCTCGCCCGCGACATCAAACAGCGGTTCTACGGCAACCGCATCGTGATGTTCGCCCCCCTCTACTTGTCCAACTACTGCGTGAACGGCTGTGTGTACTGTCCTTATCACGCAAAGAACAAGTCCATCCCCCGCCGCAAGCTCACGCAGGACGAGATCCGGCGCGAGGTCATCGCCCTGCAGGACATGGGCCACAAACGCCTGGCCCTCGAAGCGGGGGAAGACCCGCTCCACAACCCTATCGAGTACATCCTGGAGTCCATCCACACCATCTACGGCATTCATCATAAGAACGGGGCCATCCGCCGCGTGAACGTGAACATCGCCGCCACCACCGTGGAGAACTACCGCCGCCTGCACGAGGCGGGCATCGGCACGTACATCCTCTTCCAGGAGACCTACCACAAGGAGAACTACGAGCGGCTGCATCCGCGCGGACCGAAAAGTGACTATGCCTACCACACGGAGGCCATGGACCGCGCCATGCAGGGCGGCATTGACGATGTGGGCATCGGGGTGCTCTTCGGCCTGAACACTTACCGCTACGACTTCACGGGGCTGCTGATGCACGCCGAGCACCTGGAGGCGACGTACGGCGTAGGACCGCACACCATCAGCGTACCCCGCATCTGCTCGGCCGACGATATTGACAAGGCGGACTTCAAGGACGCCATTTCGGACGAGATTTTCCAGCGCATCGTGGCCGTCATCCGCATCAGTGTGCCCTACACGGGCATGATTATCTCGACCCGCGAGTCGCAGGCTTCGCGCGAGAAGGTGCTGGAGCTGGGCGTTTCGCAGATCAGCGGCGGCTCGCGCACCAGTGTGGGCGGTTATGCTGAAACAGCCGCAGACATTCCGGTGGAAGAATCTGCCCAGTTCGATGTGAGCGACACCCGCTCCTTGGACGAAATCGTGCGCTGGCTGCTCCAGCTGGGCTATGTCCCGAGCTTCTGCACCGCCTGCTACCGGGAGGGACGCACGGGCGACCGGTTCATGTCGCTGGTCAAGACGGGACAAATCGCGAACTGCTGCGCCCCGAACGCCCTCATGACGCTGCAGGAATACCTCTGCGACTACGCTTCGCCGGCCACCCGCGAACTAGGCGTGCGGATGATCCGTGAGCAGATGGAGCAGATTCCGAACCCTGCCATCCGCCGGCGCGCGTTAGAGAACCTGGAACGCATCGAGGCGGGGCAACGGGACTTCCGGTTCTGAACCTCTCTGAACCAGGGAACGGCAACAAGACGACGAACGGAAGCTAATCATCATCAGCAAACGGAAGCCAATCATCAGCGGACAGAAGCCGACGAAACGGCGGACAGAACCAGATCACGAAAACCAACGAACAACAATAAAAAATCTACCGACCATGCAGACCCCACGCTCCAACCGACTCCACATCGCCCTGTTCGGCAAACGGAACAGCGGCAAGTCCTCCCTCATCAACGCCCTGACCGGCCAGCAGACCGCACTGGTCTCGGCCGTGGCGGGCACCACCACCGACCCTGTCTATAAACCCATGGAACTCCATGGCATCGGCCCTTGTGTCTTCATCGACACGGCCGGATTTGATGACGAGGGGGAACTGGGGCGGCAGCGCGTCGAGAAGACCCGCCACGCCCTGCAGCAGGCGGAAATGGCCATTATGGTCTGTACGGGGACTGACATCGGTCCCGAGCGGGCATGGGCCGACGAACTGCGGCGGCGGGGAACGCCCGTGGTATGGGTGCTGAACAAGACGGACGAGCTGGCCCGTCCCGAGGAGTCCGCACGGGCCATCGAGGAGCAGGTCGGAGAACGGCCGCTCCTGGCCAGCGCACGCAACGGAGCCGGGGTGGAGGACATCCGCCGCGCCCTCATCGAACGGCAGCCTGACCCGGAGGCCGCGCCTTCCCTGCTGGGACGGCTGGTGGAAAGAGGGGACACGGTGGTGCTCGTCATGCCCCAGGACCTTCAGGCCCCCAAGGGACGGCTCATCCTGCCCCAGGTGCAGACCCTACGCGAGCTGCTCGACCGGGGCTGCCTGGCGCACTGCTGCACCACGGACCAGCTGGATGCCCTGTTGGCTACGCTCAACCGTCCGCCACGGCTCATCATCACCGACTCGCAGGTGTTCCGCACCGTGTATGACCACAAGCCGGCCGAGAGCCGCCTCACCTCCTTCTCCGTCCTCTTCGCCCAGTACAAGGGAGACATCCAGGCCTTCGTGGAAGGTGCCGCTGCCATCGACCGCCTCACGGAGCACTCGCGCGTGCTGATTGCCGAGGCCTGTACCCACGCTCCCCTGACCGAGGACATCGGGCGGGAGAAGATTCCTGCCCTGCTGCGCAAGCGCACGGGACCCGGACTGCAGGTGGACGTGACGGCGGGAGCTGACTTTCCCGATGACCTCCGTCCCTACGACCTCGTCATCCACTGCGGGGCCTGCATGTTCAACCGCAAGTATGTGCTCCACCGCATCCAGGCCGCCCGCGAGCAGCAGGTACCCATCACCAACTACGGCATTGCCATCGCGCACCTGATGGGCATTCTGGACAAGATTGACTACTGAGAAACTTCTTCAGCAAAACAACGGAACACGCGCCAGGCAACTCCCGTCAGCAGGGAAGCGGCCTGGCGCGTGTCTTTGTCTTTCGCCTCCAGCGGTGGTCAAGTCGTTATTTCGCCACTTTCTCCAACCACTTCAACATGAAGAGCATGGTGAACATAGAGATGCAGCAAGCCGCTACGAACACCGTCCAAGTCATCCAAATGGGAATGGACTCGTAGAGCACGGCACCGATGAACAGCAGCTGGTTACCGATGGCCGTTGCGCCCAACCAGCCACCCTGCATGATGCCCTGGTACTTGGGAGGAGCCACCTTCGACACGAAGGAAATGCCCAACGGAGAGATGTAGAGCTCGGCAATGGTCAGCACCAAGTAGGTGCCCATGAGCAGCAGCGGAGTGACCTTGACCGAAGAGGTGCCGGCTGCCACCACTTCCTCGTGGAGGGGCAGGTTGCTGACAAACGAACCGATGGCCATGATGACGAAACCAGTGGCGGCAATACCCATACCGATGGCAATCTTCTTGGGGGTGGAAGGCTCACAGCCACGGGCGCGCTGACGGGCGAACACCGCCATGACCACGGGGGTGAGGAACACCACGAAGAAGGGGTTCAGCGACTGGAACAGCTCGGCGGTAATCGGCATTCCGAAGAGGTTCAGGTCGGTGTATTCCTTGGCGAAGAAGGTCAGGGTCAGACCGTTCTGGTGGAACGAGAACCAGAAGAAGATGACCACGCCGAAGACCGCGAACAACGCCATCATGCGCTGCTTCACCTCCTGTGCGCTCATCTCGACCGTCTGCGCGCTCTTGGCGGCAGCGGCGGCCTTCTTGCTGGGGTCGGGGAACTTGGCCTTGTTGACCACGAAGATGACCAGCGAAACCAGCATCGCGAAGATGGCCACGGCAAAAGCGTAGTGGAAACCGGTGGAGAACACGTTCAGGTAGGCATTGGCGAACTCCGTAAGGTCGGCCACGGGCGCACCGCTCACCTCGGCGGCAAGGGTCGAGAACGTCTCGGCAGCCTGCGGCTGGAGCGAGCCGGCCAGGTGTCCGTGACAGAGGGCGGGCAGGTCGGCGTTGTAAGCGAAACCGTTATGGGCCAGCCACCAGTTGCGTACGCCCACGGCGGCGGGAGGCGCAAAGATGGCACCGATGTTGATGAACATGTAGAAGAGCGAGAAGCCCGAGTCGCGCATGCTGGCGTACTTGGGGTCATCGTACATCTGTCCGACGAGGGCCTGCAGGTTGCCCTTGAACAAGCCGTTGCCGAAGGCGATGATGAACAGTGCCAGGCAGGTGAGGCCGAGCATGACGGGCAGGTTGGCGACCGGTGTCTGCGACGGGACAGACAGCAGCACATAGCCCAGGGCCATCAGCGAGATACCTGCCAGGATGGTGCCCTTGAAGTTACGGGTCTTGTCGGCAATGATACCGCCCACCAAGGCCAGAATGTAAATCGAGAAATAGAACGTGGAGTAAATCCAACCGGCCTCCTTTCCGCTCAGCGCGAACTTGGCCTGCAAGAAGAGGACGAGAATGGCCATCATGGTGTAGAACCCGAAGCGTTCGCCCAGGTTCGCCAACGAAGCGGCCACCAGTCCTTTAGGATGTTTGTTGAACATAAGTAATAAATAGGTATTAAGTGATTAATAAAAAATTTTCTATCCAATACGGCTCATGGAGCGGGGCTCACTCTGCCGGCAGCTCGTCGCATTCCTTCAGCCACACTGCCGATGAGGCGTCGCTCGGCATGCGCCAGTCGCCGCGCGGACTGAGTGACACGGAACCCACCTTGGGCCCGTCGGGCAGGCAGGAGCGCTTGAACTGCTGGTTGAAGAAACGACGGCAGAAGTTGGTGAGCCACTTCTTCAGCGTGGGCCGGTCGTACTTTCCCCAAAACGCCTTCTCGGCCAGGTAGAAGATCTTGGACGGACGGAACCCGAAGCGGAGGAAGTAATAGAGGAAGAAGTCGTGGAGCTCATACGGACCCACCAGGTCTTCCGTCTTCTGCTTGATGTTGCCCATCTCATCGGCCGGAATCAGTTCGGGACTGATAGGGGTGTCGATGATGTCGAGCAATGTCTCGCGCGAACGATGGTCCACCCCACTCTGGGCCACCCAAGCCACGAGGTAGCGCACAAGGGTCTTGGGGATGCTGCCGTTCACGCCGTACATCGACATGTGGTCGCCGTTGTAGGTGGCCCAGCCCAACGCCAGTTCGGACAGGTCGCCTGTCCCGATGACCAGTCCCCCAACCTTGTTGGCGTAGTCCATCAGAATCTGCGTCCGCTCGCGGGCCTGGCCGTTCTCATAGGTCACATCGTGCACGCTCATGTCGTGGCCGATGTCCTGGAAGTGCTGGATGCAGGCCTCCTTGATGCTGATTTCCTTGACCGACACTTCGAGCGACTGCATCAGGCAGAGCGCATTGTTATAGGTACGGTCGGTCGTGCCGAAGCCGGGCATGGTGATGCCCACAATGCCCTTGCGCGACAGTCCCAGCTTGTCGAACGTCTTCACGCACACCAACAGGGCCAGCGTGGAGTCGAGTCCGCCGGAAATGCCCACCACCACCGTCTTGCAGTTCGTGTGGACCAGGCGCTTGGCAAGGCCTGCCACCTGGATGGAGAAGATTTCCTCGCACCGCTCGTCGAGCAGGCGGCCGCCTTCGGGCACGAAGGGATGTGGCTCGATGCTCCGGGTCAGGGGCAGCTCGCGGGACGGCGACAACTCGGCCTGGACACGGCGGGACGGCCGTTCGCTACAGGCACGGACACTGGCGGCGAACGTGGTGTTGACAATGCGCTCGCCCCGCAGGCGTTCCACGTCAATCTCGCTGACCACTAACTGCTCCTCGAAGGAGAAGCGGTCGGAAGCGGCCAGCAGGGTTCCGTTCTCGTAGATGAGCGCGTTGCCGGCAAAGACCACGTCGGTGGTCGATTCGCCGAAACCGCAGGAGGAGAAGACGTAGCCGGCCAGACAGCGCGCCGACTGCTGGGCCAGCAAGGAGCGCAGGTACTGGTGCTTGCTGATGTTCTCCGTATCCGCCGAAAGGTTGAAGATGACTTCCGCTCCCTTCAGGGCCAGGTAGGAGCTGGGGGGCACAGGAGCCCACACATCCTCGCACAGCTCAACACCGAAGCAGACCTCGGAAGTCTCGAAGAGCAGGTCGGCCGATACAGGCACCTGCTGTCCGCAAAGGCGGATGACGGTGTCATCGGACAAGGCTGCCGACGGGGCGAACCACCGCTGCTCGTAAAACTCCTTGTAGTTGGGCAGGTAGGTCTTGGGCACGACACCCAGCATCCGGCCCTTCTGGATGACAACAGCACAGTTCATCAGCAGGCCACCCACCATCACCGGCATTCCGAGGATGGAAATGATGTCGAGCTGGCGGGTGTTGTTCATCACCTGCATCAAGGCAATCTCGGCCTGTTCGAGCAGCAATGACTGCTGGAACAGGTCACCACAGGAATAACCCGTAAGATTCAGTTCGGGGAAGAGGATAATCTGCACTCCCTTGCCTTCGGCGATAGCGATGAGCTTCTCCGCCTGCTGCGCGTTGTACGGACAGTCGGCCACCCTGACAGAAGGAATGGCAGACGCCACTTTCACATATCCGAATTTCATAATTTTCGCTATTATATTATGTATATATGTACCAATAGTGCAAAGATAATGCAAAACAATGAAAGTTCTGCAATATCTGAAAAAAAAGTCATCAAAACGCTTGCAAATCCGGAAACAATTCGTACCTTTGCCGTAGAAGAAAAGTTGAAACAATTACAAAAGAGAATCAAGACCATGAAGACTGTTTACGATTATTTGCATTCCTACGGCATCAAGCCCTCCGTGCAACGCATCGCCATCATGGAATACCTGCTGAACCATAAGACGCATCCCAGTGTGGACGAGATTTACGTGGCACTCAGCAAGCAGATTCCAACCTTGTCACGTACCACGGTGTACAACACGCTGAAACTGTTCGTGGAGCACAAGGCGGCCAACATGCTGACCATTGACGAACGAAACACCTGTTTTGACGCGGAAACGGGAACGCACGCGCATTTTCTCTGCCGGCAGTGCGGCAAGATTTATGACCTGCCGATGGAGGACGACAGTCAGCAATCGGACGAAGTGAGCAAGGATGGCTTCATCGTCGATGAGGTCCACCGCTACTATAAAGGTATCTGCCCCAAATGCCAGGCAGAAAACCTTCTCAATTAAATTAATGGCGTAATTAAACTAACTTTTAAACTTTAAGACGTATGAAAAAATTTATCTGTACTGTATGTGGTTACATTCACGAAGGTGAAACAGCTCCTGAAAAGTGCCCGTTGTGTAAGGCTCCGGCTTCTAAGTTCAAGGAAATGGAAGCTCCGGCAGAAGGCGGCATGGTATTCGCTGACGAGCACGTGATTGGCGTAGCCAAGGGTTGCGACGACGAAATGATCAAGGACTTGAACAACCACTTCAACGGCGAATGCACTGAAGTTGGTATGTACCTGGCCATGAGCCGTCAGGCTGACCGTGAAGGCTATCCTGAAATCGCTGAGGCTTTCAAGCGCTATGCTTTCGAAGAAGCTGAGCACGCTGCCAAGTTCGCTGAACTGCTGGGCGACTGCGTATGGGACACCAAGACCAACCTGGAAAAGCGTATGGCTGCTGAATGTGGCGCTTGCGAAGACAAGAAGCGCATCGCTACCCGTGCCAAGGCTCTGAACCTGGATGCTATCCACGACACGGTTCACGAAATGGCCAAGGACGAGGCTCGTCACGGCAAGGGCTTCGAAGGTCTGTACAACAGATACTTCAAGAAGTAAGCCACCACAGTGGCCTGCTACGATAAGGCAAGCAGAACAAGGGCGGAAGAGGCGTTGGCTTCTTCCGCCTTTTTGTGTCACCGGGTAGCCTCAGAGCCAGGTGAGCTGATGCCAAAGGGTCTCTAAAGGCCCCCGCCGGAAATGACGGAACCACCAGTGGGCAAAGGCAACCTGGGCCACCAGGAACACTATGCCGATGAGCAGACTGTAGGTGGTGCCGCACACCTCGTGCAACGACAGGCCGTAACCAAAATACAGGAAACTGCCGATGACGGACTGCATCACGTAGTCCGTAAGGCTCATCCGCCCGTAAAGGGCCAGAATGCGCTGCACCTTGCCTTGGTTGGCCCAATACAGCAGCAGGAACGCGCCCACGATGCAGAGCATGAAGAACAGGTTGTACCAAGAATTAAGGATGGTCTTCAGCGTGGACAACAGGAACGGGTTTTCCACTTGGGAAAAGACGAACGACTTGGCGAAATACATCAGGACCGCCAGGGGCAGGCTGAGGCAGAGCACCCGCTGCCAGAACAGGCGCGACTGCTCCAAGGCGGCAGGAGTAGCGGCACTGAAATATCCTTTGCAGCCCAGCCACAGACCTATCATGAACAAGGCGGAAGTCTGGAACACCCGCCCGTAACACCAGGCCCAGTTCAGGCTGGCCAACTGGCCGGTGACAAAGTTGGCCTTCACCATCTCCCACAGGGACGCGCCGCCCAACTGCGGATAGACATCGCCCAACGAGAAGTACATCTGCTGGGGATGAGCCTCGGGCACACACAGCGAATACATCACTTTCCCCCACTCCACGGGCTGGAGCATCAGGAAGACGGCCAACGACAGCAGCGCGCGGTCGCTCCAATGACGGACCGGCACCAGGACGAAACCAAGAATTGCGTAGAGCACCAGGATCTCACCGGGAAAGAACAGGGAGTTGACGAACCCGAAGCCTAACAGCAGTACCAACCGCCACATGTACCGGTTCTTGAAATCCTCTCCTCGCTTCTCGGCACTACGGCTCTGCAAGTAAAAGGTGAAACCGAACAGGAGGGCGAAAATGGCGTAGGCCTTGCCTGAGAAGGAAAAGAAGAGGAAGTCCCACAGCGTGGTGTCCAACGCCTTCAGCCATCCGGTGTCTTCGGGGAAGGAATAGAAATTGAAATGTTCGATGTTATGCAGGAGGATAATGCCCATGACGGCAAAGCCTCGCAGCGCATCCACGGCAAGGATGCGCTCTTTCACAGTGGAAGCGACAGTATGTTCCATACGGGTCAGGATAAAAAGGGAAATGAAGATGTAACAAAGAGGTAAATGAAAGAAACGGACACAGGAAAGACGAAGGAGCAAAGGATTTCCTTCGATAAGGCCATCCTTAACTTCTTCGTCTTCGTGCACTATCTACTGTAAGGGCTTACTCGCCAGCCTGTTCGGTTCCTTCAGCAGCGGGAGCAGCCTCGTCAGCGGCAGGAGCTGCCTGTTCAGTAGCGGGAGCGGCAAAGCCCGAAGGAGCGTTGAGCGGGTTGGTCTTCTGTTCCTTCACGGCCTGGTCCATGATGACGGACGAACCTTCGTGAGCGGCCGGAATGAAATAAGAGGTCAGAATGCTGACTACGACCATGAAAATGGCCAGTCCCCACGTCAGTTTCTCGATGAAATCGGTAGTCTTGCGGACACCCATAATCTGGTTGGACGACGCGAAGCTGGAAGACAGACCTCCACCTTTAGAGTTCTGAATCAGCACTACGAAACACATCAGGATGGCAGCCAATACCATCAATACAATAAGCAATAAGTACATTTTTCTTTTATTTTGATTTAGCGTTAATAATCAGTTTTTCCAAAAATCTCATTTGGTCTGCAAAGTAAGCGTTTTTTTTCGGATATTTCAAATTTAATTTTTTAATAATTTCAAGTGCCTTGTCATATCGCTGCTGTTTAACATAAATTTTCGCCAAAGTCTCGGTAAAATAGCTCTCATCCTCTGCTTCATCCGCGGATGGACGCTCCGGAACATCGGATTCTTGAGACACTGGAGATTCCTCCGAAAGGGATGCTGACGGGATTTCCGCACGCGGAAATTCGGACACTCCCTCCACCTGTGTTTCGGTAGGTTCTATCATTGAGGCGACAGAAGGTTCTTCCACCGGAGACCCGGGGAGTTCTACCGTCAGAGTGACTGAAGGTTCTACTTCCGGAGTGGCAGAAGTCTCCACTTCCGAAGTTACAGAAGGCTCCACTTCCGAAGTTCCAACAGGTCCTTCTGCCGAAGTCTTGGAATGCTCCTCCGCCTGCTGGATAAAACGGTCAATCCACTCCTGTCCCTGCATGGGGGCTTCGCAGGCCGGCGTACTGACGGCATCGCCGCTGCTGGCCAGCCAGGAGGCATAATCCACGGCGGCTTCGACAGGAGGAATGGGCAAGGTGTCTGCCGCAGGTGTCTGCAGGTCGGACAGGAAACGGTCGATGAGGTCCAACGTACGGTCACCGCCAGAGTGGTTCTCCTCTTGGGAATGGGGCAAATAGTGGGGCAAGGCAAAGCGGTCGCCCTCGATGTAATAGAACAGCATCCCCAAGTCGGCCACATACAAGGCGCTGCGCTGCAGCTCTTCCTTAAAGGAGGGATCGCCCAGCAGATACAGGTTCTTTAGGTACAGCAACCGGACTGTCTGATAAAACGGGTAGCGTCCCAACAAGGTCCGCAACTCATACAGTGTCTCGGCGTTCAGCTGCTCCGGGTGCCGCATCCATTCGTAGATTTTCCGCTGTGTCATGTCTGCTCCTCTCTTTTCCAGCTGGTTACCAATTGGCCACTGAGGCGTTGAACACCTGGTCCACAATATCTTCAATCATCTTCTTGACCAGGTCTTCCTGCACCGAGGCCAACGACTGGCTGGAATTGTATTCCTGACTCGCGGAGAACTGGCGTTCAAAGTCCTCAGCATGATTGCTGTTGTTCGTAAACCGCACGTTCACCGTCATCCGCAGTTCCGCCATCGTGGAGTAACCGTCGGAGCCTACTCCCTTGTTGTAGGCATCGTAGTTGGTGATTTCACCGGACAGTTCGAGGTCGCCGCCCCGCTTGACCTGACGCAGGCGGGTCTGACGCAGGTAACGGTCCTGCAAAGACGTGTTGAACATGGTTTCCATCGGGCCCCACACGAAAGCGGCCGATCGGTTGGGGAAGTTCTCGAACGAGATGGTCTTCACCTTGTCGTAATTGATGGAGGCACCATTGAACTTATAGGAGACCGAGCAGGCGGCCAGCAGACACGCCATCAGGGCCATGACAGCCCACGGCAAGCGGATGATACGGTTATTCGAGTCCATATT
>JAQXRG010000083.1 GCA_029218405.1 Bacteroidales bacterium
CTTTTTACACAAAAAAAGATGCGGGTTCCGCACGGTTTGTCATGCCGCGTGGAACCCGCATCCGCTCAGTTGTCCTGTCCGGACGTATGATTAGTCATTCTGCTCGCCAATCTCGTTATTGGCGTTCAGCTCCTTCTGAGGAATCTGGTAGATGAAGAGCTTGTCACCAGCCGCCACCTTGGTCGGAGCAGTGGCATTGTGGTTGACAGCCTTGGTGCGGTCCAAGTCTTCTCCCCGGCGCTTCATGTCGAAGAGACGGCGGCCTTCACCCCACATCTCAATCCGCTTCTGCAGCTCGATTTCCTGGAGCAGGGCCTCGCCGGTCTTTTCGCAGGTATATCCCTCCACACGGGTCGCCATCACTGTTTCCAGCATCGTCTTGGCTTCGGCTGGATTGCCCGCACGGTAAAGAGCTTCGGCAGCCACAAAATACATCTCACCGGTACGGAAATAGATGTAGTCGGAGCAGAACGTATCGCCCGTACCCGTCGTGCTGGTATCCATGAACTTCTTCTGGACGTACTGTCTGTAAGCATAGTGCGCGTTCTTCTCGCTCAAGTCGATGCCGAACCACTGCTTGCGGATGTCATTGTCCGCGATTTGGTCGTACAAGTCGCTGGCAATCATCTTGTAGTTACCCAACGCACCTCCGTAGCCAGGACCCATCGGGTCGATATGGCTCATGAACGAAGCGTAGAAGGTGTTGGTCTCCGAGTTGATGTCGGCTCCCCACAGCACCTCGCTCAGGTTGATGTCGTTGAAGCCAGACAGCAGTTCCTCGTGGCTCATCAGCCGGCCTCCCTGAATGGCCAGCTTTGCGAACTTCGCCACCTCGTTCCACTGGTCGGGATAGTCGCTCACGAACGACAGCACGTTGGCATAGATGGCGGCAGCGGCATATTCGTTCATTTCTGTTCTCGATTTCAGTCCCTTTCCTTTCAGGTAGTTGTAACCCTTCTCCAGGTCAGCAAGAATCTGGTCGTACACCTCCTTCACCGGAACACGGTTCAGGCGGGTTTCTGTTTCTGTATAGACAGGCACACCCGGCTTCTCCTTGTTCCACTGATATGGCTGCTGGTACATGTTGATGAGCCAGAAATAACAGTAGGCACGCACCACATAGCTCTGACCGAGCATGTATTCGATGGTAGCGTCGGGCTTCTCATTGGCGCTCAGGATGCCAATCACCTGATTGGTACCACTGATGACCGCATAGAGCTCCTGCCAGAAAGTAGTGGTACGGCGGTAAGTGGCGCCACGGTTGTCCAACAAGTAGTCATAGACAAAGAAGTGGCTGGTCTTGTAGGCCATGTCGCTGCCCATGAAGTCGGTGGCCAGTTCGAATGCCTTCAGTCCGAAGTCATCATGGCTCATCTGCGCTTCCGGCGAATAGAGGTTCATGTAATAACCCGAAATAAACGAGTTGATGGCTTCCGGGTCACGCTTGATGGCATCCTGCACCTGTTCCTCGGAAGCGTTCTTCGAAGGCTCCTTGTCCAGGAAATCATCGCTGCACGCACCCATCATCAAAGCGGCAGCCGCAATAGCCAAGTATTTGGAATATTTCATAATCGTTGCGAATTAAAAGTTGATGTTAATACCAAGTGAAAGGGCACGGATGGCCGAATAGTTGGCGGCCGAGTAGCCATAGGTGTACTGGCGCGGGTCAAGACCCTTGCGCTTGGAGAACATGGCCACGTTGTCAGCGGCTACATAAATGCGGGCCGTGTTGGCCTGGATAGCCTTCATCCATGCCTTCGGGAACGTGTAGCCCAAAGAGATGTTGCGGATGTTGAAGTAAGACGCGCTGATCAGGAAACGGGACGACAGAGAGTTGGTGTTCTGCTGTCCGTCCAGAACAGGCACATCGGTCAGCTTGTTCTCCGGTGTCCACGCGTTCAGGATGTCCTTGTGCCAGTTGGTACCCATGCTGCTGCCGGCATGCATGAAGGTCTCGTACATGCTGTCATACAATTGGCCACCCAGCTGGAAGTTGGTTCCGATGGACAGGTCGAAGTTCTTGTAGGTAAAGTCCATCGACAGACCTCCCTGAAAGTCAGGCAGCGTAGTGCCCAGCGCATACTTGCTGGCCTTTGTGTAGTCTTCGGTCACCGTGCGTCCTGTCACGTTCCCCTGCGCGTCCTTCTCGTCCATGTACCACTGTGCGGCACCTGTTTCCGGATTCACGCCCGCATACTCATACGTATAAAGGTCGTAGATGGAGCCACCTTCCATCAGTCGGAACAATGAGGAGGTACCGTGGATGATACCATCCTTCCGCTTGTCTTCCGGCAGGCTGAGAATCTTGTTGCTGTAGTGAGTGCCGTTGAACGACACGTTCCACGTGAAGTCACGGGTACGGACCGGCGTTCCGCTGACCGTGAACTCAATACCCTGGTTCTTCATATCGAGCAGGTTCATCGGGATATACGCGATACCCGAAGAAATGGGATAAGGCATATTGTACAGCATGTCTGTGGTCTTACGCAAGAAGTAATCCACATCCAGCTTCAGACGGCTGTCGAAAAACGCCGATTCCACACCCACATTCAGGTTCTGGCTCTTTTCCCACGTCAGTTCCTTGTTTCCACGGTAGGTCTCAACGGCAGAGAACTGTCCGTTGTTGTTCGAGATGTTGTACTGCTTCATGTACGGCTGATAGACCATGTTGCCGTCAGCGTCCAGAATACCGTCATTACCCTGCGTACCATAGCTGGCCTTCAGCTTCAGGTTGCTCAACCATTCCACCTCCTTCAGCCATTCTTCCTGCGACAGGCGCCAAGAGCCGCCGACCGACCAGAAAGTACCTCTGCGGTGGTCAGGATGGAACTTCGAAGAAGAGTCGGTACGGATGCTGGCCGACAGGTAATACTTGTCATCATAGCTATAGTTGGCACGTCCGAAGTAGCTCTCCATGCTGTGCTCCTGCTTGTAGGAGTACATGTCACTCATTGTGATGGCATTGTTGAATTCCGGATTGCCCAGGGTATAGAAGTTATACTTATGCGTATATTGATAGTTACGGATGTACGAGTACGACTCGTGACCGGCCATCACATCAAACGAATGCTTGCCGATGGTGTTCTCGTAAGTAGCCAGCTGGTTGGCTGTCAGCGTCTGGACACGGATATTGTACTTGTAGGTACGGCCGTTCACTTTCGAAGCGTCACCATACAACTGGTTCATGTGGTCCGTGCGGACCTGGTTCTGGAGGTCGTATCCCAAGTTGGCGGTCAGCTTGAAGCCCTTGAAAGGACTCAGGTTGATCGTTCCACGGCCCGTGAAGTTATCGTTCAGGGTCTGGTGCACGTCCAAGCTGGAGTTGGCGGCAACGTTCTGGTTGCTGTAGCCGCCCATACGGGTACTGTACTTACCGTCACCGAAGTCGTAGATGACATCACCGTTGTCATCGTACTGGCGGTTGCCCTGCTCATCGTAAGCGTACACCGGATAGATGGGTGCAATCTGCTGTGTGAACATGAAGGCGTTGGAGTAGTTCGACAACGAAGCACCCTGCGACTGTCCGGCGTTCTTCTCGCCACGTGCATACGCCAGGCTACCGGTCAAGTCAATGAACTTGTTCACCACGTGCGTAATGTTGGCGCGAGTAGAGATACGTTCAAAATCAGTGTTGCGCAAGATACCCTCATCCTTCAGGTATCCCAACGACAGGAAGTGGGTGGTCTTGGTGTTGCCGCCCTGCAGGCTCAGGTTGTATTCCTGACGCAAGCCGTTGTGCAGTGCTTCGTCTGCCCAGTTGTCGTTGTGACGCAGACGGCCAGCGGTCACTGTTCCGTCCGTAGCGACCATCGCATTGTTCTCCACTCCCACAAACGGGTTATAGCCAATACTGTTAATCAGTTCGGTAGAAGCGTACTCGGCGTCTTTCTGGTTCTTCAGCACCATCCATGCCGTCTTCACATAATCGCGCGGATCCTTCATGATGTCATATTCGGGAATCGCACGGGTATTCACACCCCAACGGGCGTCCACGTTGACACTGCTCATGTCCTGCCGACCCTTCTTGGTCGTGATCATTACCACACCATTGGCGGCACGTGAACCGTACAGGGCAGCCGAAGCAGCATCTTTCAGGATAGACAAGTTCTCGATATCAGCAGGGTTAATAGCGTTCACCGAGGCCTCATCATACGGCATACCGTCCACTACGTACAACGGAGCGGAAGAGGCGCTGAACGACCCGATACCACGGATACGAATCTTCGAGTTCTCACCCGGCTGTCCGCTGGTACTTACCACGGTCACACCAGCAGCGGCACCTTCCAGGGCCTTTGAGACTGAAGCGACCTGCAATTTGGCAATCTTCTTTCCATCTACTGAAGCGGCTGAACCGGTAAACGAGGATTTCTTGGCCGTACCGTAAGCCACTACCACTACTTCATCCATCACTTCCGCATCAGCTTTCAGCACGATGTTCACCACCGACTGTATCTTCACCTCCTGCGAGCGCATTCCGATGAACGAAATCTGCAAAGTTCCCGCGGTACTTGGCGGGTGTTACCGCCTCCTTCTCACACTTCCTCCAGCCGGAGCAGGTTCCTCCGAGGAATTTGATGGATAAAAACCAAAATTACAACTTATAAGTTGCGCGATTTGGTATTATTCATTATCTTTGTTCCCCCATTATAAAGCAATTATTATGAAATTTGTAAGAATCTTATCTGGATATAATCATCTTTGGGCTGTCAAGGACGATGAAAAAGAAACGGATGAGTTGTCTTTACTCTTTCGTCAATGGAGTAATTTTGATTATTTGCTGGATTTCTTCTTTGCCAACTTGGATGACCTTCAAGGATTCTTTCATATAGAAAAGGTGAGTGATGCAATCAGAGATACAATGGAGGATGCCGAGGAATTAGAGCGTCTGATTCTAGATTTTCCTCATACAGAACAACTGGATGGCTTGTTTCGTCCACTCAGTCTCTCTGATAATAGAGCCCACGAGATGACACGAGAAAAGGCAAGGAATTGGGAAAGGAAACGACATTCAAGCTGGTTACGAATCTATGCTATTCGCATTGAACCTAACGTTTATATCGTTACAGGTGGTGCCATCAAGCTGACCGCGACCATGCAGGAACGAATGCATACACAACAGGAACTTGATAAGTTGAATGTTTGCCGTGACTTTCTAATACAGAACGGAGTTTTTGATCAAGATAGTTTTATTGATTTCTTTGAGGAGGATTGATTATGAGACAGAAGACATTAGAATTTTTGGAGGCTCACCAAAGTGAACAGCCTTCTACCTTTGCAGAAGACGCCCAATGGCGTCAAGAGAATGAAGTGTGGCTGAAATGGTCACGTGGTATTGCATTGGCTATTGTTGACTATATGCAGGAAAACGGACTCAGTCGTTTGGACATTGCCAACAAGCTTGGAGTATCTCCTCAATATGTCAGTCGGATACTGTCAGGTAATACGAACTTTTCAATTAAGAGTATCGCTGAGATTGAAAGAAAACTTGGAATCGCTTGTATGGCGGCTGCCATGGCATAACTATAACAGCGTGCCCAATTCTGATTGAATTGGGCACGCGTTACCGCCTCCTTCTTACACTTCCTCCAGCCGGAGCAGGTCATACCCCTTGATTTGCGCCACGATGAGATGGAGTGCGGTGCCGTCGGTCATCTGCCGTACCACATCGCCCTGACCGTAGCCGCGAATCTGCTTAACCGCCTTCTCCCATTGCAGATCGGCCTTTTCGTCTGAGGCCGTTTTGGGCAGGTACTTCAGCTCAATGATGTAGGAGTGGAGGATGTCCGGATAGCGGAGCATATCAGGCATGAGGAAGAAATCACAATAACCATGGTTCAGCTCCACTTCGGGACAGACCAGGTAATACGGGTTCAATGTCAGCATCGCGTTCATGAATCCCTGCAGGTTGCGCTCTCCCTCAATAAGGCTACGGACCGAGGTCGTGTCGTGGTACTGGCGGCAGATGCACTCCATCATGCTGCGCCAATGGCCCCTGTAGGCGGCAAATCGAAAGGTATCGGACAAATCACCGATTTGGATAGGACATATCTTATTGTACTCCACCAGCAGGTAGTTGAAGTACTGTTCACGCACATTGTTGTTCGGGATACCCAGGATGGGAAGCCCTTCCTCCATCCCCTTGATGGTCACCATCCCGTAGTAGAACAGCAAGCTCTTGAACATGTTGGGGTCGGTCAACTGGTCGGCAGGGAAGGAACGTTTCACACGGCCATACGTAAAGCCGCGGTCGGCCACCTCCAGCAACACTCCCTTACGGTCTCCGTCTATCTTGTCCAGCCTTACCACACGGTCCAGTTTCGCGTAGTCCGTCTTCGTATTTGGGTCCACCAGCTCTACCGGAGGCTCACCGTTCATCTGATAGCTTTTCAGGTAATAGAGCACCATGTCCGGATTGAACACATGATGGTGCTCCACGTCCTTGAATTCCGAGAAACAATATCCATCGTACCACGGTTTCATCGCCCGGATGGCCTCGTCCTCATCCAAGGAGAACACGCCCTGAGCGTTGTAGTAACGGATTATCCCCCGTACTTCCTCCTCGCTGAAGCCCAGCATCTCGTTGAACTTCTTCTCCAGTGTCAGCGCGGTGGCGATGTTGTACCCGCTCGTCACGTCATCCATCGTAACCGGACTGACTCCCATCATCAGGATGCGGTCAAAACTGCCCTTGAACTTCTTGAACAGCTCTCGGTAGAACCCTTCGGCATGGGTCATGGCGTGATAGACCGCCTCCCCATGCTGGCTCAGTACATTGTTCGTGAAGTTGTCATACTCATCGACGATGAGGTAGGACTTGATGTCATACTGGTGAAAGGCCTCGTGGACATAATTGATACGGTCGCTGGTGGATGTCAGTCGGAAGAACCTGCCCTCATAGTCATCGGGATAGTATTTCGCATATTTTTTGACGAAGTTACTGTAAACGATATCCAAGTAACCGTTGACTTTATTTTCCAGCTCCTCGGCAATGCCACCCGGCTTGGAGAAATCCAGCCGCAACACTTGGAACTCGTTCTGAAGCCCTGTCGGATACGTACCCACATACGTATCGCCGAAGAGGGTACCGAACTCCGCTTGCTGCTCGATGTCATAGTAGGCCTCCATCATCGACAGGAACATGCTCTTGCCAAACCGACGCGGACGGATCAGGAACAGGAAGTGGCCCGCATCCTCCATACGTTGGAGATAGGAGGTCTTGTCCACCAGGTACAGGTTCTCTCTCTTTATCTGGGGATAATCCGAAACGCCGTAAGGCAGCCGTTTGTATGCGCGGTTTTGGTTCATCATGCTCTATCAGTTAACGGTACGACATCATGTTAGCGGGGTAAAGATACAGCGATTCTTCCGAACCTGCAAATCTACCGGCACCTTTTTGACGGGATGAAGTCAGAAGCAGAAAAGAGGCAGGGCAAGGACCGTCAGAGCGTACATCGCTGCAGGTCCTTGACGATGGTTTCGGCCAGGATGTCGCTGTAGCCTTGGGTGGTCTTCACGTTCCGGTGTCCCAACAGTTTCTGTACGGTGGTGATTTGCGCTCCCATATATATTAATAAGGTAGCGTTGGTGTGGCGGGCCGAATGAAACGAGAAATGCTTCTCGATTCCGGCCAGTTGCCCCAACCGCAGCAGTAGCTTGTTGACCGTAGAGTTCGCAGGAAGGCAGAAAAAGCCATCGGCCAGTTGCTTATACTTGTTCAGAATCGCTAATGCCTTTCCCTGGAAAATCAAGTCGATTGGTACCCTCGACTCTACCGAAGTCTTGACAGACTTGAAAACCAGCCATGTATGTCCACCTGAGTTAATAATGTTTCCCAGTTTCTGCTGGACGAAGTCCGAATAGCGCAAGCCCGTGTAGCAACAAAACAGGAAGGCATCCAGTATATGCTGCAGGCGGACATTCTTTCCCGTCAGTTCCAGTTTCTCCAATCGTTCCACCTCTTCGGGCAGCAAGAAAGCGTAATGCGTCTCTCCCATTTTGATACGGTAATTGCGAAAGGGAGAATCAGTGAACGGAATGTACCCGTGACGGATGGCCTCATTCACCAGGATGCGCAGGTGTTTCAGGTGTTTGGCAATGGTGTTGACAGATTGCAGCCGGTTGCGCAGGTACTGCTCGAAATCGGTCAGCCACTCATAGCTCAGGTCTTGAAAGGTACTTTGGGGGCGGAAGCTCTCCAATAGGTCGAGCGTGGTGTTCAGGTTCTGGCGAGTGCTCTCTTTCCGGTCGGACGCTTCTACCCATTTTCTACCCTGCTCCACGATGGAGACCGAGGAGGCAGGAGTCGAGGGCGAAGCGGCAGGAGCCTCCTTCAACAGGTCCAGGTTCACCGTCTTTCCTTGTTTCCATGCCTGCAGTTCTTTCCATTCCAGCTTGAGCAGACACTCCTGCAGAAAACGGTTCAACAGCTCCGCGTGCGGATGGCCAATGACGAGCGACCGCTGGCAGTTCCACTGCGAGGGAAGAAGGTAAACCCCTGTGGAAAAGTAGGCTTTTTTCCCTTCCAGATAGGCTTCTATCTGCACCAGGGCCGTGCCCATGGCATTCACTTTCTTCTTTCGGTTATACACCATTCGATAAGTTATTTTCCTCATATTATTTGTATAATCAGTACTTCAAGTGGTCAAGATGCAGGTTAAAAACGATAAAGACTGTGTTTTTAACTTTTAAAAGAGTGATAGTTTAATAAATTTTGCCTATTTTTGCGGCCGATTGTTTAATCGAACCAATATTTATTCATTCAAAGTCAAACTTAAGAGAGTTTATTTATGAAACAAAAATTGATGCTGTTAATGACCTGCCTATTCATAGGCGTTGGTCTGGCAAGCGCTCAAATCACGAAGGTGACCGGGACGGTCATTTCGGAAGAGGACGGCTTGCCGGTAGTGGGAGCGTCCATCTTGGTGAAGGGTACCACAGTGGGTACTGTGACCGACATGGACGGTAAGTTTACACTGACAAACGTGCCAAGTTCCGCGGGAACTTTGCAGATTTCGTTCATCGGAATGCGTACGCAGGAGGTGAAGATACAGTCGGTGGTGAGCATCGTGCTGAAAGCTGATGCAGAAACACTTGACGAAGTGATGGTCGTTGCCTATGGTACCGCCAAGAAATCCTCGTTCACCGGTTCGGCCACCGCTATGAAGGCCGGTGAAATCAACACGCAGAAGACTTCGTTGGTGAAGTCGCTTGACGGCAAGATGGCCGGTGTGCGTGTCGGCGGTTCCACCGGTGACCCGGGTGCGGACCAGAACATCCTGATTCGTGGTATCGGCTCCATCAACGGTTCCACACAGCCTCTGTACGTAGTGGACGGTGTGCCTATCGTCAACAACGACATGAGCTCCGGCCTGAAATCGACCTCTATCCTCGCGTCCATCAACCCCGATGATATCGAAAGCCTCACCGTGCTGAAGGACGCCGCCGCATCGTCACTCTACGGCTCGCGCGCCGCCAACGGTGTCATCATCATCACGACCAAGACCGGTAAGGAAGGAAAGACCCGTGTGTCTTACGACATGGAGACGGGATGGACCAACATTGCCGTAGGCGGCCAGTGGAACATGATGAACGCATCGCAGATGAAGGAATACTACTGGAACGGCCTGAAGAACTATGCGGAAGTATATGGTGACCTGGAAGTATCCAACGGTGTCTTCGCCGCCAACTCATCTGACTTCGCGGACAAGATGACTCCCGACTTCTTCTACGACTACAACGGAAACACCGACACCAACTGGAAGAAGGAGGTCTATCGCAACGGATTCACCACCAACCACCAGGTGAGCATCAACGGCGGATCGGACAAGACCCGCTTCTTCACCAGCTTCGGCTACAACAAGGTGAAGGGTATCGTGAAGGGCAGCGAGTTCGAACGCTACAGCGGCCGCCTGAACCTGGACCACGAAGTCAACAAGTGGCTGAAGGTGGGTGTGAAGCAGATGATTTCGTTCACCGGCACCCAGGGCTTCCGTGACCAGAACGACCAGGCGCAGGGCTTCGGCACCACTTCGCCGCTGTCCATCATGGCTTCGATGGACCCCACGGCTCCTGTGAAACTGGAGGACGGCTCATACAACCCCAATGCGGGTATGGGCAAGATCTCCAACCCGAACCTGATGCTCGGCCAGACCACCGGCCAGTATGCGGAGACAGTCAGCACGGACCTGATGCGTAGCCTGACCAACTTCGAGGCTACGGTGACCCTGCCGTGGAACTTCTCGGCACGCACCATCCTGGGCTATGACTACATGAACAGCAAGGAAAAAGAATTCTGGGCACCGCAGAGCGTGAACGGACAGTCTTACGGCGGTCTGGGCGCTCACTACAACTACACCAACAAGGTGCTGACCTCATCGACCACCCTGAACTACAACAATTCCTTCGGCGACCACTCGCTGAATGCGCTGTTGGGTTATGAAGTAGAAGACCGCTCGCGTAGCTACATGTACGCTTCCGCCAAGAGCTACGGCACCGACAAGTTGCCGGAACTGGCCAACGGACAGTCCTACAGTACCAGCAGTAGCGTGTACGAGGCAGCCATCATGTCCTACCTCGCCAACCTGAACTACGACTTTGCCGACAAGTACTATGTATCTGCCAGCTTCCGCCGCGACGGTTCCTCCCGTCTGGCCGCCGACAACCGTTGGGCCTCCTTCTGGTCGGTATCGGGCGCTTGGCGCATTTCGGGCGAAGAGTTCCTGAAGGACAACGACCTCTTCAACAATCTGAAGCTCCGCGTATCGTACGGTACGAACGGTAACCTGCCGACCGACTACTTCGGCTACATGGGCCAGTACGCCACCACCGGCGGCTATGGCACCAACCCCGCCATATACTGGAGCGTGCCGACCAACAACGAGCTGAGCTGGGAAAAGTCGAAGAACCTGAACATCGGTATCGACTGGAACCTCTTCGGACGCATCAACCTGACTGCTGAATACTACAACAAGAAGACCACCGACCTGCTGTTCAAGACCCCGACTTCCTACGTGGCCGGCTTCAGCAGCCGCTGGCAGAACCTGGGTGAGATGAAGAACTCGGGCATCGAGTTCACCATCAGCACGCAGAACATCATGAACCGCGACTTCACCTGGAGCACCGACTTCAACTTCACGAACCAGAAGATTGAGGTGAGCAAGCTCCCCAACGGCGATGACGTGCAATACGGCGACGGTAACATGTACCTGCTGCGCGAAGGCGAGTCCATGCACACCTTCTACCTGCCGGAATGGGTAGGCGTCAATCCCGAAACGGGTCTGGGTGAGTTCTGGGTAGATCCCACCGACCACTCGAAGGGCGTGACCAACTACTACAGCAATGCCGGCAAGGGCATTGTGGGCAAGGCCGTTCCCGACTGGATGGGCGGTATGACCAACCGCTTCACCTACAAGAACTTCGACCTTTCGTTCATGGTATCGTTCCAGACCGGTGCCAGCCTGTTCGACTATCCGGGCTACTTCCTGACCTTCTCCGACGGTGTCCGCATGGGCTCCTTCAACATCAGCCAGGAAGTGGCAGGCAACTACTGGAAGCAGCCGGGCGACGTAGTGGACTTCCCGAAGCCCATCTACGGCAACCCCTACCGTTCCGACCGCTTCTCCTCTCGCACCATCCGCTCGACCGACAACATCCGCATGCGCGACATCACCCTGGGTTACAAGGTGCCCGTATCGAAGAAGCTGGTCAACAACCTGCGCGTGTTCTTCAAGGCCACCAATCCGTTCCTGATTTACTGTGCGACGGACAACATCGACCCGGACGTGGACATCAACGGCTACCGCCAGACCGACACCCCGCCGACCAAGTCGTTCGTGTTTGGCCTGAATTTCGAATTATAATATAAAACAAGAGAAGATTACAAGATGAAAAAGATATATTTGACTTTAGGACTGGTTGCAGGAATGGCGATGACTTCCTGCAGCGACTTCCTGGACAAGACCCCGTCAACCTCCCTGCCCGTTGACGGTGCCGTCACCACGGTATTCGACCTGGAAAACGCCGTCAATGGTATTGGTTACCTGATGTCGGAAGACCGCATGACCTACAGCGCCGAATACGCCATCTACGCCGACCTGCGCGGCAATGACTTTGCCATTAAGTACAACTACGGCCAGAGCAGCCCGCTGGCGCAATACACCACCGACAAGAACCACGAGCTGCCGAGAGTGGCTTACGAGATGTACTACAAGGCACTGGCCAACGTCAACCAGGCCCTGGCTGCCATTGAGAACGGAACCATCACCAACGCCTCCGGCAACGAGGCCACAGTGAACGACCTGCGCGGACAGCTGCTGGCCTGGAGAGGACTGCTGCACTTCGACCTGGCCCGCATGTTCTGTGCCATCCCGACCACCGTCGGCGACAAGAACGCCGCCAACAGCGGACTGGTGCTCTCGAACCAGGTGCTGCCCATCGACTACAAGGGCACCCGTTCCACCCTCGACGAGACCTACAAGCAGATTACAGACGACCTGACCGCCGCCTTGGACTATATCGGCAAGAAGAAGAACAACGGTTGCCTGAACTACTGGTCGGCCCTGGCTCTGCGTGCCCGCGCTTACCTGTACTGGGGCAAGGACGCGGATGCCTTGAAAGACGCGGAAGCGGTCATTGCCGGTGCCACCGCCTACTCCTTGTACAGCAAGGACAAGTATGCGGAAGTCTGGGGACAGGCTTACACCTCCGAGTCGTTGTTCGAGCTGAGCATCACGCTGAACTACAACGCACAGCGTAACTCCTGCGGTTACTACTGCGATGCCGACGGCTATCCCGAATGCGGATTCAACGAAACCGGCGAGCTCTTCACCTACCTGATTGCCCATCCGGAGGATGTCCGCGGCCAGCTCATCAAAGACCAGAACGACGCCAGCTACGGCCGTGCGGCAGGCTACTACCCCGCCAAGTATCCCGGACGTGAAGGCTCCCTCTACGTGAACAACCCGAAAATCATCCGTCTGTCTGAGGTCTATCTGATGGCCGCCGAAGCTGCTGTCAAGACGGGCGATGCCGCAAAGGCCGCCGGTTACATCAACACGCTGCGCCAGAACCGTATCGACGGTTATACGGATGTGGCCACCGTCACCATCGACGATGTCCTGTGGGAGTACCGTGTAGAGCTCTTCGCCGAGAACCAATACACCTTCTGCTACTGGCGCAACAAGAAGAGCGTACACGCCGACCAGGCAAGTGGCGAGAAAGACATCAACTACGATGACTACCGCACCATCCTGCCGATTCCGCAGCGCGAGATTGACTACAACAACGCGCTGATTCAGAATCCGGGCTATTGATTTTCTCTCT
>JAQXRG010000084.1 GCA_029218405.1 Bacteroidales bacterium
TATTATTATAAGGAGGTCTTCCGTCTTCCCTGTACTACATTTCTTGTTTGTTTATCTAAAGTCTTTCAATGAACTCTCTTTTTGTTCGTCGCTTCCGTTGTTTCTCGAAAGCGGTTGCAAAGGTACGGCTTTTCCTGAAACTCGCAAGCGATGCACCACACTTTTTTTCAAGAAATTTTCGAATTTATTAATAAGTCGCTGTGTTACAGATAGGTTACAACCCATTATTTTTTTAAACAACCGAATACGACAAGAAAAGGTTACACCTTATTATTATATTATTACCACATGAAGCATAAACAGCGGGCAAAAATTTTCATATTGCACGCAGTTTTCGTACCTTTGCACCCACTTAACAAATACGCCAATGATAGTTTGCATAGCCGAAAAACCGAGTGTCGCCCGCGACATCGCAGATGTATTAGGTGCGAAGACCAAGCGAGAAGGATATATAGAAGGAAACGGATACCAGGTGACCTGGACATTCGGACATCTGTGTACCCTCAAGGAACCTCATGAATACACGCCCTCCTGGAAAGCATGGAGCTTGGGAACCCTTCCGATGATTCCTCCCCGTTTCGGCATCAAGCTGATAGAAGACCCGGGCATCGCTAAGCAGTTCCACATCATCGAGCGGCTGATGCAAAACGCCGACAGCATCATCAACTGCGGCGATGCCGGACAAGAAGGGGAACTCATCCAGCGCTGGGTCATGCAGAAAGCCGGCGCCCGGTGCCCGGTCAAGCGGTTGTGGATCTCATCGCTCACCGAAGAGGCCATCCGGGAAGGCTTTGCCCACCTGAAAGACCAGCAGGAGTTCCAGTCCCTCTACGAAGCCGGACTCAGCCGCGCCATCGGCGACTGGACCCTCGGCATGAACGCCACACGGCTCTACACCCTGAAATACGGACAAAACCGTCAGGTATTGTCCATCGGCCGTGTGCAGACCCCCACCCTGGCCCTCATCGTCAAACGGCAGCAGGAAATCGAACAGTTCAAGCCCGAGCCGTACTGGGAGCTGAAGACCGTGTACCGTGAAACAACATTCAACGCCACCAAAGGAAAGTTCACCCAGCAAGAAGAGGGACTCCAATTTCTGGAAACTGTGAAAGACGCCCCCTTTACGGTGACGAATGTCACCGCCAAGAAAGGCACCGAAGCGCCGCCCCGACTGTTCGACCTGACCTCGCTGCAGGTAGAGTGCAACAAGCGGTTCAGCTATTCAGCGGACATGACCCTGCAGCTCATCCAGTCGCTCTACGAGAAGAAAGTGGCCACCTACCCGCGTGTGGACACGACGTTCCTGAGCGACGACATCTACCCCAAGTGCCCCGGCATTCTGTCCGGGTTGAAGGAGTATGCCGGCTTCACGGCCCCGTTGGCCGGGAAGCCCCTGCCCAAGTCGAAAAAAGTGTTCGACAATTCGAAAGTGACCGACCACCACGCCATCATCCCCACAGGCGTTCAGCCTCAAGGACTCACAGACATGGAGAAACGGGTGTTCGACCTCATCGCCCGCCGGTTCATCGCCATCTTCTACCCCGACTGCCGCTTCTCCACCACCACCGTCCTGGGCAAGGTGAAGGACGTGGAGTTCAAGGTCACCGGCAAGCAGATCACCCAGCCCGGCTGGCGAGTGCTGTTCGCCAAGGAAACCACAGAAGACACCAAGGACACCGATGAGGAACGCGTGCTCCCCCTGTTCACGATAGGAGAAAGCGGACCTCACCGCCCCGACCTGCTCGAAAAGTGGACCCAACCTCCCAAACCCTATACAGAAGCCACCTTGCTCCGAGCCATGGACACAGCCGGCAAACTGGTGGATAACGACGAACTGCGCGACGCCTTGAAGGAAAACGGCATCGGCCGCCCCTCCACCCGCGCCGCCATCATCGAGACCCTCTTCAAGCGGCACTACATCCGCAAAGAGCGGAAAAACCTTTTTGCCACTCCCACGGGCGTGGAACTCATCGGACTGATCCGGGAAGAACTGTTGAAGTCGGCCGAACTGACCGGCATTTGGGAAAAGAAACTGAGAGAGATAGAACGCCATAGCTACGACGCAGCCACCTTCCTCAACGAACTGAAACAAATGGTGACCGACATTGTCCATAGCGTATTGAGCGACAACTCCAACCGGCGCGTGTCTGTCACGACCGACACCCCCTCAGCCGCCCCGAAGAAACCCCGAAAAAAAACGGAGAAGGCGAAAACCAACTCCGACCCGACAGCCCCCCTGCCGGCAGCAGCAGGCGATGACCTGATCGGTCACGCCTGCCCCGTATGCGGCAAAGGCATCATCATCAAAGGAAGGACGGCCTACGGTTGCTCCGAGTGGAAAAACGGCTGTTCCTTCAGAAAACCATTCTGAGTGTTTCGGGAAGATAACCGCTTCGGATGCGCCATTCGTTGGGATACAGGTTGTTGGCCCGGTTACCGATGTTCTTGGCGAATCCCAGCGGTTGTCCGCGGAATCCCACCAGCACATAGCCTCGGGGGACAGAAGGTGCCAATGTGACAGCTTCTTTGCGCAGGAAAGCGACAGCCTGTTCATACGTCAGCTCCACGAACGGGAAACGGTCGGTCCGCAAGGACGTGCTCAATGCCAACGACGGATGCGGTTGCCAGTCTCGGCCTTTCCACTCACCGAGCTCCACTCCCGCATGAAGTACCCTGAACCGGCTCTTCAGACACTGTCCCAAGGCTTGCCAGGCAGCCGGGAAAGCGGACGCCACCGTACCGTTCCGTTCAAACACATACGCTTCCGGCCTTTCCAACCAGCTTTGGAGTTCCTTCGGGACCTCCTCCGCCGGACCCTGCTTCCCTCCTTTCGGGCGTTTGGCCGCCTTTCTGGACCCGCCATCGTCGCAGGGAACCGCTTCCCCGGCCTCCCCCGTCTTCCGGAGGACGGCCATAAACAGCCCCTCTCCTTCCGTGCGGTGAGGCAGGAAACGATACACCGGAAAGTCAGTGCCCGCCAAGTTGCCCGTCACGGCCCAATCCGCCTCCACCGGCACCGGGAGCACCTCCGCCCCCAGCTCACGCACCATCCACGCCACGTTGTCCTCGTTTTCCTCGCGGTTGAACGTACACGTACTGTACACCAACAGTCCCCCCGGCTTCAGACAGGGCCAGCTGTCACGAAGAATACGGCGCTGCCGTTGCCAGCACAACGTCACATTCTCCACGCTCCATTCCGCCACGGCCCCCTCGTCCTTCCGGAACATGCCTTCGCCCGAACAAGGGACATCGGCCACCAGCACATCAAACAACGGTCCCGACCGGCCGAACTCCACCGGGTCATTATTGGTCACCACCACTGCGGCGTTCCCCCATTTCACCAAGTTCTCCGCCAGCACCTGCGAGCGGTTCCGCATCACCTCGTTCGACACGACCAGGCTTCCCTCGGGCAGGACGGAACGTGCCAACGTGGACTTTCCGCCCGGTGCCGCACACAAGTCGAGGAGCGCCACGGGCCGCTCCACATACCGGCGCAACGCCTGCTCCAAAAACATCGACGAAGCCTCCTGCACATAATAGCCCCCCGCATGGAAAAGCGGGTCGAACGTAAACGTAGGACGTTCCGGGAGATAATACCCCGTCTCACACCAAGGCACCCTCCTCGCCCCGACCGGCACGTCCGACAGCTTCGCACGGTTCACCCGCACGCTCACCGGCGTGTCGTGCTGCAATGCCTCGCACAAGTCACGACACGCCTCCTCTCCCATCAGCCGACAGGTCCTAGTCCAAAAATCAGCCGGCCACTTCATGCAGCGCTCCCTTTCCTCCATTCCGTTCACTTACCGTACCTGAATCACCAAGTAACGTGACACACTCCAGAACTGGCTGGGATTCGTAATCTTCAGTGTCAGCTGCCCTTTGTCGTCCTTCACCAACTGGTAGGAGCCCGCCGGATGCGTCGTCAGCAGTTCCGCCCGTTTGGAGTACAGCTTCACCTCCTTCTCCTGGCGGATGTCAATCTGCGTGAAATAATCCTTGTTGAACTCACCGTCCTTCAGCACCTCACCGTTCTTCAGGATTTTCTGGTCCTTCAGCTCCGACTTCGTTCCGAACACATACCAAGCCTGGTTCAATGCCTTGTCCTGTGCCGCCACGGTCTTTGTCTTCGCCTCGTTCTCAGCGGTCAGCTGGCTGACATTTTCGTTGAGTCCCGACACCGCCTCATCCAATTCCGTGATACGGATATTCTTGGCCGCCAGTTCCGCCTGCAGCGTCTCGATCTGCTGCTGCTTGGTCTGTAGCTCTGCCGTGAGGTGCTGGATAGCCTTCTTCAGCTGCGCCGACTGGTAGCTGCTGTTCTTCAGCTTCTTCTCCAACTCTGCGATCAGCTCCCGGTTCGCCTGCAGCTTCTCGCTGATGAAACGGATGTCATCCTTGATTTTCGCCGCCCCGGTCTGTCCCTCGATGGCGCTGCCGTTCAAGTCCACACGGTGCTCCGCCTCATTGATTTCCCGGAATCCCTCCTGAATCTCATTGAAGGCGTTCATGATGTCGTCCAATTCAGCGTTCCGGTTCGCCAGCTCGATGACCAACGAATCATTCGTAGCCTGCAAGGCATCCTTGCCCTGCCCGCCATTACCTGTACACGAGGCCAACACAGCGGCCGTACACAACGAATAAAATGCAACTTTCTTCATAACAAATTATTATTATAACGATTTAGCTTTCTTCTTTTCGGGAGTCTCGTCTCCCTTTTCCTTTCCGCCCAGCACGATGACAATCTCGCCCCTCGGCTCCGTCTGCGTGAAATGAGCGATGACCTCTTCCAAGGTCCCGCGCACGCTCTCCTCGTGAATCTTCGAGATCTCACGGCACACCGACACCGGCCGGTCTTTCCCAAACACCTCGGCGAACTGGGTCAACGTCTTCACCAACCGGAACGGCGACTCATAGAAAATCATCGTGCGCGCCTCATCGGCCAAGGCGTTCAAGCGGGTCTGTCTCCCCTTCTTCTGCGGCAGGAAACCCTCGAAGCAGAACCGGTCGTCGGGCAAGCCCGAAGAGACCAATGCCGGCACGAAGGCTGTGGCGCCCGGCAATGTCTGCACCTCGATGCCGTTCCGCACACACTCCCGCACGACCAAGAATCCAGGGTCCGAAATCCCCGGCGTACCCGCATCCGAAATCAACGCCACCGTGTCACCGGCCTTGAGGCGGTGGATGACCCCCTCTACCGTCTGGTGCTCATTGAACTTATGGTGCGACTGCAGCGCATTCTTGATTTCAAAATGCTTCAGCAGGATACCCGACGTCCGGGTATCTTCCGCCAATATCAAGTCCGCCTCTTTCAGGACCCGGATGGCGCGGAAGGTCATATCTTCCAAATTGCCTACCGGAGTAGGCACCACATACAATTTTCCCATAACTGCAAATTCTGTTTCGGAACAAAGGTAGAAAGTTTTTGTTTCCATGGTCTAATTCCCTCCAATATTTAACAGAAGTTGTCTATTTTGAGCGGAAAGCGAAAAAAACGCCGAATTTATTTGGAAGTTAGCAAGATTGTCCGTACCTTTGCACCCGCAATCAAGAAACGATGCGCATAAGGAGGATTCGCTAGCTCAGCAGGTAGAGCACAACACTTTTAATGTTGGGGTCTTGGGTTCGAGCCCCAAGCGAATCACCGGCAGGAAGGTCTTCAGCAATGAAGGCCTTTTTTCTATTATAGGCCTCCCGTTTCTTTCCCCGTTCACTTCCCTTATTCATTGCCACACACCTTCCGTTGGATACTCCGCAGCGTTTATCGTGCTCCCCATCGCTCAGCCGGTATAGAACCAAACATCGATATATGGCAACAACAAAAATCAAATTCCGTGCCTCTACTGTCGGGACGAAGGAAGGCACCCCCTATGATCCGGTGAGCATCATCCGTTACACCGAAGAATTGAACAAGCAGCTGCGCAAGATCGGTAAAAGCCGCACCGCGGACCGGTACGCCACGACCCTCAACAGCCTGAAGCGTTACCTGAAAGCGGATGACCTGCCGCTGGAAGAGATGGACGGCACGTTCGTGCTGGGCTATGAACAATGGTTGAAAGAGTGCGGACTGTGCCGCAACACCACCTCTTTCTACCTGCGCAACCTCCGTGCCATCTACAACCATGCCGTCGAGGACGGGCTGGTGGTCGCCTCCCCGCTGTTCAAGCATGTCTATACCGGCATTAACAGGACCGCCAAGCGCGCCCTCCCTTTGGACATCCTCCAGCGGCTGAAAGCGTTGAACCTGACACTGCACCCCGGCCAGGAGCTGGCCAGGGACATGTTCCTGTTCAGCTTCTACACCCGAGGGATGTCCTTCATCGACATGGCGCAACTGACGAAGAGCAACCTGCAAGACGGCGTGCTCACTTACCGCCGGCAAAAGACCTCGCAACAGCTCCACATCCGGTGGGAAGCGCCCATGCAGGAGATAGTCACGAAATACCAGTCGGAAAACACTCCCTATCTGCTTCCCTTAGCGACCGGAAAAGGAGCCACCTTTCGGAAAAGGTACAGGAATACCTACGACCGCATCAACAAAGAGCTCAAGAAAATCGGCAAGCTGCTGGGACTCTCTATCCCGTTGACCACGTATGTCGCCCGCCACTCCTGGGCAAGTGTCGCCAAAAGCAAGAACGTGGCCATCTCTACCATCAGTGAAGGACTGGGACACGATTCAGAAAAAACCACCCGTATTTACCTTTCCTCCTTGGACACTTCTGTCATTGATACCGCAAACAGTCTGATTATCAATTCTCTGTAATTCAAATAGGGAATCTGTGCAAAAAAGCGTTTCTCTCTTTAATAAAACCTTCCCAATCGTTTGTACTATACATATTAGCTTAAAAACCTCGTAAATCTCCATGTTCTGGGCTTTAACATGACAAGATATGGCATAAACACATTCCAGATTCGTCAGATTGACGGATACACTCGAAGAAATTATGCAAATTTCTTCGAGAAAAGTTTGCGATATAGTCTAAAATATTATTACCTTTGCAGTCAAGTTAGACTATATATTATACATCATGCCAATACCTCAACATATCCTCAGTGTCAAGAGACCAAAGAACACAGTAGTCACCTGCTACGGCAAGAATAAGGATCACTATGCCGTCCGCCAGCGCGTGGGTTGCAAATACGATGGAGGCCGTCACCTTCCAAAGAACGGGCCGACGATAGGCCATATC
>JAQXRG010000085.1 GCA_029218405.1 Bacteroidales bacterium
TGCATTTCTTCGACAAGGACTACCGGGCGGCGATTGTCGAGCTGCTGCAGGCGGACCTGGAGAAGCTGGACACGGACGACCGTGATGCCGGCACGTACCGTCTGGCGACGGCGTACCAGGAGACGGCCGACCTACAGAACGCGGCGCTGTGGTTCACTATCCTGAAGGAGGTGAGCCGGACATACGCTCCCGATGCGGTCTATAACCTGGCGTACATCGACTATACGCAGCGGAAATACGACGCGGCTCTGAAGGGATTCCGTGAGGCGGCGGCGACCGACAAGTACCGCGAGCTCTCACCTTATTATATAGCGGACATTTACCTCAAGAACCAGCGTTACGACGAGGCCCGCCAGCAGGCGGAGCAGTTCATCGCCGCTTATCCCGGACAGGAACGGATGGCGGAGATGCAGCGGGTGCTGGGTGAGGCCAACTACGGCCTGCGACGGTATGCGGAGGCGGTGGCTCCCTTGGAGGCGTATGCGGAGGCAGTGGGTACGGCGGCCGACCGAAAGGCTCTGTATGCGTTGGGCATGAGCTGTTATCATACACAGGTTTATTCGAAGGCGGCGCAGGCATTGGGCGCTGCGGCGACGGTGGACGACATCGTGTCGCAGAACGCTTATTTTCACATGGGGCTGGCGTACCTGCAGCTGAAGGAGCGCAACCAGGCGCGGATGGCGTTCGGGCAGGCAGCCGCCAAGGATTTCGACCGTGCGGTGAAGGAGGAGGCACTCTACAACTATGCGCTCTGCATTCACGAGACCTCGTACTCACCGTTTGCCGAATCGGTGACGGTGTTCGAACGCTTCCTGAACGAGTTCCCGCAGTCGGCTCATACGGAGAAGGTGAACGACTACCTGGTGGAGGTCTATATGAATACCCGGAGTTACCTGGCCGCCCTGCAGTCCATTGCCAAGATTTCGCGTCCGGGCGCACGTATTCTAGAGGCGAAGCAGAAGCTGTTGTTCCGCTTGGGTACACAGGCCTTCGCACAAGCGGCGTTCGAGAACGCCATCGACTGTTTCTCTCAGTCGCTGCAGCTGGGACAGTATAACCGGCAGACACAGGCCGACGCTTACTACTGGCGCGGGGAGTCGAAGTACCGTCTGGAGCAGTATGCTGCCGCCGGTGCTGACTTGCACCGTTACCTGGAACTGGCTCCTGCGCGGACTTCACAGGAATATGGGTTGGCGTTGTACAACTTGGGTTATGTAGCGTTCAAGCAGCGGCAGTACAGCGAGGCGCAGGGATGGTTCGCCAAGTGCGTGGCACAGGCGGAGAATCTCCAGGAACGCTCGGTGCTGGCCGATGCCTACAACCGCCTGGGCGACTGTTATTTCTATGCCCGTCGCTTCGGGGAGGCCTCGGCACAATACGCGCAGGCTTCGGTGGTCTATCCTGCCTTGGGCGACTACTCGCTCTTCCAGGAGGGCTTCGTGAAGGGACTGCAGCGCGACTATGCCGGGAAAATCCAGACGCTGAACCGGCTGCTGACGGACTATCCTACCTCGCAGTACTTGGATGACGCGCTCTATGAGCAGGGACGTGCGTTCGTGCAGTTAGAGGACAACACAAACGCCATCAGCCGCTATTCACTCCTGACCCAACGCTTCCCGGACAGTCCGCTGTCGCGGAAGGCGGCCAACGAAATCGGCTTGCTGTATTACCAGAACGACCAGTACAACGAGGCCATCGCCGCCTACAAGAAGGTCATCTCAACGTATCCCGGCAGTGAGGAGGCCCGTCTCGCACAGCGCGACCTGCGTTCTATCTACGTGGACCTGAACAAGGTGGACGAGTACATGGCGTTTGTCGCCTCCGTGCCGGGCGGTGGCAGCTTTGATGTGAGCGAGCGCGATTCGCTGACATATACCGCCGCCGAGAAGGTCTTCATGCGCGGTGAGGTGGCGGAGGCCCGGAACAGCTTTGCCCGTTACCTGCAGTCGTTCCCCGAGGGGGCGTTCAGTGTAAACGCGCATTTTTACCTCGGACAGATTGCCTACCAGCAGCAGGCGTTCGATGAGGCGGCGGTTCATCTGGATAAGGTGCTGGAGCTGCCCAACAGCAAGTTCGCCGATGAGGCACTCTCCATGTGCGCGGAGATGGCGTTCGCGCGGAAGGACTATGGCGTGGCTTTGAAGTATTACCGGCAGATGGCCGACCGGGCCACTTCGCCCGAGGCCCGCCTGCAGGCGGCGACCGGCGCGTTGCGCAGCGCGCACCAGCTGGGAGAGCCGGAAGAAATCATCGCTACCGCTTCGGCACTGCTGGCCGAGACCAAGCTGACTCCTGAGCTGAAGAACGAGGCCCACTACTATCGCAGTCGGGCGTTCGTGGCCGACGACAAGCGCGGTGAGGCGGTGGCCGACTGGAAGGTGCTGGCCGCCGATACCCGTAATGTCTATGGCGCCGAGGCGAAATACCTCCTGGCCCAGTATTATTTTGATGCAGGTGAGACGGAGGCAGCCGAGAAGGAAGTGCTGGACTACATCGAGGTCAGCACGCCTCATGCCTACTGGCTGTCCCGCAGCTTCGTGCTCTTGTCCGATGTGTATGTCAAGATGGGACGCTCGCTCGATGCGAAGCAGTACTTGCTGTCGCTGCAGCAGAATTACCAGGCGGACGATGACATCGCCGGGATGATTGAAACTCGATTGAAGAACTTGAAATGATGAAGAAGATAATGAAGACCAAGACGATACTTTTAGCCGGTGCCGCCGTGCTGCCGTTGGCTCCGGCTGTGGCGCAACAGGCGGACAAGGACTCTACGCTGAACCGTACGGTGGTGGTGGAGAACCAGTATAACCCGGAGGTGATGGATGCCTTCAAGGTGAACGTGCTGCCCAAGGTGGAGGAGCCGCAGGTGGCGAAGACGCATATCGACTATGCCACCTCGCTGCGGCCCTTGGGAGCCTGGCAGGGAGGGGTGATGCCGCCCATTGCCGGGGAAGAGGAACGGCCTGACGCACCGCGCGGCTATGTGCGGGCGGCTTACGGCAACCGGAACAATACGGATTTCCGGTTGGGCTACTTGTGGAATCCTTCCGAGCGGGACCGCTTGGGCGTGACGGGCAGCTTCTATGGAAGGAGCGGCCATACACCGGGATTCTTCGAAGGGGAGGAATGGAACAGCCGTTTCTTCCGGGGAGATGTGTCGCTCGACTACCGGCATGACTTTTCCCGGGTCAGCCTGAATGTAGGCGGAGGTGGTGGCGTGCAGAACTTCAACTATATGCCGTTCTTTCCGGAGGCTGGTTCCGATTCGCAGCGCTTCCAGTCCGCCCAGGGTTACGTGGGGGTCTCCTCGCGCGAGGGGCAGTGTCCGGTGGACTTTGCGCTGCAGACCGGGGTACAGTTCTTCGGCATCCAGCACGACCAGTACCAGCTGGCTCCTTCGTCCGAGACCAAGGTGCATACCCAGGGCTTTATGGCGGCTCCCTTGGCGGAAGGCCAGCGGGTCGGCATCGGCCTGACATTGGATAATCTGTTCTACTCCGAGAAGGAGAAGGAAGGGGCGCGCACAGACGGTGAAAGCCGGCTGACGAATTACAGCCTGCTGCAGTTGAACCCGTATTATACGTACGAGAACGGCGGGCTCCGGGCACGGTTGGGCGCGCACGTGGACGCACAGTTGGGCCATGACGGCGGGCTGAAGGTGGCTCCCGATGTGGCGCTCGACTATACGTTCCTGACTTCTTTCACGCTGTACCTGCAGGCAGGCGGAGGAACCACGCTGAATGATTACCGCCGTCTGAACGAACTGTCGCCGTATTACCTGACCCTGTTCCAACCGTTGGTGACGTATGCTCCGATTAACTTAGAGGCGGGACTGAAAGCGTCGCCGGCCACGGGATGGGACTTCCGCCTGTTCGGCGGCTACCAGTTGCTGAAGGATGAGTTGGCGCTGGCAGGGCAGGACATCCTGGTCGGCCAGACGGGGGCAAGGACTGCCTCCCGGTCTGTTTACATGGGGCAGGCCAAGGCCAAGGCGCCTTTTGGAGGCGCGGAATTGAACGGCAGTTTCAAGGGTTGGTTTGACGTGTCGTTCAAAGGAACGTATTACAGTTGGAGTACGGACGAGGGCGACGAGGCCTTGTTATGGCTCAAGCCGAAGTTTGTCGTGGATGCGGCGTTGCGTGCCCGCATCCTGTCCGACCTGCATGCCGGCATCACGTACCGGTACGAAGGCCGGGACGATTCGCTGGAAGGTGCCATGGCAAAACCTGGCAATGTCAGTCTGCTCTGCCTGAATGCTGATTACCAGCTGTTCCAACGGCTGAATGTCTTCGTGCAACTGAACAACCTGTTGGACAAAGATTATATTACGGCGCAAGGCTATCCCACCCAGGGCTTCCATGCGCTGGCCGGCATCAGCTGTCGGTTCTAATGAAACGGGGGAGCAAGGATGCTTTCTCCTTCCTCCCCCGTTCTCAGCACTTCAGCGTTTTCCCGTTCTCAGTACTTTTTTGTTCTTCCAATCTTTAGATACTCAAAGTTCCGTGTCCTTTCCGAACTCTTTCCAGTTGTCGTATCCTTTGTCGAGGTTATAGACCTTGTAGCCTTTCTTGACCAGGATGGCGGCGGCATTGCGGCTGCGTCGTCCGCTCTTGCAATACACGGCCACGGGACGAGCGGGGTCCAGCAGCTCTTCCACGGCGGCGGGGAACTGCTCGTCAAGCACGTTGATGTTGAGGCTGTGGGGAATGTGTCCCTTGCTGTATTCCGCTACCGTGCGCACATCCACACACTGAATCTGTTCGTCCTGAATCAGCCGTTCGAACTCATCGGCGCTCAGGTTTCTGAAATTGTCTTTTCCTTTGCTGCACGCCATCATCCCTAACAGGAAGGCGGCGACAAAAAACATGAAATAAAGGGTCTTAATCATATACTAAGGTATTAATAGTCAAACATACGGTAGGTATCGCCTTCCTCGAAGGTGTTGAGACAGAAACGGATGGAGTCGCCCGCCGAGAGGCTGTCCTGGTACGCCCAAAGGGGAACGGACAGATAGACCCGCTCGGTGAACGCCGGCTCGTCAGCGTTCTGGTTGTGGTACAGGCGGAGCTGCAGGGTACGGCGACCGTCGGGACGATGGGTGATGCCCTCGTGGATGAAATGGTAGTAATGCGGCCATTGCTTCACCTTGGCCAGCAGTATCATATTGAGGTAATCTCCCGACCGCCAGAGGCTTTGGATGCCGATGGGGTCGGTCTTGATACCTTTCTGGAACTGGGCCGCCGGTTTGGGACGGGGCGAGGTGACGAGGCGGCACTGGTACAGCGTCGCCCGGTCTTCCGTACCGGGTATCCGTTCGAACAGGCTGACCGCCCGATAGATGCTGTCGAGGGCCAGACTGTCGTGACGGTGGGTGGCGTCTATCCGCAGTGTCTCCCCGTCGTCGGTCAGCAGTGCCGCCACATTGCCCTCCGCATTCGTTTGGATGCAGACAAACTCGGTCACTGCATCGGGATAGACGTAACTGTCTTCCTTGCAGGCCGCCAGGAGCAGCAGGCAAGGAAGCAGCAGGCCAGTGAGCAGGAAGGCGGACGGCTTTCTCATGCGTCGAGGGCTTTCTGATGGTTCAGGGCAGGGTTGGCATACATGACCAGCAGACAGTGGCGCAGGAACGGTTCGTCCTTCTGTGGCAGCTGGATGAGCGCGATTCGTTGCTGGAGGTAGGCCTCGAACTTCTCATGTTCTTCCCCCGTGTAGTGGCCGGAAAAGCGGGAACCGCCTTCCAGCAGGTCGCACGCCACGTAGTTGCCCGGATAGAGCCGGTAGTTCCGATGGATTTCCCGGTCAATCAGGGCCGCCACCTTTCCGAAGAGTTCCGTCTTGGGCAGTCCGCGCAACTCCTCCAACCGGTCGTTGATGCAGGCAGCCGTCTGGAAATGCACGCGGCCTTTGTAGCCGAAGATGCCGGTCTTCATGTTGTCGAGATCGTCCTGACGGCTCTTCTTGAATCCCGGGATGTCCCGCTTCTGCTGCATCTCCTGGGCCTTGAGGAAGTCGCAGGGGTCGTATTCGTAAGAGAGGGCCACGGGCACGATGTTCAGTGCTTTCAGCCGGTCGGTCACCTCTCCTTCACCCCCCATGGCCAGCATCTTCAGCACGCTCTCTTGGGTACGGTCGTTCGAGTCCTTCGCACGGCCTTCCCGCTGTGCGATCCATACGTTCTCGTGCTTCTCGTGAAGGGCGAAGTGGATGTAGCGCGACATGCGGGCGGACGATTCCAGCATCTGGCGCATGGTGAGCGCGCGTTGTACGATGAACGACTTGTTCACCCGCACCAGCTTCTTGATCCAGGGGTAGATGAGCAGGTTGTCACCGATGGCAATCTCTACCGTGGTGGGGAACTGGTTGTCGATGAGGCCGACGGACAAGAAGCCGGGGTCGAGCACAATGTCGCGGTGGTTGGAGATGAAGGTGTAGCTCTGTTGCCGGTCGGGCAGGGAGGTTGTGTCCATCTCGAATCCGGCACTGCAGCGGTCCATGATGCCGTGCAGCAGAGGGGCGAAGAAGGTCTTTTGGACTTCCAGGTTGGTGCGGCACTGGCGCAGCCGTGCAGCGGCGGCCTCGAACGGCACCTCGGGCATCACTTGCTGGACGATGGCCTGGAACATCGGGTCGGCCAGCAGTTCCTCGAAGACTTGCGGCAGCTCTTCGGGGCTGTAAGGACGGATTTCGTCAAATTCGGCAGGTATATTCATACGATATAAGGTTGGGGGTTACGGAATCAGTGGAAATGGTCTTCGATGATGTCTGTCATCACGTCGCGGATGTCCAGTCCGGCGGCCCGCACCTGCTGGGGAATGAAGCTGGTGGCGGTCATGCCCGGTGTGGTGTTGATTTCCAACATATTGATTTTCTCGCCTTCGGTGATGATGTAATCGACACGCACGATGCCCTTACAGCCCAGAATGTCATAGACCGCCGAGGTGAGCTGTTGCACGCGGCGGGTCAGTTCGGGACTGAGGCGGGCGGGGGTAATCTCGGTCACTTCGCCTTTGTACTTGGCGTTGAAGTCGAAGAACTCGTTCTGGCTCACCACTTCGGTGATGGGGAGCACCACCTCCTTGTCACGGGTCTTGTAGCAGCCGTTGGCCAGTTCGATGCCGTCCATGAAGGCTTCTATCATCACATCGTCCGATTCGCGGAAGGCCGCTTCCAGCGCAGGCTGTATTTGTTCGCGGGTCTTCACCTTGGTGACACCGAAGCTGGAGCCGCTGTCATTGGGCTTGATGAAACAGGGGAGTCCGATTTTCTCGATGACCTCCTCGTCGCTGATGCCGTTGCGCCGGTGGACCAGGAGCGATTCCGCTACCCGGACACCGAAGGATTTCAGGTAGAGGTTCAGGGTGAACTTGCTGAACGTAAGGGCCGACACCAGCACGTTGCAGGTGGAGTAAGGGATACCCAGCAGTTCGAAGTAGCCCTGCAGGAGGCCGTTCTCGCCGGGAGTGCCGTGGATGGTGATGTAGGCGAAGTCGGGCCTTACCCGGTTGCCGTGGTCCATGAAGCTGAAGTCGTTCTTGTCCACGGCGGCACGGGTGCCGTCGGCGAGGCGTGCTTCCCAGCTCTTTTTGCTCAGTTCAATGATATAAAGGTCGTACTTCTCCTTGTCGATGAAGGAGTAGATGCCTTCCGCGCTTTTCAGGGAGACCTCGTATTCGGACGAGTCGCCTCCGGCAATGATCGCAATGATACGTTTCATATCGTTCTTGGGTTTATTCTCGGTTACTGATATACGCTCTCCACCGTTCCAGCAGGCGGGTCATGTCATCGGGCAGCTCGGAGGTGAAGAACATCTCCTGACCGGTGCGCGGGTGCACGAAGCCGAGGGTCTTGGCATGCAGAGCCTGCCGGGGACAGGTATCGAAGCAGTTGTTGACAAATTGTTTGTATTTGCTGAAATGGGTGCCTTTCAGGATTTCGTGGCCGCCGTATCGCTCGTCGTTGAAAAGGATGTGGCCGATGTGCTTCATGTGGACCCGTATCTGGTGGGTGCGTCCGGTCTCCAGCACACATTTCACAAGGGTGACATACCCCAGCCGCTCCAGCACTTGGTAGTGGGTGACGGCGTGCTTCCCTTGCGTGGGGTCGGCGAGGACGGCCATCTGCATCCGGTCCTTGGGGTTGCGCCCGATGTTGCCGGTCACGGTACCCTCGTCCTCCTCGATGATGCCCCACACCAGCGCGTTGTACTCGCGCTTCGTGGTCTTGTTGTAGAACTGCAGGCCGAGATGGGTCTTCGCGTCGGGAGTCTTGGCCACCACCAGCAGGCCGGAGGTGTCCTTGTCGATGCGGTGCACCAGTCCCACCTGCGGGTCATTGGGGTTGTAGGAAGGCACGTCGCGCAGGTGCCAGGCGATGGCGTTGACCAGCGTGCCGTGGTAGTTGCCGCAGCCCGGGTGCACCACCAGTCCGGCGGGCTTGTTGATGACCATCAGGTCATCGTCCTCATAGACGATGTCCAAGGGGATGTCCTCGGGAACGATGTCGTTGTCGTAGCGGGGGCGGTCCATCATCACGGTCAGCACATCGAGGGGCTTCACCTTGTAGCTGCTCTTCACCGGCTTGCCGTTGGCCATCACGTAGCCGGCGTCGGCAGCGGTCTGGATGCGGTTGCGCGAGGCGTTGACAATCCGTTCGAAGAGGTACTTGTCGATGCGCACCGGTGCCTGTCCCTTGTCCACTACGACACGGAAGTGCTCGTACAGCTCAGGCTGTCCGCCCGCCGGTTCGATGTCGTCTAACGAATCGTCCAGCTCGTTGTCGAAAAAATCTTCTGCCATGTCCGTCCTCCGGTTAGAACCATGAATCGTCCACTTTCGCCTTCTCGCCGTCCGGCGCGTCCAGTTGGAGGTTCAGTGAGTCGAGGCTCAGTGAGTCGCGGACATGCGTGTCGCCCACGCAGAGGGTGAGCAGCGCTTCCCGGGGAACCTGGTCGCCGGTGAAAAGCTCCCGTCCGAGGTACTTGATGCCATAGACCCAGTCCTGCTCGCCGGGGACGAACTCCGGTTCGGTGAGCCGGAAGCCCATCGCCTTCAGCTTGGCGGCAGCCTGGCGCATGGAGCTGTTGTCGATAATATCGGGAATCTTCACTAACGGCACCTGGCCCGTGTTGACAGTGAGATAGATGGTCCGTCCTTCCTTCACCCGCGCTCCTCCTGCGGGGGTCTGGTCGATGACCACTCCCGAAGGCAGTCCTTTCACGTACGTGGAGTCGATGATGACTCCCCGCATATGCTTGTCGCGCAAGAGGATTTCCGCCTGTGCCCACAGCTTGTTCTTGACATCGGGCACCACATACGACTCGCCGTGGTGCGTATAGGCGTCCAGCCCTGCCAGTGTGCCGTAGCCGGCGGCGGCGACCACCGCCACCATGGCGATGAGGTTCAGCCAGAAAAACCGGTTCCCCTTGAAGGAGAAAAATTCTTTTAATGTCACCATATTCTATAAGGTATCGATTGTTTGCGCAAAGATACAACTTTTCGTTGGAAGTATGGGCTAAAAAAAGCCGCAAAACACTGTCACCAGTCCTTTGCGGCTTTTTCGGATCCTTATTTCCAACGCGCACGGCTTATGCCTTCACACCGTTGTATTCGTCAGATACTGTCAGTTTCTTGCGTCCCTTAGCGCGACGTGCAGCCAATACTCGGCGACCGTTAGCGGTGGCCATTCTTTCACGGAAACCGTGCTTGTTTTTTCTCTTTCTGTTAGAGGGTTGGAATGTTCTTTTCATATTCGTATATACTTTTATGTTATTATTCTTTCGATTCGGGGTGCAAAAGTAGTGACTTTTTTCAAATAAACAAAGCTATAAATCATTTTTAGACAAAAGTTTTTGCGTTTTTTCGTGATTTACCTTAATTTTGCACCCGATTTTAGGAGAACGAATATTCAATAATCACATAAAACAAAGAATTCAAGTTATGATTAATGCTCAAGACATTAAAATCGGGACCGCCATCCGCATGGACGGCAAGCTGTATTTTTGTATCGATTTCCTGCATGTAAAGCCGGGTAAGGGTAACACATTCATGCGTACCAAGCTGAAGGACGTGGTGGACGGCTATGTGCTGGAACGTCGTTTCAACATCGGTGAAAAGCTGGAAGACGTGCGTGTGGAGCGCCGCCCCTACCAGTATCTTTATAAGGAAGGCGAGGATTATATCTTCATGAACCAGGAGACCTTTGAGCAGGTACCCATCGCCCGCGACCTGATTGAGGGAGTTGACTTCCTGAAAGAGGAAATGGTAATCGATGTGGTTTCTGACGCTTCTACCGAGACGATTCTCTTCGCTGAACTGCCCGTGAAGGTACAGCTGAAGGTGACCTACACCGAGCCGGGCCTGAAGGGCGATACCGCTACCAACACCACCAAGCCTGCTACAGTGGAGACGGGTGCTACAGTACGTGTGCCCTTGTTCATCAACCAGGATGAGATGATTGAAGTGGATACGCGCGACGGTTCTTACGTAGGCCGCGTAAAGGCATAAAGACAGTCATAGCCCAAGAGGGCGTCGGCCTTCTTGACCGAAAAGGCGCAGACCGTGCATTCAGTTGCGGTCTGTGCCTTTTTTAATGGGATACCGTCAGGAATGCCGGGGAAAAAAGTGGGCCGCTGTGATGGCGGATGCCATGCTCCAGCGGCCCTGGGGAGGGGGTAAGTGTAGAAAGTGTATAATTTTCGTTAGCAGGCTACGAAGCGGGACTGTGCGGCGGCGGTTTCAACCAGTTCCTGGTTGAACATCGGTGCGCTCCACAGACCGTCTGCCAACTGCAGGATGGTGTCCTGCAGTTCCACACGCTGGGTGTAGAAGGCGGGAAGGGCGTTGTAGCCGGTTGCTGTGCCGAGGATGTTGCCGGTGATGGTACCGGTAGCCTCGCTGGCACCCTTGTGGTTCACGGCAGCTGTGATGGCAGCTTCGAAGTTGCCGAAGTGCTTCAAGGAGCAGTAGAGGGCGATGGCCAGCGCCTCGTCGGCGAACTTGCCTTCACCGATGCTTTCTACGGCCTGGGCGGCCGGCGTGCAAGTGGCAGCCAGTGCGAGGGCCTTGTTGACAGTACCCTGCAGGCGGTCCAGTGCCTCTGTCTCTTCGGCATAGAGACCCTTCACGGCGTTCATGCCTTCCTGGATGTAGGCGCTCAGGCTCTCGCGGGAAGGAGTGGCGTCGGTAGCCAGACGATAGATGATATGGCATTCCAGTGCGGCGGCGATGTAAGCCAACGGGTCGAGGTGTGTGATTTTTGCGATTTCAGCGGCCTGCTGGTCGGCTTTCAGGATATCCAAGCCGTTAGCGGCAGCGTAGAGAGCGACGGGAGCGATGCGGGTCATGCCGGCATTGCCGTTGCTGCGGCTGAAGAAGAACTCGTCGGTGAAGGCGGCCTTCAGCGCGAGCAGGCTGGTGTAGTCAGCGTCGCGGCGTTCGTTCAGGCCTTCCACCTTGCGCAACCAGCTCTGTTCGAATTCCGTGTTTCTCCAACCCACCTGGGCGAGGTACCATTCGATGCAAGCCTCACGTACGCTGTTCACGCTGTCTTCCTGTGAGTGGGCGTTCAGCAGTCCCCATGCGGTGTAGAGGGTCATCTGGGTCTTGTCGGTCACGAGGGCCTTGCCTTCTTCCAGCTCTTCATTGTCCAACCACCAGCGGGTGATGTCCATGCGGGTGATTCCGTTCACGCCGTACTTGGCCTGGATGCCTGCGTAGGAGTTGATGGCTTTTACCGGGTAACCCATAGCGTCACCGATTGCACCGCCCATCAGAGAGCCTCTCATCTTGTTTCTTAAATTCATTGTCATCATAACTATTTCCCTTTCTTTCTTTTTAATTATACTTGTTTTTTCCTTTTTTCTTTATTAGTTTTGTACCGATGTCTGCCGCCGTTTTTCGGACTGGTTCCGTGGGGAGCGCCATCGTTTACAGTTGCAAAGGTAGGGGTAAAATGCGTTCCGATATTGTCAAAATACACTATTCAATTTGCAGAATCCGATAACTTGAAAGATTTGGAGATTTTCTATTGTCAGGCAAGCTATTTTTAGAAACCGGGAATCTACATTTCACTACTTTCAAAAATCGATTTTCGTGGAGGGCCGATTGCGTTTTAGTTTTCGATAATCGATTGACGGATTTTTAAAAATCGCTATTTCCGCTGTCTAAAACCGCTTCTGGTTATCAAAAATCACTATTTCAGCTTATAAAATCCGCTAAAATCGATAGTGGAAGTCGAATTTTGAGCATTTCTACAATGTCGGTTGGTATTATCCTTGTATCTTTGTGGAAGTGATAAGAAGGGCCTTTTTCGGGCCATTTGTAGATTGGATAGAACGAGATTTATAAGTATGGAAACGTTTTTGGACTGTTCGTTGAGATTGGGAGCCGCCCTGTTGTTGGGAGGCATCGTCGGGATGGAGCGCGAATACCGCTCGAAGGATGCGGGGTTCCGCACTCATTTTTTAGTGGCGCTGGGCAGCGCGTTGTTTTGTGTGGTCTCGCAGTATGGTTTTGGCGTGGAGCTGAAGGATTCGTCGCGTGTGGCGGCGCAGGTCGTGTCGGGAGTGGGTTTCCTGGGAGCGGGGACCATTATCTTCCAGCGGAACGTGATACGCGGGCTGACTACGGCGGCCGGCCTGTGGGTGACGGCGGCTATCGGGCTGGCGTGCGGGTCGGGCATGTACGGGGTGGCGTTCTTTACTACCGGACTGGTGCTGTTCGGGCTGGAGATACTGAGTGCGTTGCTGCCCAAGATTGGTACTACCACGGTGCAGCTGTCGTTCACGGCCACGTCGAAGGAGAGCGTCAAGCGAGTGGTCAACCAGTTGCGTAAAGACTGCCAGGAGCTGTACTCGTACGAGCTGAAGGACCGCAGGACCTCGAAGGGTGAGTTCTTTGAGGCGCGTATTGAAATGAAGATCCGCAAGGGGAACCGCAGCGAGCGACTGATTGATTACCTGGACGAGTTTGACGATGTGACCATCTCCAGTACCGAATAATCGGGACTCAGTGGAAATGCAGTGCGAGCGGACACGGCGGAGCAGTGTCCGCCCATCCTAAAAAAGAAAGCCGACATTCTTATAAGAAGAACATCGGCTTTTGGAGGGTGGTGCCACCAGGAATCGAACCGGGGACACAAGGATTTTCAGTCCTTTGCTCTACCAACTGAGCTATGGCACCATCGTTGTTTCTCGATTGCGGGTGCAAAGGTACGCATTATTTTTGAACTGGCAAACTTTTGGACGAAAAAGTTGCAAATAAAGTGCTGAAATAAATTTCTTGCAAAATTTTCCGCATTTTGTTTGGTGGTTTGGAAAAAACATCCTACCTTTGCATCCGCAATCGAGAAACAACGAGAGCAATCGGAATGTAGCGCAGTTGGTAGCGCACTACGTTCGGGACGTAGGGGTCGGGCGTTCGAGTCGCCTCATTCCGACCGAAAAGCGATGATTGAAATCCTTCAGTCATCGCTTTTTTTAGGCCGGTCCGCTATCCCGGTGCCCCTGTCTCGGTCATCCCGTGAGCCGGTGGGGGCGGTACCAGCTGCTACCGGTCCTGACGTACGGCAAAGCCCCCGACGCTCCTCTGTGACGAGGCCGTCGGGGGCTTTGCCGTGCATGCCGTATAGTGTGCCTGCCAAGGATTATTCCTTTTCGGCCTGTGTCTTGCGGTACTGTGTAGGTGTCATGCCGGTATATTGCTTGAAGGCCGAGCTGAAATAAGAGGCCGTGTTGTAGCCCACTCGTTCCGCGATTTCGGTGAACGGCAGCGAGCTGTCTTTTACCAGTTGGATCGCCTTCTCCATGCGCATCTTGGTGATGTATTCGTTCGCGCCCATGCCCGTCAGGGTCTTCAGCTTGTTGAACAGTGAGGCACGGCTCATGGCCATCTCGCTTTCCAGCAGTCCGATGCCGAGGTCGGTATTGTCAATGTTGCTTTCCACCAGCTGGTTGAACTTGGTGAGGAACGCCTCGTCGGCGTAGCTGATGGTCACTTCCTCGGGCAGGGGGACAGCCCCTGGGGCAGCGTACTTGTCCTGCACGCGCTGGCGCGTGTTCAGCAGGTTGAAGGCAATCTGCTTGAGTACTTCCAGGTCGAAGGGCTTGGGAAGGTAAGCGTCCGCGCCGGTCTTGTAGCCCGTCATGATGCTCAGCTCGTCGGTCTTGGCGGTGAGCAGGATGACGGGAATATGGCTGATATCCAGGTCTCCCTTGATTTGGCGGCACAGTTCGAAGCCGTCCATGCGAGGCATCATCACGTCGCTGATGATGATGTCGGGACGGTTGTTGCGGATGGTCTTCAGCGCGTCCACCCCGTCTTTTGCCGTGAGCACTTGTTGGAAGGCGTGTTGCAGCGAGTCGGCGAGGAACTGCGTGATTTCGTGCTGGTCGTCCACCACTAACAAGGTATAGTTCGACGCTGTCTCGGTGGGAGCCGCCGGCTGTTGGGGGCTTCGGGAGCCTCCTGTGGCAGCCTCCGGTCGCGGCTGGATGTCCGGTCTCGGCGTGTCTGAGGGAATTGTTGTGGCTCCGCCCACTGTTGCCGCTCCGCGCGGTGTGCCGGTAGCTGGCAGTGCCGTTCCGTCGGGCGTGGGGGCCGTGTCTGCCACAAGGTCCTGCGGGTCCTGCCGCAGCGGCAAGATGAAGTAGAAGCTGGCGCCCCGGTCCGCGTTGTTGTAGGCCCCGATGCTTCCCTTGTGCTGCTCCATCAGCACTTTCGAGTAAGCCAGTCCCAGTCCCGTTCCGGTACTTTCCTTCGCTCCTTGGTGGAAGCGGCTGAACAGCTCCTTCATGTCGCCAGGCTGCAGGCCGCTGCCTTGGTCGCTGATGGTCACCTTGGCCTGTCCGGCCGCTCCGTCCAGCTCGGTCCGTACGGTGATGGTTGTCCCTTCCGGACTGTGCTTCAGTGCGTTGATAAGCAGGTTGTTCAGCACAATGTCACACTTGCGTAGGTCAAAGTCCACCACGCTGATGCGCGTGTCGGGCACGAAGACCACCTTCACGCCCCGTTCCGCCCCTTCCGACACGTAGTCCTTCATACATTCCTCCACCCACGGGTTGAACGGGTGTGGCTGTAGCTGCAGGCGCACGGCCTTGCGTTCCATCTTCTCCAGGTCGAGCACCATGTTGATGACATTGGTCATGCGCCCGGCCTGCCGGCAGGCGGTCTGCAGCAGCGGATAGTTCGCGTCGGCGGGAGAAGTCTGTCGGAGCATCCGGTTCAGTGGCGCGTAGATAAGGGTGAGCGGTGTGCGCAGCTCGTGGCTCACGTTCACCAGAAACTCCACTTTCTCCACGTTCAGCCGCAGGTGGCTCTGCTCGATTTCGCGTTGCATCAGGTTCCGTCTGCGCTCCAGCAGGATCCACATTCCCCCGCCGCCCAGCAACAGCACCAGCAGGGAGACGCCGCTGATGAACCAGAAGCTCAGGTACCAGGGCGGCAGCACGGTGAACGCGGCCAGCGGCTGGTAGTCCGACCAGAGCCCGTTGGCTATTGTGCAGGAAATCTGCACCTGATAGGTGCCTGCCGTGAGTCCGTTCAGCTGCAGCTCGGGGTGCGATGTCTCAATCACCTCGTGGCTGTAGGACGGAATCCGGAACCTGTAGCCGCGGGTGCGGAACCGGTATTTCTCCTCGGTCATCACGTGGAGGGTGAGGTTGCTCTTGTAGGGCAGTTCCACCCGGTGGGAAGGGATCGAGAAAGGATTTCCTTCGGGGAGGCCGTTGAGGTCGCAGTCGGCGATGGTGAAGGTGGGATGGCCGTTGGCATCGGTGTCCTCCTGCTGGTAGTTGATCTGTACGAAACCCTTCACGCCGCCGAGGTAGAGCTGTCCCTGGTGGAAGGCGCTGACCGCCCGCACATACTCGTTGGGCTGTACGCCGTCCGTCTTGTTGTAGCCCACGAGGCGTTCCGTGGCGGGGTCGTAGGAGTAGAGTGCGGTGTACGTGCCGATCCACACCCGTCCGTTGGGATCGGCCTGGAGCGACATGATGTCGCGGAACTGCTGGGTCGGGATGCGGGTGAGCTCGTGCTTTTTCGCGTCGTAGCACAGGAAACCGTAGTTGGTGCCCAACCAGAAGAGGCCGTCGGGTGTGCGGGTGGCCACGTTGATGACCTCCTCCTCCCGGTTATGGGTGTACAGGATGGAGAGGGTCTCCGAGGCATGGTCGAAGAGGTAGATGCGGCTACGGTCACACAAGTAGCTGACTGTCTTTTCCGTACAGATCATCTTCAGGGTTCCGTTGGCAATCATGTTTTCCTTCTCCTCGGTGGCTTGGGTGAAGGTGCCCTGCGCCTCGTGGTAGATATAGAGGTGGCGCCCCACGATGAGCAAGGTCTCGGGGGTGTTGCGCCACAGGTAGATACCGTTGCCGTGCCGGAAGATGTAGGAGTCCAGCTGCGGGTTTTGGAGCTGGAGCGGCCGTGTCGTCCTGCCGGTGGCGGGGTCGAAGAAGAAGAGCCCCTCGTTGAGGATGGACAGGAGCAGCTGTCCGTTGTTCAGGGCGGCGATGGAGAACACGAACTTGTGGTCGGTGGACGGATAGTAGGTAAAGTGGTTCGTGGCCGGGTCGAACCGGTTGATGCCGCCTTCGCTGGTGCCTATCCAGAGCTGGTCGCCCTGCGGGCAGAAGCAGGAGATGGAGTTGCAGTTGGGCCCTTTGCCGAAGCCGGAGTACAGGTTGGAGTAGGAACGTAGGAATACATTTCCAAAGGCCACCAGTCCGTGGTCCACGATGCCCAGGATGGGGTTGTCGTAGCGGTCGGTGAACAGCAGGTTCACGCTGTTGCCCGGCAGGGTGAACTGTCCGTCGCCGGGTTCGTGCATCAGGTGGAACAGCTGTCCCGTTGTGGGCTGCATGGCATACAGTCCCAGTTCCTTGGTGCCGATGAGCAGGTGACCCTTGCACCGGGTGATGGCGTGCAGCCGGTCGGTCTTTAGCTCGGTGTTGGCGGTGGTGTAGTGGGCGATGAGCCGTCCGTCCAGCGCGTAATGGTACAAGCCGCTTCCGTTGGTGGTGACCCACAGCTCCTGTTTCTCCCGGTCGAAGCAGAAGTCGGTGGCGGGCATGAGGGTGGGAAAGGCGAAGTTGTCCCGCTCTCCGTTGTCCAGGTTCACCCGTGTCATGTAGCGCGAGCGGTTCTGGAAGATCAGGTTGTGCTCGTCAGCCACCACGATTTTTTGGGCTTGCAGGTGGGTGTCGTTCCACTGGCTGATGGTGCGCCATTCTTGGCTCTTCTTATTATAATAGACCACCGATCGGTTGGTCTCCAGCAGCAGCCCGTCCTTCCATCCGCAGCCGGCGTTGGCCTTCATCGGCTTCCCCTCGGGGGTAAGCAGCGGGATGAAGTGCTCGTTGGCGTAGTCGTAGCGCACCACGCCGCCGTCGGTGAAGATCCACAGTTCGTGCTCTAAGTCCTCTGTCACGTGCGAGATGTTCTCGCTGGGCAGGGAGAAAGGATTTGTCTCGTCTATCAGGTACTTCTTCAGCCGGAAGCCATCGTACCGGCCCAGACCGGACCGCGTGCCTATCCACAGATAGCCCCGGTGGTCGTCCGTGATGCAGTTCAGCCGCGACGGGAACTCCGCGTCGGCGTCTTGTGAGATGGTTGTAAACGAATAGTGCTGGGCGCGTAGCGGTACTCCGTACAGACAGGCGGCGCACAGCAGGCAGCGCAGGATTGCACAATAGAATAAATGTCTCATACCCCCTTTAATTTTACTTCTTACTTGGTCATTTATTTAGATGATTTGTTGGAGCCGCAAAGGTACGAAATAATATTGAATTTTGATAGTCTGATAGCGATTTTTTAAAGTGTGAAATTTTAATTTGTTGATAATCAATGATGGTGAATTCGGGGGGGGTAGATTTTCAAAAATCGCTATTAGTGATTTTTGAAAATGGGGTATTCTAAATAAGTAAACGGTTTTCGGAATATCCGAGGAAAAGGAGCTGCACGGCTTGTCCTTCTCGTCCTTCCGGTTTGTGTTCCGGGCCGGAAACGCCCTGCTTTCTCGGGGAGATGTCGTGTCCGGATGGGACGTGAAGCGAAGGGGAACGGTCCGAAGGCGGGAGGCCCTTTTTCGGTGGCGGCAGGATTTCTCTCAGGGGGGCGTTCTTTTTCGACGGGGACAACGCTACTGCTTCTGCGGTGGCGGTAGGAGCATCCGCTGCGGAAACAAGGCAGGAGCACAGGAGTGGTTGCGCCTGGAAGCCGGTCGTTGCAACTTTCGACCAAGGTCGCAGATACTTCTGACCAAGGTCGCAGATTCCTCCGACGAAGGTCGCAGATACTTCCGACGAAGGTCAGAAGTTATAACGGACAGCGATGACGGACAGTGATGACTGGGAACCAGCGGGTTTCAGGCCCGGCACCGTAGCGGGCAGACACCCCTTATTTCTGGGTGTTGGCCTTGCGGTACTGGGTCGGGGTCATGCCCGTGTATTGCTTGAAGGCAGAGCTGAAGTAGGAGGACGAGCTGTAGCCCACCCGTTCAGAGATTTCCGTGAACGAGAGCGTGCTGCCCTTGACTAACTGGAGGGCTTTCTCCAAGCGGATTTTCGTGATGTACTCATTGGCTCCCATGCCGGTGAGGAGCTTCATCTTGTTGAAGAGCGAGGCACGGCTCATGGCCATCTCGCTCTCCAAGAGGCCGATACCGAGGTCGGTGTTGTTGATGTGCTCTTCTATCACCTTGTTGAGCTTGGTCAGGAAGGCCTCGTCGGCGTAGCTGATGGTCGCTTCCTCGGGCAGGGGCACGGCGCCCGGTGTGGAGTACTTGCCTTGGATGCGCTGGCGCGCGTTCAGCAGGTTGAAGGCGATCTGCTTCAGAACCTGCAGGTCAAAGGGCTTGGGGATGTAGGCATCGGCACCGGTCTTGTAGCCGGTGAGCACGCTCTGCTCGTCGGTCTTGGCGGTGAGCAGGATGACGGGGATGTGGCTGATGTTGATGTCGCCCTTGATTTCGCGGCACAGGTCGAAGCCGTTCATGCGGGGCATCATCACGTCGCTGATGACCACGTCGGGGCGGTTGCCGCGGAGCACCTTCAGCGCTTCTATGCCGTCCTTGGCGGTGAGCACCTGCTGGAAGTCACCCTGCAGCGACTCGGCCAGGAAGCTGGTGATGTCTTCCTGGTCGTCCACCACGAGCAGGGTGAAGGGCGAGGCGGTCGCGGCGGGCGGCGGGGTGGAGGCCCCGGGAGCGGACGATGGCGCTGGCGCGGGGGAAGGGGTCGTTGCGGTTGCTGGTGCAGGTGCCGAGGCGGACGAAGGCGCCGGTGCGGCGGCAGGGATGTCGGCCGGCTGGTGGGCGGAACGCGGCTCCTCCTTCTTCTTGGCCGGGCGGTACGAGACAATTTTCTTTATCTGTTCCTTGCTGACCGCCGCCTCGATGACTGCCTCGGACTGGCGGACGGGAAGGGTGAAGAAGAAGGTGGCTCCCCGGTCGGGATTGTTGTAGGCCTCGATGCTGCCCTTGTGCTGTTCGAGCAACACCTTCGAGTAAGCCAGTCCCAGTCCGGTGCCCGTGCTCTCTTTCGAGCCTTGGTGGAAGCGGGTGAAGAGCTCCTGTATCTCGCCCTTCTGGAGGCCGGTGCCTTGGTCGCTGATGGACACCTTGACCGTCTCGCCGTTGTCGGCCAGCTGGGTCCTGACGGTGATGGTGGTGTTCTTTGGACTGTGCTTCAGGGCGTTGATGAGCAGGTTGTTCAGCACGATGTCGCACTTGTTGATGTCGAAATCAACGTTTTGGATGCGCTCGTCGGGCACGAAGTCCACGTTCACACTCCGCTCCCGGCCTTCCGAGATAAAGTCGCGCATGCCTTCCTCCACCCAGGCGTTGAACGGGTGCGCCTGCACCTGCAGCTGCACGGACTTGTGCTCCATCTTCTCCAGGTCGAGCACCATGTTGATGATGTTGGTCATGCGGCTGGCCTGCCGGCAGGCGGTCAGCAGGGGGCGGTAGTACTTGTCGGAGGGGGCGATTTCGCCCAGGATGCGGTTCAGCGGCGCGTAGATGAGGGTGAGCGGCGTGCGCAGCTCGTGGCTCACGTTGACGAGGAAGTCCACTTTCTCTTCGTTCAGCTGCCGCCGGTTCTGCTCGATGGTGCGCTCCATGACCAGCTGCTTGCGCACCAGCAGTACCCACAGCCCTGCGCCGCCCGTCAGCAGGACCAGCAGGCCCATGCAGGAGAGGAACAGGTTGCTGCGGTACCAGGGCGGGAGCACCTGGAACTCGCCGATGGGCTGGAAGTCCGACCACGACCCGTCGATGAGCGTGCAGGCGGCCTCGATGGTATAGTGGCCGGCCCGGAGTCCGTACAGTTTCAGCTCCGGGGTGATGGTCTCGATGATTTCGGAGCTATAGTTGGGGATGTGGAAGCGGTAGGTGCGCTGGCGGAAGCGGTTCTTCTCCTCGGTCATCATGCGGAGGGAGAAGTTGCAGTTGTAGGGCAGCTCCACCTCTTGCTGTTGGTCGAGGAAGGGGTTTCCTTTCGTCTCCCCGTTGAGCGTGCAGTCGGAGATGGCGAACACGGGCTTTTCGTTGGCCGGGCGGGCGTGCTTGTAGGCGATCTGCAACAGTCCCTTCGTCCCGCCCATATAGATGTACTGGTTGTCCATGCAGGTGACCGTGCGGCTGTACTCGTTGGGCAGTGCCCCTTCCGTCACGTCGTAGGCGATGAAGTGTCGGGAGGTACTCTCGTAGGAGAACAGGGCATAGTAGGTGCCGATCCAGATTTGTCCGAAGGGGCCGGCGAAGAGCGACATGATGCTCTGGAAGTAGCGGGTTTCGATGCGCGTGGTGGCCTGGGTCTCTAGGTCAAATGTGTACAGGCCGTCGTTGGTGCCTAACCAGAACAGGCCGTCCTGCGAGCGGGTGGCGATGTGGATGACCAGCTCGTTGTTCGGGGTGCGGTAGAGGATGGACAGGTCCCCGGTGCGGTGGTCGTAGCGGTACAGGCGGCAGCGGTCGGTGAGGTAGCTCTCGTTGTCGAGCGAGCAGACCATCTTCAAGGTGCCGTTGTAGATCATGTGGTCTTCCTTTTCTTCCACCCGGGTGAAGACCCCTTCCTTGATATGATAGACATAGAGGTGGGAGGCGATGACGAGGAGGGTCTCCGGCGAGTTCCGCCATACGTAGGCGCCGTTGCCCCGGAGAAAGGCATCATAGTTATCAGATGGGGACATGAGCATCAGGGGAGTCAGCCGTCCGGTCGCGATGTCGAAAATATAGAGCCCCTCGTTGAGGACGGACAGGAGCAGCTTGCCCGGGGCCAGGTCGCACATCGAGAAGATGTGCATCCCCTCGGTGGAGGGGATGGGAGTGAAGGTGTTGTCGGTGGGGTCGAACAGGTTCAGTCCGGAGTCGGTGGTGCCCACCCACAGCTTGTCGCCGTAGCTCAGCAGGCTGGCGATGGACTCGCCCGACGGACCTTTGCGGAAGCCAGCGTAGAGGTTGGTGTACGTGCGCAGATAGACCTTGTCGAACGACACCAGTCCGTGCCCTATGATGCCCAGCAGGATGTTGCCGTACTTGTCCGTGCGGACCAGGTTCACCTCGTTGCCGGGCAGGGTGAACTGCCCGCCTCCCTTCTCGTGCTCGAAGCGCCAGACCTGCCGGGTCTCGGGATGCACCACCACTACCCCATGGTATTGGGCGGCGGCGACGATGTAGCCGTTGCATTCCGTGAGCGACTTCAGGCGGTTGGTGATGAAGTCGGAGTTCTCGGTGTTGAAATGGGTCAGGAGCTTTCCCTCGGCCGACAGGCAGACGAGCCCGTTGCCCAGGGTGGTGATCCAGATACGGTGCTGACGGTCGATGAGGAAGTCGGTGGGATATGCCTGTACGTTGAGGGTCTCTCCGTCCACTTCGCCGGTATCGAGATGCACGATCCATACTCTGTTCGAGCGTACCATACAGAGCAGGGTGCGGTCGTCGAGCAGGCGGAAGCGCTCCATCCAGGCCGAGAGGGGCAGCTCGGCCAGTTGGGTGAAGGTGTTCTCCTTCTTGTTGTAGTAGTGGATGGCGTGTCCGTCGCCCAGCAGGAGTCCGTCGCGCCAGATGCAGGCCGCGTAGGCCTTCACGTTCTGTCCTTCCTCGTTGGTGATGGGGTAGAACTGGTCGTTCTGGGGGTCCAGACGTGCCACACCGCGCACCGTGAGCACCCACAGGTCGTGATCGGGGTCTTCCAGCACGTCGTAGATGTCGTCGCCTGGGATGGCGTGCGGGTTGGTCTTGTCCGCAAGGTATTTCTTCAGCGTGGCGCCGTCGTAGCGGCCCAGTCCGGTGCGGGTGCCGATCCACAGGTAGCCCCGGCTGTCTTCGGTGATGGAGTTCAGCAGCGAGGCGAACTCCTTGTCGGCGTTCTGGGAAATCTTGTTGAAGGAGAAGTGCTGCGCGGCGGCGGGCAGGGCGTACACGAGGCACAGGAGCATCGTCAGCAGGTGCCAGCGGCGCATATATCGGTCGGTTATCCGTGTGATTACAGGTAACATGGCTATAGAAGTTTTTTCAGGTTAGTGTCACTTTTAGGATGCAAATGTAAGCCTTTTTATCGAATAATCGGAAAGGATGCCTTCTTTTTTCTGTCAGCCGGCGCGGAAAAAGAACTTCGGGTGTGCTTTACGGGCCGATTCTGCGGCTCTTTCCCCAAAAAAACTAAAAAACGGAGCCGATGCGGGAGATTTGTCGCCCCAATCTGTTGATTCTATCGAAAAAAGGAGTAACTTAGCAAAGTGGAACATTAAAACTGATTCTTTGATTATGCACACGAATGATTATTACTGCGTCATTATGGCAGGCGGCGCTGGCCGGCGTTTCTGGCCACACAGCCGTCAGGCGTCCCCGAAACAGTTCATCGACTTCTTCGGCTGCGGACAGACCCTGCTGCAACAGACGTTCGACAGGTTCCGGCAGATCGTGCCGCTGGACCATATTTTCGTCACGACTCACAAGGACTACCGGGACAAGGTGCTGGAACAGCTGCCGGAGCTGGCGGCCTCGCGGCTCATCGTGGAGGAAGAGCGCCGGAACACGGCCCCGTCCATCGCCTACGCCGCCCATGTCATCGAGAAGGAGGACCCGCAGGCCACGATGGTGGTGGCTCCCTGTGACCATCTCATCCTGAACCAGGGGGAATTCAAGGAAGCCATTCTGCGCGGGCTTTCGTTCGCTGCGGCGCACGACGTGCTGCTGACCCTCGGCATCCGGCCCAGCCGTCCGGAGACCGGGTACGGGTACATCCAGATTGATGACGAGCAGGAGGGAGGATTCTATAAGGTGCGGACCTTCATCGAGAAGCCCGCGCGGGAGTTCGCCGAAATCTTCATCCAGAGCCAGGAGTTCTTCTGGAACTCGGGTATCTTCCTCTGGAACGTGAAGACCATCCAGCAGGCGTTCCGGAACTACATGACGGAAATCTGTCCCCGGGTGGACCGCGACGTGCCCGACTTCACCTCGTGCCCGAACATCTCCATCGACTACAGCATCATGGAGAAGGCGGACAATGTGTACGTGCAGCTGTGCGACTTCGGCTGGGCGGACCTGGGCACATGGGACTCGCTCTACGAGGTGATGCCGAAGGACCGTCAGCAGAACGTGGTGGTGAACGGGCAGACCTTGCTCTACGACTGCCAGAACACCATCGTGTCGCTGCCCAAGGGGCAACTGGCCGTGCTGCAGGGGCTGGACGGCTACTTGGTGGCATCGCGCGACAACGTGCTGCTGGTGTGCAAGAAGAATGACCAGAACGCCATCCGCAAGTATGTGAACGATGTGGAAATGAAATTCGACGGAAAATATTCGTGACGGCCGTTCCGGCCGGCGGAGCAGGACGGAGACACAAGGCTTTTCTTCGAGGGAAGAAGGAGGAAACGGCCTTGTGTCTCCGTTCTTGTGTGTAGGGTCAGCGGTTCTTCGCCCACTGCTCGTGGATGGCGGCGGCGATGGCCTGGAACTCCTCGGCCGTGAGCTGGAGCTTCGGGTTCGAGAAAATCATGTCCGACTCGCGCTGGATGGGGATGAGGTGGATGTGGGCATGGGGCACTTCGAGTCCGATGACCGCCTGACCCACCTTCTTGCAGGGGAAGGCCTGCTGGATGGCCAGTGCCACGCCTTTGGCGAACACCTGCATGGCGGCCAGTTCCTCGTCGTCCAGGTCGAAGAGGTAGTCCACTTCCCGCTTGGGCACGACCAGCGTGTGGCCTTTGGCCAGGGGGTTGATGTCTAAGAATGCAAAGAAACGCTCGTCCTCGGCCACCTTGTAGCTGGGGATTTCGCCTGCGATGATTTTACTGAAAATAGTTGCCATAGTTCGGATAAGTTATAGAAAAAAAGGCAAGTCCGCCCGTGGCGCACCTGCCTTATGGATGTGTTAGAATGATATGCCCAGTACTTCCAGACTGATTTTACCCTGCGGGATGGTGATTTCGGCCACGTCGCCTACTTTCTTGCCCAGCAGTCCCTGTGCGATGGGGGTGTTGACCGAAATCTTGCCCTGCTTCAGGTTGGCTTCGCTTTCCGACACGATGGTGTAGGCCATCTTCATGCCGTTCTTGACGTTCTTCAGTTCCACACGTGTGAGAATCTGCACGGTGTCACACTTCAGCTTGGACGTATCGATAATCTTGGCATCCCCGATGGTTGCCTTGAGCTGGTTGATTTTGGACTCCAGCATGCTCTGCGCCTCCTTGGCGGCATCGTATTCAGCGTTCTCGGACAAGTCTCCCTTGTCGCGTGCCTCTGCGATGGCGGCAATGATCTTGGGGCGTTCTACTGCTTCCAGGTGTTTCAATTCTGCCACCAGCTTCTGGTAGCCTTCTTCTGACATGTAAGCCATTTCTTTTTTTCCTCCTAAATTAGTTTTTTTATTGATGATTTGATTTTTCTTTCTCGGAAAACAGAAAAAAGAATTCCGGCATCCTGTTCATGCCGGAACCCTTTTCTGATATGCTGGCGCAAAGGTAGCCCTTTTTTCAGTACGAAGCAAGTCTGCGCCGTTCAATTTTGTATGCTTTGCAACATTTTAAGAAGTCGTGCGCACACAGAGCTGCCTTTAGAGCAGCTTTTGGATGGCCGCCTCCAGGTTGTCTTTCTCTCCCAGACGGGCGCTCAGCTCGTTGGCGCGGTTCACGAGGAACAGGGCGGGCAGCTGGGTGACCCCATATATATTAAGGTAAGAGGAGTAGGGGCCTTGGGGGTCACGGACACAAATCCAGGGCAGGTTGTCGCTGGCGGTCTTCCAGAAGTGCTCGTCGGCGTCGATGGAGATCTGGTAAATCTCGAAGCCTTGTGCGGCGTACTTGTTGTAGAGTTCGCGCAGCAGCAGGTTGTGGGCGCCCGAGAGGGTGTTCTGGTAGGCGGTGAAGTCGATGAGCACCACCTTGCCCTTGAGGTCGGTCAGGTGACGGGTCTCGCCCTTGATGTCCATCAGCGGGATGTCGATGATGGTGGTCTCTCTCACGATGTCGGTGGGCAGGGACACTTCCTTGACCTGCGGGGTGCGGGTGTTCTTCATGCCCTTGATGACCATATTATAAAGGTTGCGCGAGCGGTCGGCGTGTGGGTACAGGTTGTTCAGGCTGGTGGCCACGGCGGCGAAGCACTTCACGTCGTCCTTGTTGTTCAGCGGGTCGAAAATCATGTAGCCGTTCAGCTGCTGGAAGAGGGCGAAATAGGCGTAGGCCTTGTTCGGCTCCACGAAGATGTAGTTGCGTTTCACCTCGTCCTTGTAGCGGCGGATGAGGGCTTGCAGGCTGTCCCGCGCGATGCCGGCGGGTAGGCCCGAGGCGCTTACCTTGTTCACCTGGGTCTGCAGGTTGGCCTGCAGGCGGGTCAGTTCCTGGATTTTCCGGTTGCTCTCCGAGCTTTCAATCTGGTAGCCGGTGCCGAACTGGTCGTAGCGGGCGCTGATACGGACGGTCTCGGTGGAATCGACGGAGAAGTGGATGACCTTGTCCTCCACCCGCAGTCGGTAGAATTCGGGCGATTCGGGACGGGCCTGGCTGAACTGGAAGGTGCCGTTGTCGTTCAGTCGGGTCGAGTCGAGGCAGGTGACGCCTTCCAGGCCGGAATGCTCGAAATACAACATCTTGTCGGCGGAGCCGGTCACAGTTCCTTCTACGCGGAAGGAGGGCTCGTTGTCGCAGGCGGCAAGTCCGGCCAACAGGGCCGCTGCCAGATAAACGTTTCTCTTCATGATGGTATGTAGTCTTCTGTTTTTTCCGGTGCAAAGTTACGGCTTTTCGTGACATGGCAAAGTTTTTCCCTCGCTTCTTCTGCCGAAGGACCCGAATTTTGTGGAAAAAGGCCGTCCTTTTCGATAAAAATCGCAAATCGGCGAAAGTTTTTAGGGGGTTTATGCCCGTTGGCAAGGATTAATTGTCTATCTTTGTGCGATTTTATGATGAAATAATTTAATGACATTTTTATGATTAATCCTATTGTTAAGACGATCGAGCTCAGTGATGGCAGAACCATCACCCTCGAAACGGGAAAGCTGGCAAAACAGGCAGATGGTGCTGTGATGCTACGCATGGGTAACACCATGCTGCTGGCTACTGTTTGTGCGGCAAAAGATGCAGTTCCCGGTACTGACTTCATGCCCCTTCAGGTAGAGTACAAAGAAAAATATTCAGCATTCGGACGTTTTCCGGGCGGATTTACCAAGCGTGAGGGCAAGGCTTCTGATTACGAGATCCTGACTTGCCGTCTCGTGGACCGCGCGTTGCGTCCGTTGTTCCCCGACAACTATCATGCAGAAGTGTACGTCAACATCATCCTGTTCTCGGCCGACGGCGTGGATATGCCCGACGCACTGGCAGGTCTGGCCGCTTCGGCTGCCTTGGCAGTGTCGGACATCCCCTTCGGCGGACCTATCTCTGAAGTGCGCGTGGCGCGTATCGACGGACAGTTCGTCATCGACCCGACTTTCGAGATGCTGGAACGTGCCGACATGGATATCATGGTGGCTGCCACGTACGAGAACATCATGATGGTGGAAGGTGAGATGAAGGAAGTGTCCGAACAGGACCTGCTGGAAGCCATGAAGTTCGCTCACGAAGCCATCAAGGTGCACTGCAAGGCGCAGATGGAGCTGATGGAGGAAGTGGGCAAGGTGCAGAAGCGCGAATACTGCCACGAAGAGAACGACGAGGACCTGCGCAAGGCCGTTCACGAGGCCTGCTACGCGAAGGCGTACGCCATCGCCCAGTCGGGCAACCGCAACAAGCACGAGCGCGAGGCTGCCTTCACCGCTGTCTGCGACGAGTTCAAGGCACAGTTCTCGGAAGAGGAGCTCGAAGAGAAGGCTCCGCTCATCGACCGCTACTACCACGATGTGGAGAAGGAAGCCATGCGCCGCTGCATCCTCGACGAGGGCAAGCGTCTGGACGGACGTGCCACGACGGACATCCGTCCCATCTGGTGCGAAGTCAGCCCGCTGCCCGGTCCTCACGGTTCTTCTATCTTTACCCGTGGTGAGACCCAGTCGCTCAGCTCGGTCACGCTCGGTACGAAGCTCGACGAGAAGCTCGTGGACGACGTGCTCGACCAGCACAAGGAACGCTTCTTGCTGCACTATAACTTCCCGCCGTTCTCTACGGGTGAGGCCAAGGCACAGCGTGGCGTGGGCCGTCGCGAAATCGGTCACGGCCATCTGGCGTGGCGTGCGCTCAAGGGACAGATTCCTGAAGGCTATCCTTATACCATCCGCGTGATGTCGGACATCCTGGAATCCAACGGCTCTTCGTCCATGGCGACGGTTTGTGCCGGTACGCTGGCGCTGATGGATGCCGGTGTGCCCATCAAGCATCCGGTGTCGGGTATCGCCACGGGTCTGATCAAGAACCCGGGCGAAGAGAAGTATGCCGTGCTGTCGGACATCCTCGGCGACGAGGACCACTTGGGCGACATGGACTTCAAGGTGACCGGTACGTGCAACGGTATTACCGCCACTCAGATGGACATCAAGTGCGACGGACTGACCTATGATATTCTGGAGAAGGCATTGCTTCAGGCTAAGCAGGGCCGTGAGTACATCCTGGGCAAGCTGACCGACTGCATCGCTGAGCCGCGTCCCGACCTGAAGCCGCACGCTCCGCGCATCGAGACGATGACCATCCCGAAGGAATTCATCGGTGCTGTCATCGGCCCGGGCGGAAAGATTATCCAGGGTATGCAGGAAGAGACCGGCGCTACCATCACCATCGAGGAAATCGACGGAGTGGGCCGCATCGAGATTGCTGGCAACAACAAGCAGAGCATCGATGACGCTATGCGTCTCATCAAGGGTATTGTGGCGGTTCCTGAAGTGGGCGAGACCTACAAGGGAAAGGTGCGCTCCATCATGCCTTACGGCGCGTTCGTAGAGTTCCTGCCGGGCAAGGATGGCTTGCTCCATATCTCGGAAATCGACTGGAAACGCTTGGAGACCATTGAGGAGTCCGGCCTGAAGGAAGGCGATGAGATTGACGTGAAGCTGCTGGACATCGATCCCAAGACGGGCAAGTTCAAGCTGTCGCACAAGGTGCTGGTACCGAAGCCCGAAGGTATGTCGGACGAAGGGAACGGCCGTCCGCGTCGTGACCGCCGTCCGCAGCACAACAAGGAGAGAAACTGATCTTTCTCTTTATATAGCCTCCAAGGGCGAATCCCGCCGCTTGGAGGTGCTATGCTGAATGGCCGTATCCTTTCGTGAGAAGGGGTGCGGCTTTTCGCTTTGTAAAACCTTAAAATGAGTGTATAGTATGAAATTTGGTAAATGGGTCCTGATGGGCTTGATGAGTCTTGTTGGGGCGTTCCCGGTTCGGGGACAAGGGAATGTGTCGGCACTGTTGCCCCTGCCGAACAGTATTGAACAACAAACCGGCTTTTTCCAACCGGAAAGGGTCGTGCGTGCCGCCTGCTCCGGCATGGGCGGCGAGACGTACTGCCGCAGCCGTCTGCAGGAAATCTTTCGGCAGCGGTTGGGGTGCGAGGTCCAGTGGGCGGAACTGTCCGCCGCCCGTCCTGCGGAGCTCCAGATGGCGGTGGACCCGACCCTGAAAGGCCGCGAGCATTATGTGCTGGAGGTGACCCCGAAAGGTGTCTCATTGGTGGGGGCGACGGAGGCGGCCGTCGTGGTCGGTCTGCAGACACTCGACCAGTTGCTGCTGGGGGATGCCTGTCAGACTGCTGCCGGACGGATGGCCTGCGTGCGGATAGATGACCAGCCCCGGTTTGCTTTCCGGGCGTTGATGCTCGACCCGGCCCGTCATTTCCTGCCGGTGGCCGACGTGAAGCGGTACATCGACCAGATGGTGCGCTATAAGTACAATGTGCTGCAGCTGCACCTTTCGGACGACCAAGGATGGAGGGTGGAAATACGAAAGTATCCGCAGCTGACGGAAAAAGGCGCGTTCCGCCGTCAGGGCGCGGGCGCGCAAGGACCGGACAACGGCTTCTATACCCAGGACGAACTGCGCGACCTGGTGGATTATGCGGCCCAGCGGAACGTGGAAATCGTGCCCGAGATAGATATGCCGGGGCATACGGTGGCCCTGCTGACGGCCTTTCCGGAACTGAAATGTGAGGTAGCCGATACTGCGCAGTGGGTGCTGGGAAAAACAGACAACAAGATGCTCTGTGCCGCTTGTGACCGTACGTATGAGGTGTGCAAGGATATCCTGGCTGAGCTGGCGGACATCTTCCCGTCCTCCCGTGTCCACTTGGGAGGCGATGAGGCGGCCTTGGCCAAGAACTGGGCGGTGTGTCCGCGCTGCCGGAAGCTGATGGAGGAGAAAGGCTTTACGGAAGTGGCGCAATTGATGGGCTACTTCTTCGCGAACATCCTTCCCAGTGTCCGTGAGAAGGGAAAGACCCCTGTCCTCTGGTGTGAGTTGGACAACCTGTGGATGCCTGCGCACGAGTACCTGTTCCCCTATCCGCAGGACGTGACCCTGATTACGTGGCGCAACGGACTGACTCCTAAATGTATGGAACTGACCGCTCAATCGGGCAATCCGCTGATTATGGCACCTGGAGAATACACGTACTTTGACTACCCGCAGTGGAAAGGGGATCTGCCGGAGTTCAACAACTGGGGTATGCCAGTGACACCGTTGAAGAAAGTGTACGAATTTGATCCCGAATATGGGTGGGCTCCCAAAGACCTGCCGCGCATTGAAGGTGTGATGGGGACGCTTTGGGGAGAAGCCATCAAGGATGTCCATCGTGCCACGTACATGACCTATCCGCGTGGCTTGGCACTGGCGGAGGCCGGTTGGACGCAGATGGAGCATCGGTCCTGGGGCTCGTTCCAGCAGCGCATGCTGCCGAATCTGATGAACTTGATGCGGGAAGGGGTTTCCTTCCGCGTTCCCTATGAGGTCTTGAATAATATAATAAGGTAAAAGGGTTATTCCCCGCTGTGGACAGTAGTGAAATTATGATTGCTTTTACTTATCTGTTATACAGTTGTTTATGTGTTGATTTGAAATTTTCTTGAAAAAAAGTAGTGATTATCGCTTGCAGGTTTCAGAAAAAGCAGTACCTTTGCAACCGCTTTCGAGAGGGAAACGCACTGAAGATTGAAATTCTGAAGCTGTAAGTTACAGGAGACTAACGAATTAGGAACAATGTTTGGGCATCTTTCTTTGACAAGTACAAAGAGAGGGCGGAAATCGGGTTCCGGAGGCTCCGAACGACTAAAGAAAAACTTTTTAGAAAAAAGTTGCCGAAAAATTTGGTGGTTCGAAATAAACTCCTTAACTTTGCAAACGCTTTCCAATAAAAACGAAGGCTGAAAAAAGAGAGTTCATTGAAAGACTTTAGATAAACAAACAAGAAATGTAGTACAGGGAAGACGGAAGCTCTCCTTATAATAATAAGGTAGGGAATTTTCGTCGGATAAGAGAAACCGTCAATTGAATGATTGATAAGGAAGGCTTCCCGAGACAGAGATAACGATTGCTTTCCTAGCAATAGGAAAGTTGAAAGATATTTTACAATGAAGAGTTTGATCCTGGCTCAGGATGAACGCTAGCTACAGGCTTAACACATGCAAGTCGAGGGGCAGCATGGTCTTAGCTTGCTAAGACTGATGGCGACCGGCGCACGGGTGAGTAACACGTATCCAACCTTCCCCTTACTCGGGCATAGCCCATCGAAAGATGGATTAACTCCCGATGGTTTCACGCGGTTGCATGACAACGTGAATAAAGTTTACGGTAAGGGATGGGGATGCGCTCCATTAGCTTGTTGGCGGGGTAACGGCCCACCAAGG
>JAQXRG010000086.1 GCA_029218405.1 Bacteroidales bacterium
GTGTCGGTGGAGGACCTGATGACGCGGGTGGCGCAGGGAGAAATCGACCTGACCATCGCGAGCCATGAGCTGGCCCGGATCAACCGCACCTATTACCCGAACCTGGACATTTCGTTGGTGGTGAGTTTCGACCAGCGCGCGTCGTGGGCCGTACGGAACACGTCACCCCTGCTGGCGGAGGCGGCGGACAAGTGGCACCGGGAGGCCGTCAACTCGCCGGAGTTCGTGGCCAGTGCGAAACGTTATTTCGAGCTGGACAAGCATACGGCGCACGGTCCTATCTTGTCGCTGAAGGATGGGAAAATCTCACACTTCGACGGGCTGTTCCGTCAGTATGCCCAGGAAATCGGGTGGGACTGGCGGCTGCTGGCCTCCCTGGCTTATACGGAGTCGAACTTCGACCCCACCGTGGTCTCTTGGGCGGGGGCACGGGGGCTGATGCAGCTGATGCCGGCGACCTCGCGGGCGATGGGGGTCCCTCCTGGAAAGGACCAGGACCCGGAGGAAAGCATCAAGGCGGGCGTAAAGTACATCGCCCGTCTCCAGCAGATTTTCTCGAAGGTGCCGGACGAGGAAGAACGGCAGAAATTCGTGCTGGCCGCCTACAATGCGGGAGTGGGGCACGTCACGGACGCCATGGCGCTGGCGGAGAAGTACGGGCGCAACCGCTATGTGTGGGAACACCATGTGGCGCACTTCATCCTGCTGAAAAGCCACGAGGAGTACTACACGGACCCGGTCTGCAAGAGTGGTTATTTCCGCGGGACGGAAACCTACAACTTCGTGATGGAGGTCATCCGCCGTGCGGCTCTCTATCAGGAGAAGATCCGTAGCTGAGGCGGTTCTGCTGGGCCAGTACCATGTCAATGACGCGCGTCAGGTCGCTATAGTCGAGGTAGCCGTTCTGCCGCCAGAGAGGCCTCCCGTTCTTGAACAGAATCAGGGTAGGGATGGACTGGACGGAATAGAAGGCCCCGATGGGCGGCTCCTTCTCGACATTGATCCGAAGGACGCGCACTCCCTCTCCTCGTCGTTCTTTCAGCTGTTGGAGCACGTCTGACATCTGTCGGCATGGGACACACCAGTCTGTGTAGAAATCGACTAATACGGGCGTGTCGGCATGTATGAGTTGATTGAATGTATCCATATTCCCGTTGCGTTTAATAGTTGGTTGGACGCTTATGGAATGACAACAGGCTTTACCGCCCTTTTGTTCACGGCCCAGCCCTGAAAAGATACAAAAAAAAGACAAAGGCGTGTGCTGGAAAAACAGCGCCTTTGTCCTTTCGTCTGTCATAGACGTATTGTCCGCGAGAGAAGAGATTGTTTCTTCTTCCTTTCTTCTCTGCAGGAGAACGTTTTATTTCTTCGTGTTCGGCGTATAGCGGGCGTTCAGACCCTCTACAATCTCGTCGGTAATGTTGAAAGCCTTGTCGGCATAGAGCAGGTTGTCAAACCCGGCGTTGCTGATGATCAGGCTGTAGCCTTTATCCTGGTTGTAGATTTTCAAGAAGGAGTTGATGGAATCACGCAGCTGCAGGTTGTTCTTCTGGTTTTCCGCCTGGAGTTCGCTGGTCAGCTTTTCCTGAAGTTGCTGCAGGTCGCGCTGCTTCTGGCTGATGCGCAGGTTCTCCTGTTCGGCCCGTTCCCGGCTGGCGAAGCCGTTGTTCTCCAGTTTCCGCTGGAACTCGCGCATTTCCTTCTCCAGTTCCTTGGCGCGTTCGTTCAACGTCGTGCGGATGTTCTCCTCCTTCTGGAGCATCAGCTCGTTCAGGTCGTTGCAGAAACGGTATTTGGTCAGCAAGGAATCGATTTCCACATAGGCGATTTTCATGTTGGCCAGTCCTCCAGCCGCAACAGGGGCAGAGGCGGTATCTTTCCCAGCCTTGTCATTGGAACATTGGGCAAACAGCAGCACCAGGGTCAGTGCCATCAATCCGTTCAGGATGTACTTCATACGTTTCATAATGTTTTTTGAATATCTACTTGTTATTGTTAATGGTTCGCATCATCGGTTCCCGTCCTTCTTTCAGCAATGGCATGCGGGCTTGTCCGGCGGGCGGCACGGTCCTGTGACTGCACGCAGCCGATACCCCGCTCGCGCATGGCTTTGCTGCCGCTCACATGGGTATTGGGAAAGCGTCCGTCTTTCCGTAAAAGCATCTTTACGCACAATAGTGCCATACAAATAGCAACTATTAACATTGTAAAAAGGATAGTCTTGAGCATTTCTATTAATTTTGTGGTGCAAATATAGAGCTTTGTCGCCAAATTCTTCCACTTCTTCTTCAAAAAAGAAAGAGAAAACAGGGAAAACAACGCGATTTAACGTATTTTTGCGGAATTGTTACATAGAATATTCATTTTAACGACGAAAAGTATGGAAAAAAAAGACTTGAAACCGGTGTCTGTATTTCATTATTTTGAAGAAGTGTGCCAAGTGCCCCGCCCTTCAAAAAAAGAAGAGAAGATCCGGGCGTATCTGATGGCCTTCGCCCGTGAGCGGGGACTGGACTGTGTGTGCGATGAGGCCGGAAACGTGCTCATCCGGAAAGCCGCGATTCCCGGCATGGAAAACCGGAAGACGGTGGTGCTGCAGTCGCACATGGACATGGTCTGCGAGAAGAACAAGGATACGCAGCATGATTTTGACACGGATCCGATCGAGACCTATATTGACGGCGAATGGCTGAAAGCCAAAGGAACTACGCTGGGTGCCGACAATGGCATCGGAGTGGCCACCGAACTGGCCGTGCTGGCGGCGGATGACATCGCCCACGGTCCCTTGGAATGCCTGTTCACCGTCGATGAGGAGACGGGACTGACGGGGGCTTTCGCATTGCAGGAAGGCTTTGTCGGCGGCGATATCCTTATCAACCTGGATTCGGAGGACGAGGGTGAGTTGTTCATCGGATGCGCGGGAGGTGCCCGTACTTCCGCCGAGTTCCCTTTCCCCACCGAGAAAGCGCCGGAGGGCAGCTTCTTCTTCCGCCTGACCGTGAAAGGGCTCACCGGTGGCCATTCAGGGGATGACATCAACAAGGGTCGCGCCAACGCCAACAAGCTGCTGAACCGTTTCCTCGTACAGCTGATGGGGCGCTATGACCTCCGGCTGGCGGACATCGATGGCGGCAACCTCCATAACGCCATCCCCCGTGAGGCGTATGCCGTGGCGGCTGTGCCGATGAAGGACAAGGAGTCGGTCCGGGTGGACTTGAACGTCTTCCTGGCCGAGTTAGAGAATGAGTTCGCCAAGACGGAGCCGTCGTTGGCCATTGACCTGGAGTCGGAGACCCCCTGTGCACTGGTGATGGAGCAGGAGGCCATGCGACGCTTCTTGCTGGCCATTTATGCGGTTCACAATGGAGTATATGCCATGAGCCAGGACATCCAGGGCTTGGTGGAGACCTCGTCGAACCTGGCTTCCATCAAGCGGAAGGGGGACAAGCTGTTGGTGGTGACCAGCCAGCGCAGTTCCATTCTTTCCCAGCGCAAGGACATGTCGCAGATGGTGCGGGCGGCCTTTGAATTAGGAGGAGCGGTGTGTGAGACGGGTGACGGCTATCCGGGCTGGAAACCGAATCCGGACTCGCCCGTGCTCCGTGTCGCCATCGAGAGCTACCAGCGCCTGTTTGGGACGGCCCCGAAGGTGAAAGCCATCCATGCGGGACTGGAGTGTGGATTGTTCCTGGAGAAGTATCCGTCGCTCGACATGGTGTCGTTTGGTCCTACCTTACGAGGCGTTCATTCGCCCGACGAGCGGATGCTCATCCCGACGGTCGAGAAGTTCTGGAAGCATCTGCTGGATGTCCTGGCACATATCCCGGCCGTGGAATGAACGGTCGGTGCCGGTGGCTGTCCGTGATGGCCGTGCTGGTCTGCGCCTGTGTCCTTCGGGCCGGGGCGCAGACAACAGCTGCGGCTCCGGGACGCGCGGCGTTCACGGTGCTATTCTATAATGTAGAAAACCTGTTCGACTGTACGCACGATTCCCTGAAGCAAGACCAGGAGTACGTCGAGGGAGGGAAACGCCGGTGGTCGTCCCGGCGGTATTTCGCCAAACTGGAAAGAATCGCCAAAGTGGTCTGGGCGGCGGGCAACTGTCAGCCGCCCGACCTGGTGGGGCTGTGCGAGGTGGAAAACCATCGCTGCATGGAGGACCTGACTCGCCGCTCGATACTGAAAGAGGCGGGCTACCGGTATCTGATGACGGAGTCGCCCGACCAGCGGGGCATCGACGTGGCCTTGCTCTACCGGCCTTCGTCGTTCCGTTGCCTGGGCAGTGAGGCGTTGCGCATTCCTCCGTCCGCACCCGGCTACCGTCCGACCCGGGACATCCTGCATGTGTGGGGAAAGGTGCTGACGGGCGACACGCTGGATGTGTTTGTCTGCCATTTTCCTTCCCGCCTGGGAGGAGCCGTGCGAAGCCTGCCCTTCCGTCAGTGGGTGGCCCATCGGCTGCGCAGAGCGGCCGATTCAGTCGCTTCGGTGCGGCGTGTGCCTCAACTGCTGGTGATGGGCGACATGAACGACGGACCGTCCAGCCGTGTACTGAAGGTATTGACGGACGGCCCGGGACCGGATGGCCTGATTGACCTGATGGTGGGACAACCGAAAGGGACGTACCGCTACCGGGGGAAATGGGAGACCATTGACCACTTGCTGGTCAACCGGCGGCTGACCGGGCGGAGGGCTTCGTTGCGCCTGGACCCGGATTCGGTTCGGGCGCTGGACTTCCCGTTCCTGCTGGTGGAGGACGATACGTACGGGGGCGAGCGTCCCTGCCGCACCTACCAGGGCTGGCGGTACGAGGGAGGCTTCAGTGACCATTTGCCGGTGCGGGCGGTGTTTGACTTGATTTTGAAACAAACTGATAACCATGATTCTGAATAGTGTATTTCTGATAGTAGGATTGGTCCTGATTCTAAAAGGGGCCGATTTCTTGACGGACGGGGCTTCTGCCCTGGCCCGTAGGTTAGGCATCTCCCCTTTGGTGGTAGGACTGACCATTGTAGCCTTCGGCACTTCTGCGCCCGAGCTGACCGTCAGTGTGGTCTCATCGCTGCACGGCAGTGCCGGTATGGCAATAGGTAATGTAGTGGGCAGCAATCTGTTCAATACGTTGATGATTGTGGGAATCACCTCGATGGTGGCTCCGATTGCCGTGAGCAAGGGGACGCTGAGCAAGGAGATTCCCTTGTGTGTCCTTTCGTGTATTGTCCTGCTGGTCTGTGCCAGTGACGTGGCATTGGGCGGAGGTGTGACGAACGAGTTGGGGCGTGCGGACGGACTGCTGCTGCTGTGCTTTTTTGCCATTTTCATGGGCTATACGTTTGCCATCGCCCGACAAGGCGGCGAGGCAGAGGACGGCCTTCCCTGTCTGCCGGTCTGGCGCTGTGTGCTCGGCATTGTGGGCGGTCTGGCGGCCTTGGTGCTGGGTGGCCAGTGGTTTGTCGATGGTTCCTGCGGCATTGCCCGTTCCTTGGGCGTGAGCGATGCGGTCATTGGCCTGACGTTAGTGGCGATGGGCACGTCCTTGCCCGAGCTGGCCACTTCCGTGGTCGCCGCCTTGAAGAAGAGTCCGGAGATGGCGGTGGGCAATGTCATCGGCTCCAACCTCTTCAACGTGTTTTTTGTGCTGGGGACCAGCGCGTCCATCTCGCCGTTGCCGATGGGCGACATCGGTTCCTTTGATTTGGTGTACCTTCTGGGTGCCTGCGTGCTGCTGTTCCTGGCTGGAATGTATTACAAAGAGCGTACCATCACCCGTCCGGAAGGGGCGGTCATGGTGGTGGCCTATCTGTGCTATACAGGCTATCTGCTGTATCTGAGGAGTTGACCCGAAAAGTACAGAGAGACCATAAGGAAGACAGAGAAATAAGTTGAAAGAGAGAATTGAGCATCGAATAAGAGAGAATCAAGAAAGAGAGAATAAGAGAGAATCAAGAAAGAATGATGAGAACGAACAAACTGCTGGTGGCGGCACTGGGGATGGGAATGACCGTTGGAGTGTTCCTCTACTTACAGAGCCACTATGCGTTCAATTATTTTTTTGAGGAACAGTTCCAGCTGTTTCGCTTCAGTGCCGATTACGCGCAGGCCTTTTTCCAGCGCATCGGGGGACCTGTAGCCTACCTGGCCTCCTTCCTCGTCCAGTTTTTTGTCCGTCCCTACGTAGGGGCTGCCGTGTCGGCCTTGCTGTTTGCGGTGACCGTGTTCGGGCTCCGCGCCTGCCAGCTCCGGTTGTCGGGCGGCAAGGAGCTGCCGTTGGCCTACCTGTTACCGGGGATGTTCTTCGTCTGGGCCGGGGCGGATGTCAACTGCCATTTCGAGGCAGGGCTGGCCTTTGCGGCGATGGCCTGGCTGCTGGCCGCCTACGTCCGTGTGCCGGGTCGGGGTGTCCGGTTAGCGGTGGCCTTGCCCTTATCCTGGCTGTTCTTTTATGCGGCAGGTCCGTTGTCGTGCGGACTGGCGGCCGCCTGCTGTGTGGTTGAGTTGGGCCGGAAGGGGAAAGGCCGTTGGGGGTCGCTCCTGCTGTTGCCGGGAGCGTTGCTGGCACCTCTGCTCTGTTTTTACGCTGACGCTACGGACGAGCCCCTGCACCGGTTGCTCACGATGGAGTTCTATTCCAACGCCATGGCCCCTGTCTCCGTATGGGTGAACGGCGCGCTCGTCGCTTGGTGGGGGATGCTGGTACTGGCGCAGTTGTACCCGTTGTGTCCCAAGGGGCAACGGCCCTGGGTGCGCTATGTGTCGTGGGGAGTGCAGGCTGTCCTGGCCGCTGTGGTCGGCTGGAAGGTGGGAGGCGTTGCCAACTACCCGCAGAATTACCTGGCCAAGAAACTCGACTATTACGTCCGTCACGAGCGGTGGAACGATGTGCTGGGAGAGCAGGAGTTGCGCCCCTCGCAGAACCTGTTGCACGCGTGTTTCCAGAACCTGGCCTTGGCACGTTTGGGCAAGTTGTCATCGGCCGCCTTCATCACCCCTCAGATAGGGACGAAGGGACTCTGGGTGGAGTGGAACCGTTCGGCCTACACGTCCGCGCTGCTCAGCGAGGTGAGCTTCACCATGGGCAATGTGGCCTTGGCGCAAGTGCTGGCGTTTGAGGGGCTGGTGGCTTCGGAGCGTTCCGAGAATCCCCGTCTGCTGCTGCGGCTGGTCCAGACCCACCTCATCGAAGGGGCTTATCCGGTGGCCGAAAAGTACATCCGGTTCTTGCGGCAGTCGTACGCCTACCGTCGGCAGGCCGAGGCCTACGCCGCTTTCCTCTACAACGACCGCCGGGTGGAGGCCGACCCTGTGCTGGGACCGTTGCGCCGTTGCCGCTCGCAGGTGGACGGCCTGACCTCGCTCGAACAGGCTCCCATGGACCTGTGGCAGGTGATGCGCTCCAATCCTTCCTACCGGCCGGCGTTCGATTATTTCGCGGCGTTCTGCCTGCTCTCGCGCGACATGCAGACCTTTGGGCAGATGCTCGACGAGTTCCGCACGGCGCCGGCCTTGCAGCCGATGCCCCGTGTCTTTCAGGAAGTCGCCATCATCCTGCACGAAGGGCAGCCCGACACCTGGAAGGAGTATGGCATTGAGGAGGACACCCGGCAGCGTTTCCTGGAATTCCGCAAGGGGGTGATGGCCGCCCGGAGGAATCCTGTCCTGGCCAACCAGCTGCGGGCCAGTTTCGGGACAACGTATTGGTATTATTACATGATGAAGAAGTAAGTCAAGACGAATGTGAGAAAATGGATGAAAGGAAGATGAACTGTATGAAACGAAGGATAAGTATGAAACGATGGATGGCAGGCGTTTGGCTGCTGGCTGGACTGGCCGCCTGCTCGGTGCAGGAGCCGGCGGCGGACCTCCAGCTGGAGGAAGTGCCGGCCCTGTTCCCCGATTATGTGGATGTCACGATTCCGGCTACGATAGCTCCGTTGCGTTTCCGGCTGTTGAACGATTCGGCCGAGGCGGTGGCTGTCATTGCCTCGGAGGCGGGAAGATGGGTCGTGAAGGCCCAGGACGGCCAGTTCCTTCTGTCGGAGAAGGCATGGAAGAAGTATGTGGGCCGGTCGGCAGGGAAGGACGTGCAGGTGACGGTCATGGTGCGCCGTCAGGACCGGTGGGTGGCCTACCGCTCCTTTGCGTGGCACGTTTCCACGGACGAGATAGCGCCTTACTTAGTGTACCGCTTGGTGGAGCCGGGGTACGCGCTGTGGAACAAGATGGGCATTTATGAGCGTCGGCTGGACTCCTACGACGAGCGCGCCTTGCTGGTCAACACCCAGTTCGACCATAACTGCATGAACTGCCATTCCTTCAACCAGCGGAACCCCCGCCAGCTCCTGTTCCATATGCGGACCAAGCATGCGGGAACGTATTTTGTCAGCGAGGGAGCGGTGAAGCGCATCAGCGGGAAGTTCAGCGAGCGTGTCCAGTCGCTGGTCTATCCCTATTGGCATCCTTCGGGACGTTTCGTGGCTTTCTCCACCAACACGACCCGGCAGGCTTTCCATCGGGGAGACATCAACCGGGTGGAAGTGTTCGACTTCGCGTCGGATGTGCTGGTGTACGACCGCGAGCGTGATGAAGTGCTGACAGACAGTGCGATGGCCTCGCCCGCGGCCTTCGAGACCTTCCCGACGTTCTCTCCCGACGGGAAGACCCTGTATTTCTGCAGAGCGGACACGTGTGCCATGCCGGATGAGTTCCGGAAGGTGAAATACAGCCTCTGCTCCATCGGTTTCGATGCGGACCGCCGGACCTTTGTGCCGCCGGTGGACACGCTCTACGCCAGTGCATCGGGAGGGAAGAGCGTCTCCTTCCCCCGGGTGTCGCCCGACGGGAAATACCTCGTTTATACCCTGTCCTCGTATGGGAATTTCTCCATCTGGCACAAGGATGCCGACCTCTACTTGCTGGACCTGCACACAGGCGAACATCGTCCTTTGTCGGCGCTGAACAGTGACGATGTGGAGAGCTATCACTCCTGGAGCTCCAACAGCCGGTGGATGGTGTTCAGCAGCCGTCGGTCAGACGGCCTGCATACGCGGCCTTACTTGGTGCACTTAGACGAACAGGGCCGTCCGTCCAAGCCCTTCCTGCTGCCGCAGGCTTGTCCGGACTTTTACGATGACTTCCGGTTCTCGTACAACATCCCGGAGCTGGTGGACGGCAAGGTGGAACTGGACCGCCGGCAGGTGTTGGAAGCTTCTGAAGACTGAGCAGGAAACCATCTCCGAGAGCTGGAAGGAGCCCGTCCGGGAGGGAGCCGGCGAGTTCTTTGCCGTTTTCTCTCCCCCTGTTCCCTGTCATTTAATCTGTTTTCCTATCGATTGATGCCCTGGCCAGCTCCCGGGCCTTCGCGCGGTCGGGCTTCCCGGTGCCTGTATAGGGAAGCCGGGGCGTGCAGACGGTCTGCCGGGGCCGCCAGTAAGGAGGCAGTTGGGCAAAGGCCTCGGCCAGCAGGCCGACAGGAGGCAGCGAGTCCCCCTCGGCCAGCAGGACGATGCGGTCGCCGAACTTAGGGTCGGGGGCGGCAGTGATGAAGAAGGGGAAGGGAAGCAGCGGGCGCAGGGCTTCCTCCACCTGCTCGATTTGTACCTTCACCCCGCCCGTGTTGAGGGTATTGTCCTTGCGCCCCAGGATGCGGAACCGTCCCTGTCCGTCCAGTTCGGCGATGTCGTTGGTCGTCAGCTCTTCGGCGCAGACAGCGGGCGCGGCGATGATGAGCGTGCGCTCAGCGGACAGGCGGATACGGACATCGGCTAACGGCGTGTACCAGTCGGAGGCTTCCGGACCATTGAGGCGCCGGAGGGCGATGTGCGACAACGTCTCGGTCATGCCGTACGTACTCCAGACCGCGTGCGGAAACCCGTGCAGGGCGGCGGCCATGTCCGGCGGAATGGCCCCTCCACCGATAATCAGGTGCCTTACCTGCCGCAGTAGGGCGGCCTCTTCGGGCACTTGAAGGGTGTTGAACACCTGCATGGGCACTAAGGCGGCGAAGTGGGGCGCGCGCTCCAGCCCCGCCAAGGGATGTCCGCACGGCGGGACAGGCAGCAGGTCCAGGCCGCCCACCAACGAACGGATCACGACCATCTTCCCGGCGATGTAGCGCAGCGGCATGCAGAGCAGGGCGGTGTCGCCCGGCTGGAGATGCAGGAAGCCGAGGGTGAGCCGTGCGCTGTTCACCATCCGTTCCTTTTCCACCCACAGCTCCTTCGGAGTGCCCGTGGAGCCGGAAGTGTGCACCTTCAGCAGCGGGTCCGGAGCGAGCCATTCGGCGATGAAGTCCGCCAGTTCCGCCTCGAAGCTGTCCGTCCCGTAGCGGCGGCGGAAGTCCTCGCGCAGGGCGGCAGTGTCATCCGTCGCGTACGCATCCCCCCCGATGACAATCCGGTACGGGCTCATGGCGCGGTCCCTCCTTTCCCCGCGTCGAAACGGAGGCAGTCGCCCTGGAGGTAGAGAGGGCTGTCCACATTGTCCGTGAAGAGCTGTCCCGTCCCCAGGCCTTGGGGCACCACGGGCTGCAACCGTGCGCACCACTGGGCGATGGCGTTCAGTCCGATGTTCGATTCCAGTGCCGAGGTGGCCCACCAGCCGATGCCTCGTTCGGTGGCCAGGTCAATCCACTCCTGCGAGCCCTGCCAGCCGCCGTGCAGCGAAGGCTTCAGGATGATGTACTGCGGGCGGATGGTGTCGAGCAGCCGTCGTTTCTCGTCGGGCTGGTTGACCCCGATGAGCTCCTCGTCGAGTGCGATGGGGAAGGGGGAGCGGGCGCACAGGCGGGCCATTTCCTCCCACTGTCCGGCCCGGATGGGCTGCTCGATGGAGTGCAGGTGGCATTCGTGCAGCTGTTCCAACTTAGTAAGGGCCTCCTCGGGAGCGAACGCCCCGTTGGCATCGACCCGCAGCTCCACCTCTTCGGGGGTGAACCGCTGCCGGATGTGCCTCAGCAAGGCCAGTTCTTGTCCGAAGTCGATGGCCCCGATCTTCAGCTTGATGCAATGGAAGCCCTCCCTCATTTTCTCCTCGATGCGCTGGAACATCTCCTCGAAGCTCCCCATCCAGATGAGGCCGTTGATGGTGATTCCCTGTTCACCGCGTGCGAAAGGCGTGTCCCAGAGCGCCCAGCCGCCCGCCTCCAGGTGCCGTTCGGCCGTCTCCAGTCCGAACAGCATGGAGGGATAGGGGCGCAGGGCCTCCGCGTCGATGCGTCCGGTCGCCTCGTAGTCCCGGCAGATTTGCAGCAACCGTTCCTCATAGTCGGGCAGGTCATCGCAGCTCAACCGGGGGAGTGGGGCACACTCGCCGATGCCCCAGCGTCCGCTCTCCGGTTCGTCCATCCGCACGTACCATACCTTGCGGGTGGTGTACGTCCCCCTCGAAGTCCCTGCAGGCCGGTGGAAATGCAGGGTTCGAGGGAGCAAGGTCAGTGTTCGTCTCATTCCTATCAATATAATAAGGTACCCGAGACGCACCAGTAGCTCAGGCTGCCGCCTTCGGGAGCGCCTTGCGGGATTTCCACGCTCAGCGTGTGCTCGCCCGCCTTCAGGTCACCTACATAGATGTATTCAGGATTGGTCACTGTGCCGGGGCACCAGTTGGAGCGGCTCAGGTCGGACGAGCTGAGACCGTTCGAGAAGTTGCCCGAGCAGGGGTTCCAGTTGCGGTAGGTGCCGCAGTCATCGCGCCAGGGGATGAAGCTGATGACCTTCTGTCCGTCCACATACAGGGTGTTCACCTTCTGGTTGAACTCGTCGCCGCCGCCCCATCCGCCGTGGCCGGTCGTGAGGTAGTACAGGCGGGCGTCCTTCACATCCTCCTTCAGGGTGAACTTCACGTTCAGGCGGTCATTGCCCAGGAAGGCCGGGTATTCCTGTCCCGCCTGCTCCATGTAGTTCACCGTGTTGAACAGCGGCAGTGCCTTCAGCACCTTCTCCCGGCCTCCCGGATAGTATTTCAGCTTCACGGTCACTTTATGCCCCTTCGCGTCCCAGTTGCCGATGTAGGCGCCTATCCAGGTCTCCCCCTTCAGGTGTTCCGCCAGGGCGGTCACCTCCGTCTTGTAGAGCACCGAGTCGCTCCATTCCTGGCCGGGCACCCGGTTGTGGTTGTACTGGCGCACGCCGAATCCGGTGAAGAAGCGCATCAGCTCCACAGGCACGTCGTAGCCCGGGGTCGAGATGAGGGCCGGATACGACTTGTCGCCCGACTGGAAGGCGGGCACGCTCTTCAGGTCCTTCAGCGCGTCGATGAACGACTGGGCCTTGTCCGTGGGGATGGTGAAGACGGAGCCGGTGCGGTCGTAGGCGTCGCCGTCCGAGTATTGCACCACTTCCACGAAGATGGAACGGTCGTCCACCTGCTCGGGCAGCTTCACCTTCTTCAGCACCACGGTGCCTCCGGCTGCCGGATACACCACCTCGTCCTTCAGTTCCCCTTCCAGCTTGGCGCCGTTGAAGCAGATGCTCTGCTGGTCGAAGACAGGTACCGAAATCACGTAGCAGTTGTTGATGGCGTACAGGTAGTTGTCATAGTCGAGCAGGTGCCCCCAGTCGGCGGGCAGCAGGTCGCCGGCGGGCTTGAGCGCACGTATCTCAGTGGCCTCCTGCACGGTGTCGCCGTTGCGCACCACGCGCAGCACCAGTCCGTCGGGCACTCCCACGTTGGCTTGGGGCGTACCCCTGAAGGCCAGGTCGTTGGTGTACCACACGTCGATGGTGTTCGAGCGCAGGATGGTGCGCACCACCTTGCAGCGCAGTCCCAGGTACGTCTCTTCGCCCACCTCCTGGAAGCCTGCGCCGAACTCGAAGGGCGTGACGGCCGAGATGACCTCCCGGTTGGGCAGTACGGCCCGCTTGTAGCTGCAGCGCCGCCCGAAGTCGATGAAGTTGCATTGCTGCAGTTCCCCCTCCTGCGGGGCGGCCCCGGGGCCTTCCTGGGGACGGAGCGGCTCGATGCGCACCTGGTCGCCGCTGACACTCATCAGCATGCCTCCCGGGCGGACCTTGTTCTTGTAAACCGATTGATAAACCACCTCGATGCCTTGCGCCTTCTTCAGCTTCTTGGCATAGTTCTGTGCTGCCGCGCCGCCTCCGAGGAGGGCCAAGCAGAGCATTGTCATGCAAATACGTCTCATAATCTGATAATGTTTTTAATAGTGGATAATAAGGGATTTCGTTAAGGGAATTTCGGATACTTGGACCAGTCGGGCCTGCGTTTTTCCAGGAACGCCTTGCCGCCTTCCTGCGCCTCTTCGGTCATATAGTAGAGCATGGTCGCGTCGCCGGCCAGTTCCTGGATGCCCGCCTGTCCGTCAAGTTCGGCGTTCAGTCCGGCCTTGATCATGCGCAGGGCGAGCGGGCTGTGCTGCATCATCGTTTCCGCCCACTCCACCACCTCGTCCTCCAGGCGGTCCAGGGGCACGACCTTGTTCACCAGTCCCATCTCCAAGGCCTCCTGCGCCGAATACTGGCGGCAGAGGAACCAGATTTCGCGGGCCTTTTTCTGTCCCACCACGCGGGCCAGGTACGAGGAGCCGAAGCCGGCGTCGAAGCTGCCCACGCGCGGCCCTGTCTGGCCGAAGATGGCGTTCTCGGAGGCGATGGTCAGGTCGCACACCACGTGGAGCACATGGCCGCCGCCGATGGCGTAGCCGTTCACCATCGCGATGACCGGTTTCGGGATGGAGCGGATCTGTTTCTGCACGTCCAGCACGTTCAGCCGGGGCACGCCGTCCGTCCCGATGTAGCCGCCGTTGCCCTTCACGTGCATGTCGCCGCCGCTGCAGAACGCCTTGTCGCCGGCTCCCGTCAGCACCACTACACTGATGTCCTGGCACTCGCGGCAGTAGAGCAGCGCGTCGCTGATTTCGGAGGTAGTGGTCGGTGTGAACGCGTTGCGGTAACGCGGCCGGTTGATGGTGATTTTGGCAATGCCGTTGTAATAGTCAAAAAGAATATCCTGGTATTCTTTCAAAGGTTTCCATTCTCTTTCTTTCATGGTGTTATTGATTGGTTCGTTTTACTCATGGGTTCATTCTTCGGGTTCGATTCCTCCGTCCCTCGGGTTCGCTTCCTCCGGCGGACAGCCTTGTTCAGTCCGTTCCGCCGATGGAACCGTTGGTTCGGTCCGTCTCGCCGAAAGGACCGTTCGTTGGTTCGGTCCGTCTCGCCGAAAGGGCTGTTCGTTGGTTCGGTCCGTCTCGCCGAAAGGACCGTTGGAAGGGGTTGTCCCGCCGGTGGGGGGCCGCGCCTTACGGTCCGTCAGGGGTCCGTCAGGGCCGCGCTCTTCCGCCTTTGATGGTCCGGAAGTAGTTCTTCAGCAGTTCCACATCCTTTTCCTTGTCGGTGAACACCTCCATCAGCAGGGGCTGGTGTCCTACGGAAGGGTCGGTGAAGGTCGTCAGGGCCTCCTCCAGCTCCGCCTCGTCGTGCACGGCGCGGTAGCCGAATCCCCGGTCCTCCGCCCAGGCCTTGGCCTGGACCGTATGCGGGGCCGTCACGAAGCGGCGGGCGTTCGGGTGCAGCTCCAGTCCCGGCAGCGCGTGGAAAATCTCGCCCCCGCCGTTGTTCAGCAGCAGGATGCGCAGGTTGCCGCCGTAATGGGCGTTCCACAGCGCGTTCATGTCGTAGAAGAAGCTCAGGTCGCCGATGAAGACAAAGTTCAGCCGGTTGGAGACGGCCGCATAGCCGATGGCCGTGGAGAGCGAGCCCTCGATGCCGCTGGTCCCCCGGTTGCACAGCACCTCCACCTCGGGCGGGAGGGGGAAGAACTGGGCGTACCGCACCACCGAGCTGTTCGCCAAGTGCAGCGTGCAAGGGGAGGGGAGCCGGCCGATGACGCGGCCTGTCACGCCCATCTCCGAATAGCCGAACTCGCCCGCGGGCATTCCCTTCGAGCGGGCCTCCCACTGGCGGGGATAGTCCGGCGTGCGGTTCTCCAACAGGGGGGCGACCTTCTCCAAGAACTCGAAGGGGTCCATCTCGATGACAGTCGTCAGGCAGCCGAACAGGTCGGCCGCTTCCCCGTCGGCCGCCACGTGCCAGTGCTCCTTGGGGGGATGCTTGCGCAGGAAGTTCTTCAGCCGTTTCGAGACGATGTGTCCGCCGTAGGTGATGAGCAGGTCCGGCCGCATCCGTTCCTGTTCCTCGCTGTCCATGGCCGTGAGCACCGCTTCTAAGTGCGCCACAGGCAGTCCGGGAATGGTGCGGTTGCTCAGGTGCTCCGTCACCCAGACAAACTGTTTGTACAGCAGCTTCGTGTAGCGCCTGTCGAACAGGTAAATCAGGTTCATCTGTCCCACCACCGCCATGCGCCGCTGGTACCGGTTCAGGCGTTCGATGAGCGGCTGGTAATCCTGGTCATACACGTTCAGCCCCATGTAGCGGCGGATCACCCGCACGGCGGGCAGCTCCTGCACGGGCAGCTGGAAGAAAGGCTCGCCCACGGGGACGTTGATGTGGACAGGCCCCTTGCCGTGGTGGTTCAGCTCCAGCAGTGCCTCGTTCACCAAGCGGTTGCAGAACCATTCCTCCTCGTCGGTATGGATTTCCGGCAGCTGGACCGATTTCTTGACCAGTGTCCCGAAAACGCCCGGCTGGGGAAGCGTCTGTCCGTCCATCTGTCCGATCCAGGCCGCGGGCCGGTCGGCCGAGATGACCACGAGCGGCACCTGCTGGTAGAACGCCTCCGCCACTGCCGGGTGCAGGTTCAGCAGGGCGGTTCCCGACGTGCAGCACACGGCGGCGGGAGCCCCGTCGTGCAAGGCCAGTCCCAGCGCGAAGAAGCCCGCGCTCCGCTCGTCGGTCACGGCGTAGCAGCTCATCTCCGGCACATTGCTCAAGGTCTGTACGATGGGGATGTTCCGGCTGCCGGGGCAGAGCACGACTCTCCGCACCCCGTGCTCCCGCAGCAGGGCCACTAATTGCAATATGTTTCTCTTGTCAGTGTACATGATGGTTGTTTTCTCTTCATTCTTGTTTCCTTTGTTCCTTCTTTTTCTCCCTCGTTCCTTCTTCTTTTCCTTCTCCCTTGTTTCTTCTTCCCTTGTTTCTTCTTCCCTTGTTCCTTTCCTTTGTTTCGGACTCCGTTCCTTTCCGATGTTCCGGTCTCCGTCTGTTTTCCGTCTGTTTTCCGTCCGTTTTCCGTGTTCGTCCGTCCGTTTCCCGGTTTCGTCCGGCATCTTTCAGCTCCGTCCTCTTCCGTTTCCCGTCCGTTCCTGGTTCCCGTCCGGCTCGCTCTCGGGGTCCGTTCATTCCAGCAGCCGGCTCATGGTCTTCAGTTTCTCCTGCGTCTCCTCCCATTCCGTCTCCGCTGTAGATGTAGGCAGGATGCCTCCCCCCGCATACAGGGTGGCGTGCTCCGGCGTCAGTTGCATGCAGCGCAGGTTGACGTAGAGGTGGGTGTCCGCCTCCGGGTCCAGCCACCCGATGATGCCCGAGTAGTACTGGCGGTCGTACCCCTCGTTCTGCAGGATAAACTCATACGCCTCCTGCTTGGGCAGTCCGCAGACAGCCGGGGTGGGGTGCAGTTCCGCCAGCAGGTCGCCCAGGTGCCGGGTGTCCTTCAGGCAGAAGCGGAAGTCCGTCTTCAGGTGCGCCAACGCCCCGGCCCGGGCCGTGTAGGGACCCTTCTCGTCCACCTTTCCCGCCCGTTGCTTCAGGATGCGCCGGATGTACTCGGCCACGAAGGCCTGCTCTTCCTGGTTCTTCTTGCTCCAGACCTCCGGCAGTTCCTCCCCCTCCAGGGCCTGCGTGCCCGCCAGCGCCACCGTGCTCCATAGCCGCTCATGGCCGCTGAGGATGATTTCGGGCGTGCTGCCCATCCACGTGCCCGTCTGCGGGGTGTGACAGAGCGACACCATCATGCGCGGGTAGCTGTTGCAGGCCCGGATGAAGGCGGCGCAGGGCGAAAAGTCTGCCGGCAGCTGCCGGCAGGTGCGGCGCGAGAGCACCAGCTTGGGGTATTCCCGTTGCTGCAGCGGTCCGATGAAGCGGTGGAACGCCAGGAAATAGCTGGCCTTTTCCGTCACCGGGTCGGGCCAGGGAGTCCCGCCGTTTCCGGGTGCCGTCTCCGCGTTCCCCCCGGTTCCCGTTCCCGTTCCTTCGGTTTCCGTTCTCCCGGTTCCCGTTCCTTCGGTTTCCGTTCCTTCGGTGCCCGCTTCTGCCGTTCTCCCGGGTTCCGACGCTGCTGCCGTCCCGGCGGTTTTCGCGATTCCCGCCGTCTCCGCCATTTTCAGCGGCAGTTCCCCCTTCCGGTAAGCTTCGATGAAAGGCGACAGACACTGCTCTATCTCCTCCCAGTCCGTGGCCGTCCGGTCCGGTCGGATCAGCACGGCAGGGTGTTCGTCCGTAGCCCCGAAAGGCGTCAGCACGAATCCCCGCTTCCCGTTCAGCTCCTCCGGGCTGCGGAAGGTCGCAGGGCCGTCTCCTTCCTGCATCACCCACACCGGCTCGTCCGTCCAGGGCAGGCGGTAGAGTGCGAAGCTGACAGGGCTGTAGGCCAGCCGGTCGATGACACGCTGTACGATGGGCGCGGGCAGGTTCATGGCCGTTTCTTCACTAACTGGTTGACCACACGGGCCGTTGACACCAGCCGTCCGTCGGGCGTGGTGATGTCCACGGTCCAGATATGTTGCGTACGTCCCCGGTAAATCAGCCGTCCGGTCGCTTCTACGGACGTGCCTTTGGGGACCATGCGCAGGTGGTTGCCGCTCACCTGGATGCCGCACGGCGTGTAGCCCGGCGGGCAGAGGGGCACGGAACCATGGCCGGCCACGCTCTCGGCCAGAGCCAGCGACGCGCCGCCGTGCAGCACGCCGAAGGGCTGGCACGTACGCTCGTCCACCGGCATGGTGGCCTTGGCCAACCCTTCCTCTATCAGGGTGAAACGGATGCCCAACCGCTCGCAAAGGCTGTTCGTGAGGTCAGGCAGTTCGTAGTGTACAGGGTCTGTTTGCATATCAATCGGTAATGTTTTATGCAAAAATACGACTTTATTCTTAAATAAAAGAGGAATGCAGGGCCTTTTTTTCTTTCCAGCTTCGCGCGGCCGCTCTCCCGTTTCCTTAAATAGTCTTAATTTTAGGAACTATGCGATACAAGGTACTGGTATTTTGCCTATATTTGTGCCATCAAAAGTACTAAAGCAATGAAAGACATTGAAACCACAAAATCACAAATGCGCAAGGGCATGCTCGAATACTGCATCCTGCTGCTCCTGCACCGCGAGGCTTCCTATGCTTCCGACATCATCGCCCGCCTGAAGGAGGCGAAGCTGATTGTCGTCGAGGGGACGCTTTACCCGCTGCTCACGCGGCTCAAGAACGATGGAATGCTCTCTTACGAGTGGGTGGAGTCCACGCAGGGCCCTCCCCGCAAGTACTACCGCCTCACCCCGCAGGGCGAGGAGCTGCTGGCCGGTCTGCAGACCGCCTGGGACGAACTGTCCGATACCGTCAACCATTTACGAACCAACTTATTAAACGCTACGAATATATGAAAAAGACACTGACCGTCAACTTGGGAGGCACCGTTTACAACATTGATGAGGATGCCTATGTCCTGCTGGACAACTACCTGAAGAACCTCCACTACCACTTCCGCCAGCAGGAGGGGGCCGAGGAGATTGTGCACGACATGGAGGCCCGCATCGCCGAGCTCTTCGACGAGTACCTGCGCCAGGGCCTACAGGTCATCACCCTCCGCGAGACGGAGGCCGTCATCGCCCGCATGGGCAAGCCCGAGGAGCTGGGCGACGATGAGGCCACGGCGGAAGGGCAGTCCGCGGCGGCCGGTGCGGAAGGCCCCAAGCGCCGCCTGTTCCGCAACGAGGACGACCGTGTGCTCGGAGGTGTCGCTTCCGGCATCGCCGCCTACCTGGGGCGTGACGTCACGTGGGTGCGGCTGGCGCTCCTCATCCTTGGCTTCTGCGTGCACGGGCTGCTGCTGGCCTACTTGGTCTGCTGGATCGTGATTCCCCCCGCCCGCACCGCCACCGAGAAGCTGCAGATGCAGGGCAAGCCCGTGAACATGGCCAACATCGGCAAGACGGTGACCGACGGCTTCGACCGCGTGAACGACTACGTCCGTTCCGGCCGTCCACAGTCCGCCCTGGCCCGTGTGGGCAACCTCATCGTGCAGCTCGCGGGCTTCATCATCAAGTTCGCGCTGGTGGTCATCGCCGTCTGCTGCACGCCGGTGCTGGTGGCCGTCCTCTTCGTCTTCTTCGCGCTGCTGCTCACCGGCGTAGGCATCACCGCCAGCCTGCCCGTGGTGTTCTACCATGCCCTGCCGCTCGTCAACTGGGACCTGCTGAGCTCGCAGCCGCTTCCCTCCATCGCGCTGGCGCTCTGTGGCTTGCTGGCGGTGGGCCTTCCCATCGTCGGCCTCCTGCAGCTGGTGCTGCAGAGCCTCAAGGTGTGGAAGCCGATGTCCACCGGCGTGAAGGTGTCGCTCATCCTGCTGTGGTGTGTGGCCATTGCGGTGGGACTGGTCCTGCTGTTGCAGACTCCCTTCATCAATGAGTCGCAGATCATCTGGAACTATTAGCCCGCCGGCCCCGGCGCGTGCCGCAAGGTGTCTTAATGACAAATGACAAATGACAAATGACCACGCAGGAGGGGGGAGGCCTCCCGGCAGGCTCGTTCGCGGGTCCCGGGAGGCCTCCCCAGGTCGCACCGGCATCCTCTTCAAGAAAGCCAAGTGCCTATCGAAGTGATAAAAATGGCAATAAGTTTGGAGATATGAAATAGAAACCGTAATTTTACAGACCATTATTAAAAAAAGCATCACGGTTATGGACGAAAGAACGGTAAAAGAAGAGGCAAAGCGAATACCTTACGGTATGATGAACTTCGTGGCCATACGCGAAGACAATTATTATTATGTCGATAAGACAAGGTTTATAGAAAAAGTAGAAAATTCAAACAGATACTTATTCTTCA
>JAQXRG010000087.1 GCA_029218405.1 Bacteroidales bacterium
CATCGGTGAGGGATGGTTTGTGGACAGCAAAGGATTGAAACTGGGTCGGCACAAGGGGTATGCTTATTATACGGTCGGACAGCGGAAGGGACTGGATATCGCATTGGGCCGCCCGATGTATGTGCTGAGAATCAATGCAGAAAAGAATACGGTGATGCTGGGGGAGGCCGGACAGCTGAGGGCGGAATATATGTTGGTGGAGCAGCTGCAGGCGGTGGACCGGGAGGAATTGTTGTCCTGTCCCGCTTTGTCTGTCCGTATCCGTTACCGCAGCCGTCCTGTTCCCTGCCGGGTCATTGAACTGGAGGACGGGCAACTGCTGGTACGTTTCGAGGCCGAGGCATCCGCCGTCACGCCGGGGCAGTCTGCCGTGTTTTACGAAGGCCACCGGGTCTTGGGGGGAGGAATCATCGCCTCGCAGCGGGGCCTCGGGAAGTGGGTGGCTGCTTGTCAGGAACGGTTCGGGTGAACAAAACTGATTGACATGTTAGGGAAAGGCTATGGCTGTATCAAAGTTCGGAACATTGTCAACGGTAGATGCCTCAGGGTGTGATGTATCATGCCCCCTGTATGCCTTTTATGGATATGCAAGAGGTGTGTATTACATATATTATGCGGCGTAGGCTCTGGCGTTAGAAAGAAATAATCTTTCTAACATCTGGTGATAATATCGCAGATTATATCTATTTTTGTGCGCAAATATGCGTTGTGAACGATGGACAGGTGTTTTACTTTCAGCACTTCGGGTGAGCTTATTAGGGTTCCGAGCAAGGCGGTGGTGCTTATTACTGCCGATGGGAACTATTCGGTCCTCTCTCTGGCCGATGGCTCGGAGTATGTCGTCACTTTGCAACTTGGGCAGATCGAGCGAAAGCTGATGGAGTTTGTCACGAACCATGACAACCGGTTTATTCGAATCGGCAAAAGCTTGATTATTAACTCCGAATACATTTCGTATATCCATCTGGCACGACAGAAGCTGATTCTTTCTGACTGCCGCACCTTCAAGCGTGAGACGACGGCTTCGCGAGAGGCCCTGAAAGCCCTGAAGGATTATATAGAGAAGGAGGAACGATGATGAGCAGAATGAAGATGGACATTGATGACAATGAGATAAGGATTATCTCGCCAGAGGGGAGGAACACTATTTCCGCTCGCCCTCGCTGGATTTATGGGGTCATTGCGTGCGCTGTAGTGGCGATTGTTGCCATCGTGTCTGCATTGCTTGGGAGCGGTGACGATGCTGTTGAAAGCGAGGGACTGACGGTGACGCAGGTTGCCGCAACTCCTGATGGTATTCCCTCAGTGGCTCCAAAAGGCTTTGTGGAAATGACGGATACCATTATTTACGATGAGCCCATCACAATACTTACTCCGCATGATGCCGTACCTCAGCTTCACATCGGCATTGACGTGCTGCAAAGTTCCGATGTGGTTCTGGCCATGCAGGCCGCTGACATTCGCGGTGACAATGGCGGAATAGTAGGTGCTTACGTAATGAAAGGTAATCTGATGAGTAAGGGACAGGCAAAATCAGGATTCTGCGCCATTATCGATGGCAAAGTGACGATAGGCGTAGCCGATGCTACGCCTTTTCTCGAAAAAGCGATCGAGGCCGATGGATATTTCTTCCGCCAATATCCGCTGGTGGTGGGCAACCAGTTGGTGGAAAACAAGCCAAAAGGCCGTTCGTTCCGCAAAGCACTTGCCGAGTGGAACGGCACCACGGTAGTGGTGCTGAGCCGCAGCAGGCTCACTTTCCACGATTTTGCGCAGACGCTGGTGTATATGGGTGTGACAAATGCCATTTATCTGGTGGGTTCCGAGGCTTTTGGCTTTGCAGTGGATGCCGGTGGTGATAGAATCGAATTCGGGAAGGAAGTGCCGTCTCTGTCCGTATGTGCCAACTATATCATCTGGCGTTAATCGTCATTTCATACATCATAGTCCTCATTTCATACAATGTCCGGCCATTCCCTTTGTCAGACACTGTCTTTTTGCGAAATTTGCCGTGTGGAATTCATTGATTCCCCACTTAAAACTTTAGACGAATATGAGACGACTGATGATGAATCTGCTTTTGCTGGCTGCCATGTGTTTATGCTTGTCGTGCAACGATAAAGATTTCAAGCACATGGAGAGGAATGGCGTGTATTATTGGAAGACCGTTCTGGAACTTGGCCCTGATGACTATGATTTTATGGATCGTCATGGGATTGGCCGCATCTATCTGCGAATGTTTGATGTGACGGCAGAGAACTGTGTTTCATGCACTACGTTCGAGAAGGTAGCACCGAATGCCTCCCTGCGCGTTTCACCTGACGACTATCGGGTCACTGATGTTCTCAATTCAATGCTGGTAGTGCCGGTGGTATATATCACTCTGGATGCTTTAAAGGCTGTCAAAGGGAACGAGGGACAGTTGGCTGGTCTGATAGTGGAGCGGGTGCGACGAATGTGCAGCTACAACGAATGGACCGATGTGGAAGGGCTTCAGCTGGACTGTGACTGGACAGCATCGACCGAGCAGTCGTTTTTTTCGCTATGCGACTCAGCCCGATTACAGATAGCACAGAAAGGACTTCCATGGACGCTCAGCTCTACCATACGCTTGCACCAACTTGCACGGAGGGTTCCGCCGGTGGACTATGGGGTACTGATGGTGTACAACACCGGTAATTTCAGTGATCCCGATGTCCAAAACTCCATTATCAGCATCGACGATGTTCAGCAATACCTTGGCCATCTCGACAGTTATCCGCTTCACCTTGATGTAGCGTATCCCACCTATTCCTGGCAGCTGCTGTTTCGCAAAAGACAATTTCTAGGACTGCTGAATGGCGTGGACGTAGCCGACACCGCATGTTTTGCCTCATTGGACAAGAACAGCCACCGTGCGCTATGTGATGTGATGCACAAGGGCAAGATTATCTGCAAGGGCGACATCGTACGCACCGAAGAATCGGCTCCCTGTGAAGTGTGGGCAGTTAAAGAAGCCATTGAGCGCCGAATGTCAAAACAGCGGCACAGTAATATCATCTATCATCTTGACCAACAAAACCTTTCAAAATATACTGCTGATGAAATCGACAAATTATACTCTACCGGTTGGCGTAATTAGCTGCATAGTGGCCATGTTCACCGCCTTACCTTCTGCGGAGGCTTGCGGACCTAATTTCCCGGGCATCCCAAAACCAAAGTTCTTCACATCGAAGATCGATGGCAACAGTGTAAGCTTGCTCGAACGCAGTGAGAACCTGCAGTTGTGGCAGCAGCTCACATCTACTGAAATCCCTGCCAGCGACATCGCTCAGGTGCTTTACGAACAAGACGATTACGATCCCGAAAGTGCCCCGGGCAATCTTTTCTATGTCTATCTTCGCAACACCAAGGACAGAGAGATTGAGGAATTCCTCCTCACGGCCAAGTCGTTGGAGCGTGAGCGCAAAGCGAGGGTATCACCGTGGTATTACCCCGCATCAAGATACAGCACGACCGATGATTTTTTTGACATCATCGGTCGTTGCAAGGCCTATCGGGGCTCGCGGCTGAAGGACCGCTATGCATTGCAGCTGGTGAGGGCTCTATTTGCCGCCCACGACTATGCCGGATGTGTGGATAGCTACAATGAATGTTTCCGTGGTTTTCCCGATAGCAACCTGATGAAACGTATGGCAATGAGGTATGTGGCAGGATGCTGGTCGCGGATGGGTGATACAGACAAGGCCAACAACTATTTTGCTCAAGCTGGTGATTTTTATTCCATCGTCCACTCCGATGCTGTGGCGTATATGGCAGTGTATAATCCCGACTGTCCCGAATTGATGGCACATATACAGCATTGTTCCGCCGATTCTGCCAGCTTCTGTGCGATAAGAGAGGTGGCGCAGCGAGTGCTGCGCGGCAGCAAGGTGCGTTACCGGGGCGATTGGGAGTTCTATCTTGCCTATGAGGCTGGAGAGTTCCATTCTGACTATGCCGCTGCCTCGCGCCACATAGCACGGGCTATGCAATCACGCTTCTCTTCGACCGATTTCCGTGACCATGCCCGTGCCTACCGCATGAAGATAGATGCTGCCCTCGGCAGGTCCGCTTCGCTCCTTTCTGACTTGCGGTGGATGGAGGGTAAGATGAACATGTTGTCGGACGATGCCCTGGAGTGGAACCGTATGTTGCGGAATATCATATATGTAAACTGGATTCCCTCACTTTGGCAGAAAATGGATTATGCTACTGCCATTCTCTTGTGTGGTTATGCCGACAATCTTTTTGCTGGGAAACAGCTTCATGCCTTTAACCCATTTGACTACACTTGGAGCCTCTTAGGTCCCAGTGTCACTCTCGAAGAAATGCGAAACAGCCGTATCTGTGAGAATACTATCGACTACTGCAACGTTTCATTCAGGCTAATGAACTCGCTTACCTCGTCGCAACTCATGGCCGTGAAGCACGCTATCGCTGCCGACTCGCCACTCTACAGGCATCTGAAACGACATGCCCGTACTGATGCTCCCTATCTCGATGAGATTATAGGGACCCTTGCATTGCGTGAGGAACGTTACAGTCGAGCGGCTGACTATCTCGCCCGTGTGCCGCAAGAATACCTTTCCACTCTCAATATCTATAAGGCCGGCCACCTGCAAGCCAATCCTTTCTGTGTCTCTCCCGGTTGCTGGCACGACTTTGACTCCATCGCACCATCACCTAGAGCGAAATACCACTTTGCCTGTCGTATGCAACACTATCAAAGGCTGATGTGCTACGGGACGACACCTGATGAACGCGGCATCGCAAGACTGAAGTATGCAATAGGGCGACGCAATTCATTTGAAGCTTGCTGGGCACTCACACAATATTGGCGAGGCTGCGTTCCATCACTGTTCATGCCACTGTATGGGGAGGTGGACATATTATTCAGCTCTTTCCCGAAACTGTACGACTATGATACTACTGTGGACGCTGAAGCGACGCAAGCAGTCTTTGACAGAGAGGTGAAAGCGGCATTGGCAATGCTCACGACCGACACCGCTCGTGCCGAAGCTGAGTATCTGCTTTCCCATCTTAAAACCATCGTCATCCGCTACCCTGCCACCCCCACCGCCCGTGCAGTGAAGCAATCGTGCGACCGCTGGCACCACTGGCTATAGTTCCACGGATGGTCATCCTTGCGGGGTGAGCAGGGCTACTCATCCTTGAACTGGAAGCTGCGCAGGAGCAGGTCGGGCAGAGGGTCCTTCTCGTCCTTGTACAGGATAGAGACGTAGAATCCGCAACTGCCGTCTTTCGCCATCAGGTAACTGTACAGGCAACGGTCGCTTTCACAGTCGCCTTTCAGCTGCACGCCGTGGAACTGGGGCAGGTCGAACGTAGTGACAGCCGACTGGTGGGTCACCTCATCGTCGGTGGCGATGCTTTTCAGCTCTGCCGCCAGTTCGGAAGGACGCAGTCCGTCTCCCTCCAACAATTGTACGGTGATGTAATAGGTAGGGTCGAAGATGACATATCCTTCTTCCGAATCATCTTCTACGGAAAAGCCTGCGGGGGCCTTGAACGACACTCCGTAGGCTTCCCATTCCGTAGGAACCAGCTGTTGGGCCTTTGCGGGAAAGCCCTCCAACAGCAAGGCAGTCACTGCTGCCATCATTCTTTTTTTCATGCCGACTTCTCCGCTACCACTTTTCTTGCATATACTTCTTCTTCCGGATTGACCAGCACTGCTACCTGGTCGCCGGTGTTCAGGTAAGGAGAGGTCACCAGGGACAGGCTCTCGTCCTTCAGTATCGACTCTACGCCGGCTGTGTTCAACAAGCCTTTCACAATCTCGGCTTCCCAACGGCTTCCGCGGAAAACCTCTACCAATGCGGTGTACGCTCCAGTTTTCATCGTCTGTTCGTTTTTAGGTTACTTGCTTGTGTAAAGTTACAAAAGTTTTTTCAATATCTGCTCAAAAATAATGTGGAATAATGAAAATAATCCTATTTTTGCACCAACTGTAATAAAAACTGATGAAATATGAACATGAACGAGACTTTTAAGGCTGTCCGTGCGGCTTCCTGCCGTTTGCCGCTACTGGCGAAGGATACCATCGACGAGGTGTTGCGGGCGGTTGCGGATGCGATTCCCTTGCAGGCAGATGAGCTGCTGGCCGCCAATGCGGAGGACCTGGCGCGGATGTGCCCGGATGACCCGAAATACGACCGGCTGAAGCTGACCGCCGAGCGTTTGCAGGGAATTGCTGCCGACACACGGCAGGTAGCGGAGCTGCCTTCTCCGTTGGACATTGTGCTGGAGGAAACGGTCCGTCCCAACGGACTTCATCTGCGGAAGGTGAGTGTGCCTTTCGGGGTCATTGGGGTGGTGTATGAAGCGCGTCCAAACGTGAGCTTTGATGTGTTCGCGCTCTGTTTCAAGAGTGGAAGCGCCTGCATCCTGAAGGGGGGAAGTGATGCTGACTGTTCGAACCGTGCCATTGTGCGGTTGCTGCATGGGGTGCTGGAACGGTTTGGCATTGACCCGCATGTGGTGGAGCTGCTGCCTCCCACCCGTGAGGCGACGGCAGAGCTGCTGGCGGCGGTGGACGACGTGGATGTGTTGATTCCCCGGGGCGGGAAACAGCTCATCCGTTATGTGCGCCAGCATGCAATGGTGCCTGTCATCGAGACCGGAGCAGGGGTCTGCCACACTTATTTTGACATCTCGGGCGACTTGTCCAAAGGGGCGGCCATTGTTTGTAATGCCAAGACCCGTCGGGTAAGTGTCTGCAATGCGCTCGACTGCCTGCTGATCCACCGTGGCCGGTTGGCCGATTTGGCCGCCTTATGCGGACCACTGCAGGAGAGCCGTGTCTTTCTTTATGCGGATGAGGAGGCGTATGCGGCCCTGCAGGGCTGTTATCCTCCTGAATTGTTGCAACCTGCCGTAGCGGAGAGTTTCGGAACGGAGTTCCTGGACTATAAGATGGCCGTCCGTACGGTGGCCGATGTGGAAGAGGCGGTGGCACACATCCGTAGGAACGGTTCCCGGCACAGCGAGTGCATCGTGGCGGAAAACGCTGACACGGCGCGTCATTTCTGCCGGTTAGTGGATGCTGCCTGTGTGTATGTCAACGCTCCGACCTCGTTTACCGACGGGGCACAGTTCGGACTGGGGGCGGAAATCGGAATCAGCACGCAGAAACTGCATGCCCGCGGACCGATGGGACTGCGCGAGATGACAACTTATAAGTGGCTCATCGAAGGGAACGGGCAAGTGCGCCCGCGCTGAACGTCTATGTATTCATTCAACATCTAATATATAATAAGGTATGAAAACTTACACCAATGTGTTCGACCTGGGCGACCTGAAGACCGCCCTTGCCGAAGCCGCAGAAATCAAGCAAGACCGGTATAAATACGAAGCGTTAGGCAAGCACAAGACGTGCCTGCTGATTTTCTTCAACAACAGTCTCCGTACGCGCCTCAGTACGCAGAAAGCGGCCCGTAACCTGGGCATGGACGTGATTGTGCTCGATGTGAACCAAGGTGCCTGGAAACTGGAGACCGAACGGGGGGTCATTATGGATGGCGACAAGAGCGAGCACCTGCTGGAGGCCATTCCGGTGATGGCCAGTTACTGCGATGTCATCGGCGTACGCTCGTTCGCCCGCTTTGAGAGCCGCGAGGATGATTATACGGAGAAAATCTTGAATCAGTTCATCCGTTACTCGGGCAAGCCGGTGTTCTCGATGGAAGCAGCTACCGGACACCCGCTGCAGGCATTTGCCGACCTCATCACCATCGAGGAGTACAAACGGACAGAGCGTCCCAAGGTGGTGCTGACCTGGGCTCCTCATCCGCGCGCGTTGCCTCAGGCCGTGCCCAACTCATTCGCTGACTTCATGAACGAGGCCGATGTGGATTTCGTCATCACACATCCTGAGGGCTACGAACTGGATCCTCAGTTCGTGCGGGGTGCCCAGGTGGAGTACGACCAAAAGAAGGCGTTCGAAGGAGCGGACTTCATCTATGCCAAGAACTGGGCCTGTCCGGGCGTGACTCGTCCTGAAGATTACGGCAAGGTGCTGTGCAAGGACAGGAGCTGGACAGTGGACACGGAGCACATGAGTTGGACGAACAATGCCTTCTTTATGCATTGTCTGCCAGTGCGCCGCAACATGATTGTTTCCGACGAAGTGATTGAAGCGCCCACGTCCTTGGTCATCCCCGAGGCGGCCAATCGTGAAATCTCGGCGACGGTGGTGCTCAAACGCTTGCTACAGGCCCTTTAAAGGGACACAGATATCGGCTGGACAGGGGCTCTCCCTGTGACAGGCTGCCTGAGACCGATTCGATCGGTCTCAGGCAGCCTGCCTTTCTTTGGCCGGGGGGCACCGGTCGGAGGATGGTTTCAGGCACAGGGAGCTGTTCTGACACGTGGTTGGCTGAAAACGTGGCAGATTCAGGCAGATTTCTTTCTTTTTCTATGGTGGAGTCCAAAATTATTTGTATTTTTGGCCACAAATGGCCGTTACTTGTGCACGTGCACGAACAACGATGCAGAAGAACTAATTACTAACACAATAAATAAAGGAGATTACATTATGGAAATGACCTTACGATGGTACGGTTCGAAGTTCGATACCGTTACCTTGGAACAAATTCGTCAGATTCCCGGTGTCAAGGGAGTCATCACTACGTTGTACGACACGATGCCCGGCGAGGTATGGAGCCGGGAGCGCATCCGCGCCATGAAGGACGAGGTGGAAGCCGCCGGTCTGCGCGTTGCTGGCATCGAAAGCGTGAACGTACACGATGCCATCAAGATCGGTACACCCGACCGTGACCAATACATTGACAATTACATTGAGACCCTGGAGAACCTCGGCAAGGAGGACATCCGCATGGTCTGCTACAATTTCATGCCGGTGTTCGACTGGACACGGACCGAACTGGCCCGCAAGCGTCCGGACGGCTCTACCGTATTGGCCTACACGCAGGAGGCGGTGGACGCGCTCAACCCGGAGAAGATGTTCGCCTCCATTCAGGGCGACATGAACGGAACCATCATGCCGGGCTGGGAGCCTGAACGGATGGAGAAGGTGAAGGAACTTTTCGCCATGTACAAGGATGTGGACGACGAGAAGCTTTTCGCTAACCTGAAGTATTTCCTGGAACGCATCATGCCGGTGTGCGACCAGTATGACATCAATATGGCCATTCATCCAGACGACCCGGCCTGGCCTGTTTTCGGTTTGCCGCGCATCATTATCAATAAGGAGAACATCCATCGTATGATGAAAATGGTGGACAACCCGCACAATGGTGTCACTTTCTGCTCCGGCTCGTACGGAACGAACCTGCAGAACGACCTGCCTGACATGATCCGTTCGTTGAAGGGACGTATTCATTTTGCCCATGTGCGCAACCTGAAGTTCCATAGCCAGCAGAACTTCGAAGAAGCCGCTCACTTGTCATCCGACGGTTCATTCGACATGTACGAAATTGTCAAGGCCCTGTATGAAATTGGCTTCGATGGTCCCATCCGTCCTGACCATGGCCGAATGATCTGGGGCGAAGTGGCCATGCCGGGCTATGGACTGTACGACCGGGCTTTGGGTGCCGCCTATATCAACGGTCTGTGGGAAGCCATTGACAAGAATGCCACCCGTAAGTAACCAGCATGGAGGACAGCCCTATGAAACTGACGAACAAAAGCCTATTGGAGGAGGCGGCTGCCTGGAAAGCGGCCGGATATGAACTTCCTGCCTTCGACCGTGCGGCGGTGACCGCCGCTACGTATGACCGCCCTTGTTGGGTTCACTTCGGAGCCGGCAACATCTTCCGTGCCTTCCATGCCAACATCGCCCAACGGCTGCTCAACGATGGTACGATGGACCGGGGCATCGTGGTGGCCGAAGGTTTCGATTACGAGATTGTGGAGCGCGTGAACCGCCCTTGTGACGACCTGACCATCCTTGCTACCCTGAAGGTGAACGGTACGGTGGAGAAGACCCTTGTGGGCAGTGTGGTGGAATCCTGCGTGCTCGATTCAGAGAACGATGCGGAGTTCGGCCGACTGAAGGAAATCTTTACCCAAGACTCGCTGCAGATGGCGACCTTCACCATCACCGAGAAGGGGTATTGCCTGACGAATCCGCAGGGGGAAATCCTGCCGTGGGTGGCTCCCGACCTGAAAGCCGGTCCGCAGCGGCCCAGCAGTTACATCGGAAAGGTAGCCGCGCTGCTCTATGCCCGCTACTTAGCCGGACAATATCCTATCGCCATGGTCAGCACCGACAACTGCTCGCACAACGGCGAGAAACTGTACAATGCCATTGTGGCTTATGCCCAGGCATGGACGGAGAACGGAACGGCCGAACCGGGCTTCCTGGCGTATATCAACGACCCTGCCAAGGTGAGCTTCCCCTGGTCCATGATTGACAAGATAACCCCGCGCCCCGACAATTCGGTCTTGGCCATGCTGAAAGCCGACGGGGTGGAAGACCTGGACCCCATCGTCACCGGCAAGCATACCTATGTGGCTCCTTTCGTGAACGCCGAAGAGTGCGAATACCTGGTCATTGAGGACCGGTTCCCCAACGGACGTCCCGCTCTGGAAAAGGCCGGTGTCATGTTCACCGACCGGGAGACGGTGAACAAGGTGGAACGTATGAAGGTCTGCACGTGCCTGAATCCGTTGCATACTGCCCTCGCGGTCTTTGGCTGCGTGCTGGGCTATCAGCTGATTGCGGACGAGATGAAGGATCCCGCACTGGTGAGACTGGTGGAAATCATCGGTTATCAGGAAGGATTGCCGGTGGTGGTCAACCCGGGTATTCTGGACCCGAAGGAATTCATCGACACGGTACTGCAGGTACGGGTGCCCAATCCTTTCATGCCCGACACGCCGCAGCGTATCGCGACGGATACCTCCCAGAAACTGGCCATCCGGTTCGGCGAGGCCATCAAGGCCTATCAGGCGTCACCGGTGCTCGACGTGGCTTCCCTCCGCCGTATTCCGTTGGTGTTCGCCGCCTGGTTGCGCTACCTGATGGCGGTCGATGACAATGGCGAGGCGTTCACACTCAGTCCCGATCCGTTGCTGGACAGTGTATGTCCGTATGTAGCCGATTTCCGTCTGGGCGAGGAGAAGGAGGTGGAACCCGCCTTGCGTCCCATCCTGCACAATGCGAAGGTTTTTGGAGTGGACTTGTATGAGGTGGGAATGGCCGATCTCGTCTGCCAGTATTTCCGCAGCATGATTGCGGGTAAAGGGGCCGTGCGCGCCACGTTGGAGAAAGGGGTGGCCGACTAAGCAGGTGCTTGGTCGGACCACCCTGTGGGTTTACGAAGGCACAAAGGAAAGCATTTTTTCCCTTTGTGCCTTCATTTCTTCGTGTTTATTGATTGTACTTTTAAAAAAATAGCTATCTTTGTCCCACTAACCATTAAAAACTTACCTACATGAAGAAAACCTTGAATGTGATGTTGGGAGCCTGTGCGGCAGCACTGCTCGCGTTGGCTCCGATGCAAAGTACCGCCCAGGCATTGTCGCCCTCTACCAAGTGGCATTGGGAAAAAGGTACGATCGTTGTTGAAACCCCTGAACGTCCTGCCGGACAGCAGACTGCCATCGGACTGACGGTCCCCAAGATGGAAGTGGTCCGTGTCGGCTTTGTCGGCTTGGGAATGCGCGGTCCGGGTGCTGTATCCCGTTTCACGTATATTCCGGGTACCCACATCGTGGCCCTCTGCGACTATGAGCAGGAGCGTGCCGAAAAGTGCCAGAACATCCTGCGTAAGGCCAGCCTGCCGCCTGCCGCCATCTACTCCGGTGAGTTCGGCTACAAGGAACTCTGCGAACGTGAGGACATTGACCTGGTGTATGTCGCTACTGACTGGGACCACCACTTCCCCGTAGCCAAGTATGCGATGGAGCACGGCAAGAACGTGGCCATTGAAGTACCGTCGGCCATGAACCTGGAACAGTGCTGGGAACTCATCAACCTGTCTGAAACCACCCGCAAGCACTGCCTGATTCTGGAGAACTGCTGCTATGACTGGTTCGAGATGAATACCTTGAACATGGCCCAGCAGGGTGTGTTCGGTGAGGTGCTCCGCGCGCAGGGCGCTTATATCCATAACTTGGATGACTTCTGGACTTACTATTGGAAGAACGGCAAGGAAGATAAGTTGGGCTGGCGCATGCGTTACAACATGGAGAACCGTGGCGACGTGTATGCCACTCACGGCCTTGGCCCTGTGGCACAGGCCCTCGACATTCATCGTGGTGACCGCATGACCACGTTGGTGGCGATGGATACCAAGGCGGTTCATGGTCCGGAATTCGTAGAAAAGGCCACTGGCAAGAAGTGCGAGAACTTCCGCAATGGCGACCACACTACGACACTGATCCGTACGGCTAACGGCAAGGTGATTGAAATCCAGCACAACGTGATGAACCCGCAGCCCTATAACCGCCTGTATCAGCTGACCGGTACGAAGGGTTTTGCCAACAAGTACCCCATCGAGGGTTATGCCATTGATTCCAAGCAGATGGCTGCATCGGGCGTACAGCCCAAGGTAGATAACCTGAACACGCACTCCTTCCTGCCGAAGGAAGAGATGGACAAGCTGGTGGAGAAGTTCCAGCACCCCATCCTGAAGAAGTACGGTGAGATCGCGAAGGAAGTGGGTGGCCATGGTGGTATGGACTTCATCATGGACAGCCGTATGATTTACTGCTTGCAGAACGGTCTGCCGCTGGATATGGATGTCTATGATATGGCTGAATGGTGCTGTCTGGCCGAGCTCGGCTCGCTGTCGATGGACAACGGCTGTGCGGCTGTCTCTTTCCCCGACTTTACCCGTGGCCACTGGAACGAGGTGAAGGGCTACAAGCACGCTTTCGCCGCTCCTGCCGATGAGGCTGCCGCTGAAGCTGCCGCTAAGGCCGCTACAACCCAGTTGAAGGAACAGGGTGCCAAGGAATGGGCAAAGATTGCCAAGAAGGAAGCCAAGGCTGCCAAGAAGGCCAAGAAATAAGCTGAAAATCTTATCAAACCTAAAAAAGGAGCGGATGAACCTGAATGGTTCATCCGCTCCTTTTTTACGTCGGGGCCAGCCGGTTATTTGTTCAGCCGCCAGGTGAAGCCGTCTTTCGTGTCCTTCACCTCGAAGCCCAGGGCAGACAGGTTGTCACGGATGAGATCACTGGTGGCCCAGTCTTTGTTGGCCTTGGCCTTGCTCCGCTGTTCCAGCAGCATGTCCACCACCTTGCCGAACGCTTCCTCGCGGGCGGCGTTGTTCTCTGCCTCTGCCTTCAGTCCCAGGATGTCGGTGACAAACGTGTGGAACACGCTCTTCAGCTCTTCCAGGTCAGCGGCGCTGAGGGTCGCCTTCTTGTCGAGCACCGTATTGATCATCCGCGTGGCGTCAAACAAGTGGGAGATGACAATCGGTGTGTTCAGGTCGTCGTTCATGGCCTCATAGCACTTCTCACGCAGTCCCTTGGGGTCAATGCCTGTAGTAGCCTTGGCAGGTGTGATGCGTTCCAGGTTCTTCATGCCTTCCGTCAGTCGCTCCAGTCCTTTCTCGGCAGCCTGCAGGGCCTCGTTGCTGAAGTCCACCGTGCTGCGGTAGTGTGCCTGGAGGATGAAGAAGCGGATGGTCATGGGCGAATAGGCCTGGCTGAGCAACGGGTTCGAGCCTTGGAAGAACTCTTCCAGGGTGATGAAATTCCCCAGCGACTTGCCCATCTTCTGTCCGTTGATGGTAATCATGTTGTTGTGCATCCAGTAGCGGACGATGTCATGTCCCATCGAGGCCACCGCCTGTGCGATTTCACATTCATGGTGCGGGAAGACGAGGTCCATGCCGCCCCCGTGGATGTCGAACGTCTCTCCCAGGTATTTCCGTCCCATGGCCGTGCATTCGCAGTGCCAGCCCGGGAAGCCGTCGCTCCAGGGGGAGGGCCAGCGCATGATGTGTTCGGGCTGTGCGCATTTCCACAAGGCGAAGTCGGCCGGATTGTGCTTCTCCTCCTGTCCGTCCAGTTCGCGGGTGGTGTTCAGCACATCGTCGAGGTTACGTCCCGACAACCGGCCGTAACGGTATTTCCGGTTGTACTTGGCCACATCGAAATAGACAGAGCCCTGGCTCTCGTAGGCGTATCCGTTGTCGAGGATTTCCTTCACCAGCTGAATCTGTTCGATGATGTGTCCCGATGCGTGCGGCTCGATGCTGGGCGGCAGCACGTTGAGGGCTTCCATGGCCTTGTGGTACCGGAGGGTGTAGTGCTGCACCACTTCCATCGGCTCCAGCTGCTCCAGGCGTGCCTTCTTGGCGATTTTGTCCTCGCCGTCGTCAGCGTCGTGTTCCAGATGGCCCACGTCGGTGATGTTACGCACGTAGCGCACCTTGTAGCCACAATGGGTCAGGTAGCGGAACAGGATATCGAACGTGATGGCGGGACGGGCGTGTCCCAGGTGGGCGTCTCCATAGACCGTCGGCCCACAGACATACATGCCCACGTGAGGAGCATGTAGCGGGACAAACAGTTCCTTCGTGCGGGACAATGTATTGTAAATAAAAAGTTTATTTTCCATAACTCATTGAATTTAGTTGTAGCCGCAAAAGTAGGCAAAAAAGACTGAAACTGAAAATGATTTGCCGTTTTTTATTCGAAGAGGAACCCGAAGTGCGCATAGGAGGAATAAAAAACGGATTCCAAGAACCGTTTGTTCATGGAATCCGTCAGGGTGGAAGCGGAAAGACAGGGATTCGAACCCTGGGAACAGTTGCCCGTTCACCGCATTTCGAGTGCGGCCCGATCGACCACTCCGGCATCTTTCCTGATTTTCGGTGCAAAAGTAACAAGTTTTTCGATTGGTTGTATCGTTTTGCCCCCTTTTTTTTACTTGCCCCGCACGATTTTCTTGATTTCATTCAGTTTGTTCAGGGCTTCCACCGGGGTCAGGTGGTCGATGTCCAGGTGCAGAATCTCGTCACGTATCTGGCACAGTACCGGGTCGTCCAGCTGGAAGAAGCTGAGCTGTACTCCTTCTTGCGGGTTGCTCTTCCCGATTGCTTGGGGGGTGGCGCCGATGCCTGCCTGCCGGTTCTCCTGCTCCAGGTAGTGGAGCAGCTGGTCGGCCCGTTTCACGATGCTCTTGGGCATGCCCGCCAGTTTGGCCACATGGATGCCGAAGGAATGCTCGCTGCCGCCTCGTTCCAGCTTGCGGAGGAAGATGACCTTGTGGTCCACTTCCTTCACGGACACGTTGTAGTTCTTGATGCGCTTGTATTGCTCCTCCATGTCGTTCAGCTCATGGTAGTGGGTGGCGAACAAGGTCCGCGCGCGTGCCCGCTTGTGCTCGTGGATGTGCTCCACGATGGCCCAGGCGATGGAGATGCCGTCGTAGGTGGAAGTGCCGCGTCCCAGCTCGTCGAAGAGCACGAGGCTGCGGCGGGAAAGGTTGTTCAGGATGTTGGCCGCCTCGCTCATCTCCACCATGAAAGTCGATTCGCCCACCGAGATGTTGTCGCTGGCTCCCACACGGGTGAAGATTTTGTCCACCAGGCCGATGTGCGCGCTCTCCGCCGGCACGAAGCAGCCGATCTGCGCCAGCAGGGTGATGAGGGCGGTCTGTCGGAGCAAGGCCGACTTACCGGCCATGTTGGGGCCGGTGATGATGATGATCTGCTGTGTTTCCGTGTCGAGGTACACATCGTTGGCGATGTACTGCTCGCCCAGCGGCAGTTGGGTCTCGATGACCGGATGGCGTCCTTGCCGGATGTCGAGCACGTCATCATCAGCCACCACCGGACGGATGTATTTGTGGGCTTTGGCCACGGTGGCGAAGGCCAGCAGGCAGTCCAGTCTGGCCAGCAGGTTGGCGTTAATCTGGATGTTAGGGATGAATTCGGCCAGCGCGAGCACCAGTTCGTTGTAGAGCCGGGTCTCCAGCACCAGCATTTTCTCCTCCGCGCCCAATATCTTTTCCTCGTATTCCTTCAGCTCCTGCGTGATGTAACGCTCGGCGTTCACCAAGGTCTGCTTACGGATCCAGTCAGCGGGCACCTTGTCCTTGTGGGTGTTTCTCACCTCTATATAATAGCCGAACACGTTGTTGTAGGCGATTTTCAGGCTGGGGATGCCGGTCTGCTCAATCTCCCGTTGCTGGATTTGCAACAGGTAGTCTTTGCCGGAGTACGAGATACGGCGTAGTTCGTCCAGCTCCTCGTTGACCCCGTCCGCGATGACTCCTCCCTTGCTGGCGAGCAGGGGCGGGTCGTTCACAATCTCCTGGGCAATCTTGTCCCGGATGGACGCGCACAAGCTCAACTGCTCGCCGATGCGGCGCAGGCTGTCGTTGTCTGCGTTCAGACAGGCGTTCTTGATGGGCTCCACGGCCTGCAGGGCCACCTTCAGCTGTACGACCTCCCGGGGGGAGATGCGTCCCACCGCCGCTTTCGACACAATGCGCTCAAGGTCACCGATCAGGTGCATCTTTTCCTCGATGAAGTCCTTGAAGTCAGGCTCGCGGAAAAAGAACTCCACGATGTCCAACCGCTCGTTGATGGGCTTGATGTCCTTCAGCGGGAACACCATCCACCGTTTCAGCAGTCGCGCTCCCATCGGGCTGACCGTCCGGTCAATGACGTTCAGCAGGCTGCTGCCTCCTTCGTTCATGCTTTCGGTCAGTTCCAGGCTGCGCACCGTGAACTTGTCCATCCGCACGTACCGGTCTGCCTCAATGCGGGCCAGCGAGGTGATGTGCCCTATCTGGTAATGCTGCGTCATGTCTAAGTATTGCAGGATGGCTCCTGAGGCGATGATGCCGTTCGTCAGGTGCTCCACCCCGAAGCCCTTCAGGTTCTTGGTCTCGAAATGTTTCAGCAGCCGTTCCCGGGCGGACTGTTCGGTGAAGACCCAGTCCTCCAGCTCAAAGGTGAAGAACTTGTTGCCGAAGTTCCCCTCAAACATCGGCTTCTTGCCCCGATCGAACAGCACTTCCTTGGGAGCGAAGTTGTTGAGCAGCTTGTCCACATAGTCTGTGTTTCCTTCTGCCGTCAGGAATTCGCCCGTAGAGATGTCGAGGAACGCCACACCACAGCTGTTCTTTCCGAAGTGGATGGCGGCGAGGAAGTTGTTCTCCTTGTACGACAAGACGTTGTCGCTGATGGCCACGCCCGGTGTCACCAGTTCGGTAATCCCCCGCTTCACCAGTTTCTTGGTGGTTTTCGGGTCCTCCAACTGGTCGCAGATGGCCACGCGCCGTCCGGCCCGTATCAGTTTGGGCAGGTAGGTGTCGAGCGCGTGATGGGGGAAACCGGCCATCTCCACCTTCTTGGCCTGGCCGTTGGCCCGTTTGGTCAGGGTGATGCCCAGAATATCGGAAGCCACCACCGCATCCTCTGAGTACGTTTCGTAGAAGTCGCCGCAGCGAAACAGCAGGATAGCGTCCGGGTGCTTTGCCTTCAGCTCGAAAAACTGCTTCATCATCGGGGTCAATACCACATCTTCATCTTTTGCCACTGTTTGTTCCTTTCTTTTAGGGGTTGATTCGGTCGGCAAAGATACTGCAAATTGCCGTAGGAAGACGGGCTTCCTTCGCTTTTTTTAATGAATGCGTGTCCTCTTCGCTTTTTCTTTCTTCAATTCCAGATAAGTTTCCCCGTCTATTTGGGTTGCTTTCAACCAAGTAAAGGTGCCCACTATCTTGTAGAAGTTATTGTAGGAAATGCCTGCCTGTTCGAAGATATACTTACATTGGTTCAGGACTTTTTTTCGAAGCATCCTATGCCTTGGCGCCGATGCAAGGACGTGGCGGATCTCCTGCTCCATCTTCTTTTCCCATTCCTTCTTGCGAGGGCGGGTGGTCGTGGCATATTTTGAACGCCACAGATGCTTTTCCGACTCCGTGATTTCGGAAGTAAGACAGAATGTGTTGCCATCGGCGTTCAGTGAACGGCAATCACGCAGGATGTAACACCTCACAGATGTCTCTTTAATGTTTACGCCTTGCGACTCCATGTGTTCCTGTACCTCTTGCAAGGTAAAACGCACATGCTCCTTGCAAAACTCCCGAATGACATCAGCCGGCATCCGCAGCCGATCACCGTCCTCACGATATACCCATTTACTCTTGCCTACAGGTACGCACCATGGATAAATCCTTCCCACGGAAGCCATATTTGAGAAAGGTTCGCCATGACGTTCTGTATACATGCTCTGCAAGTCGGATCGGGTGGCATCCTTTTCTTCAAAAATGATGCGTGCAATGCGTTGTATCATATTCAGATGCTCAGCCCGAAGCTGGAAGATGCCATCCGCTACCTCTTCGAACACTTCATCATGTTGCAGCAGGACAGAGAGTAAGTCTCCACGAACGTCTGCCCCTTTCATCTGTTTTTGATCCGGAATGCGCCGCAGAATCTCTTCATACGTCATCGGGCGCACTTCTTTCTGAAGAAGGTAGAACAAACCGGCATAATGCGCGTTAAACTCTCTCTTCCCGATATTCTCGTCAATCAATATCTTCTCTGTCTTTATCCATGGGATGACCGAATCACCGGTGACGACCTTCTGGTGAAGCAGATAAGCGATGGGTCGCAGACGAGGAGAGGTTACCCATTTGCTTGCTTTCACCACATGACCTGTGTGATGGACAGGATAGGCCACCATCTCTTCCACCAACTCCTCGCTCGGAACAATACCCTGGGTAAATTTCTTGGGAGAAGACATGGAGAGCAGTTCATCACGGATGTCGGACACAATCATCCTCACCCGCTCACGCGTTACGCAAGGCACACCTGCCACCCCTGCTGCCAACAGTTGCGCGATTTCGGCAACGCTTTTACCCTTGACATAAAACGAACAGAGTATGAATGCGTACAGCTTAGTACGGCCCGTAATGCTGCGTTTCCTCATCTGCTGGAGCAAAGCGTCAACTTGCTCAAAGAGCTCAAGTTCTTCTTCCTTAGGCATTATTGGCAACTCTTTGACACGACAGGGCACAGGGGCATGGACAACCTCTCTGCGCACAGCTGAGACAGGGTCATCGTTCAGGAAGTGAAATTCCAGTTGCAATTCGTTATTTGAGTTTTTATGTTTTCGCATATTGTGGTCTTGTGACATGCAAAGTTAGCAAGAATTCCGGCTTCCAACAAGTTTTAGGCCAAATAAGTCAGGGCAAACGCATCTCCTCTTTTAGGAGATGATGAGAAGATGGTGACTACGGAGTAAGAACCTGCACACAGCCATGGTCATCACACCAGAACAGCGGCTGAGACTGGACCAGAAAGCGCCATGAGAAATCGACCGGACGTAGTCCGGTCAATTGAACGGACGAGGTCGGTCAAGTGACCGACCTTGGCCGGTCGATTGGACGACCTCGTGCGGTCGGTCACAGAAGCCGGTCGAAAGGGGAAGAAGATACAGCTCCCCGGCCTATGACAACCGCTTCCCTCACCCGACCAGCACCACACGCTCACCACCGCCACCTTCCTTATCCTTCCGAAATGAAAAGCCCACCCTATCCAAATGCAATTCGTTCGCATTGGGGCATCGAGACCTCCCTCCATTGGGTATTTCAAATCTATTACTTCATTCTTCCGTCTTTCACTTTTTTGCAGTAACTTTGTGCCTCAAATATCAATAAAGAAAGGAACTATGATGAAAGAGTTGAATGTGTCCGAACTGACGGACAATCTGTTTGATGCGATTGGAAAAGAGTGGATGCTGGTCACTGCAGGTACTCCGGAGAAGTTCAATACCATGACGGCCAGTTGGGGCGGTACGGGAGTGCTGTGGGGGAAACCGGTAGCGTTCGTGTTTATCCGTCCGGAACGTTATACCTATGAGTTCATAGAGGCAGGCGAGACGCTCACCCTCTCGTTCCTCGGCGCGGACCATAAGGACGTGCACAAGGTATGCGGCTCCACCTCGGGCCGTACGACCGACAAGGTGAAGGCCGCTGGCCTGCATCCGTTCTTCACGTCCGATGGCAACGTCAGCTTCGAGGAGGCCCGCCTGGTGCTGGAATGCCGCAAGCTCTATGCGGACGACCTGCGGGAGGAGCGGTTCGTGGATACGTCCCTCGTCGGCCGTTGGTACGGTGAGCATGGCGGTTTCCATCGTATGTACGTGGTGGCCATTGAGCACGTCTGGGTCCGCTGATGAGAGAGAATACATTGGTTTAAACTGATAAAAATAGACTCGTATGACTTTTCCCTTGAAACTGATGGCCGCCTTGTGCCTGCCTTTGTGGGCGTGTGGCGGCAATGCTGGAAAGACAGAGGCTGTGGCAGACAGCCTGAAGCAGTGCACGGCCCCGAACGCCGTAGTAGAAACCATCCTGACCCGCCGCAGTGTGCGCAAGTACCTGCCGCAGGCCGTGGAACGTGCGAAGATGGAGCGGATTGTGGAATGTGGCCTCTATGCTCCGAACGCCATGAACAAGCAGCCGTGGGAGGTCCGTATCGTGGACAGTCCGGAGTTCATCAACGGTGTGACCGAGCTCTTCAAGCAGGCGAATCCCCAGCAGGTGGCCGACCCTGGCTTCAAGAACATGTTCCGCAACGCGCCGACGGTGGTGTTTGTCGGGCGCGATACCACGTCGGCTACCGCTGCGTTCGATTGTGGCTTGCTGAGTGAGAACATGATGCTGGCGGCCTGGTCAATGGGCATCGGCAGTTGCTGCCTTGGAGGACCGGCGCATTTCATGCGCAGTCCGGAGGCGGCCGACTACTTGCGGCGGTTGGCCTTCAGCGAAGGCTATGAGTTGCTCTATTGCATCGCTTTCGGTTATCCCGACGAGGCTCCTTCCGCCAAGCCCCGCGACACTTCCAAGGTTAAGTTTGTTGAATAAGCCGGGAGGGAACGATGAAGAGCGTTTGTCATTTTTTGTGGCTGTGGCTGCTGCTGGCAGCGTGCCCGGGTCCCGCCGGTGCCCAGCTGGTGCTGGTGGAGAACGGTAAGCCCAAGGCGGAGATCCGGTTGGTGGATGACCAGCCGGTCAACCGGCAGGCGGCAGAGTTGCTGAACCATTTCGTAGCGAAGATAACGGGCACGACGCTTCCGCTACAGGTGGGTGAGGCACCTGCGCGGAAAGGGAGTGTGGTGATTGGTGGGACAACCGCCGAGGCCGGAGAGGACGGTTTCCTGCTGGAGTGCCGCGAGGGATGTCTCACGGTCCGGAGTGGTGGCGACAAGGGAGCGGTCTATGGAGTGGTCACGTTGTTGGAGGAATACTTGGGCGTACGCTATTATGCTTACCAGACCTATACCTTGACCGAACGGTCCACGTTGCGGCTGCCTGCCCTGCGGCGGGCGGAGACACCGGCCTTCCGTTTCCGGCAGACCTTCAGCTACGGCAATGACGACCCTCTGTATGTGCAGTGGTTCCGGTTGGAGCGACAGGAGGAGCTGTTCGCGGACAACCTGTGGGTACATACGTTCAACCGTCTGCTGCCCGCTTCCCAGTACGGGAGCGCACATCCGGAATACTATTCCTTCCTGAACGGGGAGCGCCGTCCCGGTGACCACAGCCAGTGGTGCCTCACCTGCCCCGAGGTGTTGGAACTGGTCACCCAGAAGGTGGATTCCATTTTCAAGGCGCATCCGGGACAGCGCATGATCAGCATCAGCCAGAACGATGGGAACAACACCTATTGCCAGTGCGAGGAGTGCCGGAAGGTGGACGAGTACGAAGGCTCGCCTTCGGGTAACATCATCCGTTTTCTCAACCGATTGGCCGAGCGCTTTCCCGACAAGCAGTTCTCTACCCTGGCCTACCTCTTCAGCATGCACCCGCCCAAGCATGTCAGGCCCTTGCCCAACGTGAACATCATGCTGTGCGACATCGACTGCAAGCGGGAGGTTCCGCTGACTGATAATGCTTCCGGGCGGGACTTCCTGAAGGCCTTGGAGGGATGGGCGGCCATCTCCGACAATATCTTCGTGTGGGACTATGGCATCAATTTCGACAACATGGTGGCGCCGTTCCCCAACTTTTATATCCTGAAGAAGAACCTGCAGCTGTTCAAGAAGAACCATGCCACCATGGTCTTCGAACAGGTGAACGGGCAGCGGGGCACGGACTTCGCCGAAATGCGTGCCTACATGCTGGCCAAGCTGATGTGGAATCCCGAACTGGACGAGGACTCGCTCATGCGTTCGTTCATGGAAGGGTATTATGGCAAGGCAGCGCCTTGGTTGTACCGTTACCAGCAAGTGATGCAGGGGGCACTGCTGGCTTCGGGAGTACCGCTGTGGATTTACGACTCGCCTATCTCGCACAAGGATGGGATGCTGAACCGTCAGCTGATGCAGGTGTACCGGGAACTGTTCGACCGCGCGGAGGAGGCGGTGAATGACGACAGCCTCCGGCTGGCACACGTGCAGGTTTCCCGCCTGCCGCTCCAGTACAGTGAGCTGGAGATAGCGCGTACCCATACGGACGGCGACCCGGTGGCCGTGTCCCGTCTGCTGGCTGTCTTTCGGGAGCGTGCGGCCCGTTATGGCATCGAGCACCTGAACGAGCGGAACAACCGCGTCGCCGATTATTGCCGGCTGTACGAGAGCCGGTATTTGCCCCGCCCCACGACCAACAAGGCGGCAGGCGCTACCGTGGTGTGGAACCGGCCGCCTGCCCCTCGTTACCGTCCCATCGCTGACCGGGCATTGACCGACGGTTTGTTTGGCGGCGCTTCCTTTGTCGAAGGCTGGGTAGGCTGGGAAGGTGAGGACGCCGATTTTGTGCTCGACATGGGCGAGACAAAAGAGTTCAGCAGTGTGGAGACCGACTTCCTGTTGCAGTCGGGCGGCTGGGTGCTGTTGCCGGATTGTGTCACTTATTCCTGTTCGGAGGACGGGCAGGCCTATGCAGACCTGGGTACGTACAAGTTTGTAGAAGACCGTGACCCTTCCATCAAGTTTGTGCCAGGCAAGGTAGTGGCGGACCATCCGGTGCGTGCCCGTTACCTGCGCGTTCAGGTGAAGTCCATCGGCCTGTGTCCGTCCTGGCACTACGGTGTGGGCTATCCTGCCTGGTTCTTCCTGGATGAAGTCAAGGTGGAATAGCGTGTAGGGACAAAAACAATGGGGCTGTGCGGCCCGACTGGACCTGCAGGACGGCCGGGCGCCTGTCTTTTTCTGCTGCACAGGGTATGGATAATCGTGTTTTTTGTCTATCTTTGCCTGGACGAACCAATGAAGACAGACGATTGATATGAGAAAAGCAGTGATTCTTTTGGTTTCCGCCTTCCTGATGGTTGCTTGCGGAAACGCCCAGACCCAAAAAGGGACTCCCTCCAAGGAGGGGGCACCCAAGACGATGACCCTGACCAAGGCCGCTTTCCAGACCCGGGTGGCGGACTTGGAGAAGACACCGGGTGAGTGGAAGTACCTCGGCGACAAGCCGGCCATCATCGACTTCTATGCTACCTGGTGCGGCCCTTGCCGCCAGCTGTCCCCGGTCCTGGAGGAACTGGCCGCTGAGTACGAGGGCAAGATTTATATCTATAAGGTGGATACCGACAAGGAGAAGGAGCTCGCCGCCATGTTCGGCATCCGCTCCATTCCTTCGTTGCTCTTCATCCCCCTGCAGGGAGAGCCGCAGATGGCACAGGGCGCGTTGCCCAAGACCACGTTGAAGGAGGCCATTGACGGCTTCCTGCTGAAGTAGGAACCGGAGGAGCCATCTCCGCCCACCGCTTCTTGTGCGCAGTATGTTTGACCCGCGTTTGAACGCCGTTTGAAGACCGTTCAAACGCGGGTCTTACTGTTTGAACCATCCCTTCCCGTAGGCCAGCGCCATGAGCAGAAGACCCAAGCCGAGGGCGGCAGACAGGAAGTGCAGGCCATAACCATGGACGAAGGCGACCGGGGCGAACGTGATGAGCGCGATTTCCACCGGGGCGATGATGAGATAGGCCAGCGCGTAGTCTTCCAGGCAGCGGCTGCGCATTTTCGGGTCCACGACACGGAGCAGGGCGATGCCCATCGCCATGGTGCCGGTGTACCAGCCCCAGGTGAAGAGGGCTTTCTCGAACCAGTATTCCCCTTTGAACAGCAGGCGGCTGACCATCAGTACGTAGAGCAAGGTGACGGCCAGTCCGGACAACAGCAGTACGGCGAGGGGTTGCCAGTATTGAAGGACAACCTCCAGCCGGATGGCCGAGATGCCGAAAGCGACCAGCAGGTCGGTGAACGTGCCGCTGAGGTGGCCGATGGCGGTAGGACTGAGGTAGTCGATGGTCTTGGACCGGGTACAAAGCCATTTGGCCAGGATGCCGACCACGAAGGCGCAGCTGAAGACGGGCAGCTGCAGCTGGGGCAGTCCTACGGCCACGAGCTGACTGATGCCATAGCCGCCCAGGGCTATCAGGGCGATGAAGGCGAAGTGAAGGGTCAGCGGGTCCATGGAGATGGACGAACAGGAGCCGTCACCCAGGCTTTCCCGCTTTTCCGGTGGCAGCAGTCCGGTCCGAAGTTCCTCGGGCAGTTGGGAGAAATCGGACAGGAAAGAGGTGTGTCCTCGGCGGGTGCCCCATTTGATGAGGCCCAGTCCGATGAAGACCGAGGCCACGATGCCCACGGTAGCGGCGGTCATGGCCAGGGTCAGCATGTCGGTGTCGCCGAAGCGGGCGAATGCTTCCCCGATGGCGGCGGCAGTGCCATGACCGCCGCAAAAGCCGCTGGGCATGGCGATGCCAAACGCCGTGCCGGTCTGCCAGATTCGGTCGAGCAACCAGATGCCCAGCAGTCCGCCGAAGGCCCATTGCCACAGCATGCCGGTCTGTGAGTAGGCCCACATCTTCAGGATTCCCTTGTTCTTTCCTGCCTGACGCGAGCCGGTGAAGGGAAGGCAGCTGAAGATGAAGGCAATCAGAATGCCGGCATACGTGCCTAACTGGTGAGAGAGGGGGAGCCATCCCAGTCCGTTGGGACCCAGAGCAAGCCCCATGAAGCCTGCCATCAGGCTGGGCGGAATGAACAGTCGCTGCACCAGTCTGACTTTGGTGCGTAGCAGCTTGCCGGTGAGTAACAGCAGGGCGATGAGGCCTGTATCAGTGAAGAGGGTCCAAGGAGAGAAATCGTTCATGTTGCTTGCCTGTTTGGGTTATCTGTGTGCAAAAGTACAGAAAATATTCCTATTTTGTGGTTTCTTCCAAATAGACCTTCCCGTTGCGCTTCTCTATCCGTATTAGGCTGCCTTTGGGGTGGAGGTTGAACGGGGTGATTTCCTCCGTCCGGTTGTCCACGACCATTAGCATGCTTTCGTCGGCGAACCGCTGCACCTGGAACTTCAGTTCCGTACTGTCGAATCGGCGGCTTGCCAACAGACTGTCGTTGAGGTAAATGGACAGGCTGTCACCGGCGAATTGTCCGGCCACCTGCACGGTGTATTGTCCTTCGAACACCTTCGGCCCGTCCTTTTTCTGGTAGCGGAAACTGAGGTAGAAGAACAGGCAGACAATGGAGAACACGCCGAAGGCGAGCAGTCCGTTGCCGATCATGAATTGCTTGTTGCTGTCAATGCTTTTGCTCATAGTTGTTCGGTAGTTAATGGTTCAATTCTCATATCCAGGATTTTGATGGAGGTTCTTGTTCAGGTCCAGCACCTTCGAGGGAATGGGGAAGACGGTGGTGTAGCCGCTGGCCTCGTCGGGCAGCTGGGGACGCTCGTCGTAAGCCGTGGTGAAACGTCCGAAGCGGATGAGGTCCTGCCGCCGCCAGCCTTCCCACATCAGTTCCATCAGTCGTTCATCGAGCAGCGTGTTGAGGGTGGCCTCCCGGTCGGGCATGCCTGCCCGGCGTCTGATGAGGTTCAGCTCGTAGCTGCCGTCTTGTCCGTTGCGCACCTTGGCTTCAGCGGCCATGAGCAGCGCGTCGCCGTAGCGGAACAGCACGATATCGTTACTTTGTAGCCAGCCGTCATTGTAAGCCGTGCGGTCTATCTCATACTTGCTCATGCGTGCGCCGGCGGTCTTCTCGTAGGGGCTTCCGGTCAGGTCGAGGCGGACTTCCAACGGACGATAGACCAAGGCTTCCCCGTTGTCCAAATAGACGTTTTTCCCGTCCACCAGCAAGGTGTCGCTGTAGAAGTTGCAGCGGTATCTCGCGTCAATGTCAGGGGTACCGTAGCCGAAAGTGCGCACGGTGGAGCGGGTGGCGGAGGTGCCGTTCTCGGCATCCATGCCCAAAGCAGCTCCGTGGTTGTAGTGGCGCGAACGGAACAGGTTGCGGAACCAGTTGGTATAGAGGGTCTTGTCCATGGGAATGGTGAAGATGTTCTCGCAGGAGTTCTCGTTGCCGATGGCGAAGTTGGTCGTGTAGTTCGTTTCCAGCCGGTAGCCGAAGGCACCCAGCTTCTCGCAGTAGGCTACGGTAGTCTCCCAAGCGTTGAGCCGCTGTCCGTCCACTTCGAAGAAGATGTTCTTGCCGTCCGGTCGTTGGCCGTCGGTCCAGTTGTCATCGCTGTACACCTCGGCGTTGAGGGCCAGCTTTGCCAGCAGGAAGTAGGCGACAGGCAGGGTAAGTTTCCCGTAGTAGTAGCCTTCGCGCTGGCTTTCCTGGGGGTAAAGGAAGGGAAGTGCTGCTTCCAGCTCGCTCACCACGAAGCGGAAGACGGCGCCACGTCCGCTTTGTGTCACTTGGTCAGTGGAGGAAATGTAGGTCGTGCACAGGGGGACATTGCCGAACAAATCCATCAGGTAGTAATAGTACAGGGCGCGGATGGAGCGCACCTCTGCCTGGCAGACTTGCAGCTCGCGGGCAGTGAGCAGTGAGCGGTACTGTTCCAGCAGGGCCAACGAGTGGTTGCACAGTCCCACTACCTTATAGAGGTATGTCCATGTGGCGTACAGGGGAAGGTCGGCCGCCGACCACTGGTGCAGGTAGAGGCCCTGCCAGAAGCCGCCGTCGTACCAGTCGCCGCCCCGCGTAGGCAGCATCGCCTCGTCGGTGGTGAAGGTGTTGTAGTCATAGACACCCCGGTAGGTGCCTTGCAGTCCCTGGCTTTCCTCGTTGCCACCGATATAATTATATAAGGTAGAGATGGTGTTGATGTAGAGGCTGGTGGCAGAGCCGTACGCCTCTTCTTCCGTCAGCTGCCCTTTCGGGTGCTCGTCTAAGCAGGCGGTCAGGACGGGAAGCACTATAAGGAAAAGGAGATATTTTTTCATGATGTTGGTCCGTTGGTGTTAGAATTGAATACTGAATCCGATGGAGTAGGAGCGGTAAACGGGGTACGACCGCTTGTCGTCGATGCCCAAGGTGCTGCTGACCACGTAGCTGTTGATCATGGGGGTCAGTCCACTGTAGCCGGTGAGGGTGCCCAGGTTGTTTACGCTGCACGACAGGCGGAGCGAGCTGATGTACTTCGACCGGCGCAGGGGGACGTTCCAGCCCACGGTCAGGTAGTCGAAGTTGAGGTAGTCTCCGCTTTCTAACCAGTAGTCGGTGGCGGTCTGGTCCTTGATGTTCCGTTCTGGCGCGCCCTTCATGACGTTGTAGTCGGGGAAGCTCGACATGTTCATGTAGGTCAGCGAGGTGCCGTTGTAGATCTTGTGCCCGAAGGCTCCGTTCATCTGGAGCGAGATGTCGATGTTCTTGTAGCGGAAGCCGATGTTCGAGCCCAGCGTCATCTTCGGGGTAGCCTGGCCGGCGATGTAGCGGTCGCCCTCGTCGTCGATGCTCACCGTTCCGTCGTTGTTCAGGTCAGCTATCTCATAGCGGTAGCTGCCGTCATCGCCCCGGGTCAGTCCGGTGCAGTGGGGCAGGTAGAACACGCCCAAGGGTTGTCCCACCATCTGATAGACGATGTTGTTGTTGCCACCGTGGAAGCCCGCGCCGTTCAGCGCGCCGATGTTCGTGATGTCGGCGGCGCTCATCTGCGTGCCTTGATAGTCGCCGCTCAGCGAAAGCAGCTTGTTCTTCTGCCACGCCAGGTTCACGTTGATGTTCAGCTCCATCTGTCGTTTGCGGATGGGAGTGAAGCTTACACCCACTTCCAGACCGCTGTTGCTCATGCTGCCGAGGTTGGCCAGTAGCTTGTCGTAGGGGAAGGGCGGCACGGGAACGTCGTACAGGTAGAGCATGTCGGTGGTCTTCGAATAGTAGTATTCGGCGGTCAGCAGCAGGCGGTTGTGGAAGAAGCCCCAGTCCGCGCCCACGTTGAAGGTGCTGCGGGTCTCCCATTTCAGGTCAGGGTTATCGTTCCGGGTAAGGCCCATGGTGACCGCCGGCGAGCCGAACACCGACACCACGCCGTTTTGCTGGAGCAGTTTCAGCGAGTTGTACGAGCTGATGCCGCCCAGATTGCCCGACCGTCCGTAGCCGGTGCGTACCTGCAGCTGGCTCAGCCACTCCACATCCCTCAGGAAGCGTTCTTCCTTGGCGTTCCATTCGGCGGAGACGGAGGGGAAAAATCCCCAGGTATGGTTGTCGCCCACCATGGAGCTGCCGTCGGCACGGGTGCTGACCGTCAGTTTGTAGCGGTCGTTCAGCGCGTAACTGACGCTTCCCATGACCGAAGCCAGCGACGGGTCCTCGTAGCTGCTGCCCGTTCCGCCGTAGGGACGGATGGAGCCGGCGGCCAGGTTGTGGTAGCCGAACTCATTCGATTGGAATCCCTTTACCAAAGTCCAGAATCCCGTGTTGCGTCGTTTCTGGTATTCGCCGAGCAGGCGCGCGTCCAGCCGGTGCCCGCTCCACGTATGTCCGTAGGTCAGCGACACGTTGCCTAACCAGTCCTCACTTTTCTGTTCACCACGGGCCGCTTGTCCTTGCGCCCATACCCAGGTGGGGCAGAACTGTGCGTTCTCCTGAGAGCTGTAGGAGTACGAGCCGAAGCCTGTCAGCCGGAGGTCGTCCGTCAGCCGAAGTTGTAGCCGCAGGTGGGTGTTGAAGTTCAGGTATTTCGTGTCATCCTTCTCTCGGAGCAGGGCCTGGGGAGGATTGATTTGCGAGGCGGTGCTGTTCTTGTCCCATCCACCGCTGGCATTGGGGGCAGTCCCGAAGGTGGGGTTCTGCGAGGCGGCGGAGTAGAACAGCTTCCATTCATCGAAGATGTCCTTGTTGGTTTGCGACGAACCGAACACGCCCATGTCAATGGTCAGCCGTTCGTCGAACGCTTTCTGCGACAGGTCCAGCTTGGCCACGAAGTTCTGGTAGGCGTTGTTGCGGACCACAGTCCGGTTGTCCATGAAACCGATGGAGGCGCGGTAGTTCGAAGCGTCCGTCCCTCCGCTGAAAGCTACGTGATGGCTTTGTACCCATCCCGTGCGGGTGATGGACTGGGGAAAATCGGTGTCGTAGCCGCCGTTGTTGTAGTCCAACCCTAACTGTTGGGCGGTACGGATGTATTGGTCTGCATTCAGCATTTCGATGTTCTTGTAGGTATGCTGCATGCCGATGTTGCCGTCGTAAGAGATGTGGAACTGAGAGCCGCTGCCTTTCTTCGTGGTTACTTCGATGACACCGGAGGCACCTCTCGACCCGTATTGGGCCGTTTCGGCGGCGTTCTTCAGGATGTGGAAGCTCTCGATGTCCGCCGGATAGATACTGCTGAGGGTGGCCAGGTCGGACGACACACCGTCGATGATGACCAGCGGGTCGTTGCCGCCGGTCAGTGAGGTGGTGCCTCGTACGCGGACACTGTTCAGCATGGCCATCGGGTTCGAGCTGCCGGTGGTCACACTCACGCCCGCCGCCTGTCCGTTCAGGGCTTCCAACGGGTTGGTCACCAGTCCTTTGTTCATTCTTTCCTGTGTCACTTTATCGACCGATCCGCTACCCAGTCTGGTCCGGAGCGTATCCTGCGGTGCGCTGTCAGTGACAGTTTGTGCGAGGCCGGTGGCGCAGGAGGCCAGTCCCAACAGCCAGCAGCCGATTCGTTGCGTTGCGTTTGTCATAGGTAAAGGGTTTAATTTCTGCAAATGTACAAAAAATATGCGGAATAGCCCTCTGTTTGATCGACTTTATTTCGGAGAGCGGGACGGATGGCAAAGGAAAGTGAGGAGGTCTGAAACACAAAGGAAGGAAGAAAAAGAGAGGGAAAACCTTCTTTTTCCTTTTGTGTTTCAAGAAGATGTCTATTATAATTGGATTTTAATTGATTATTATTTATTGTTTCCAATTGAGACATATTATATGATAATCTATTATAATCCTCCTCTGTTATACTTTTATCACAATCTTTTGTTGATAACAAAAAGATATTTACTGATAAAACCAATAAACAGATTACCACTAATAAGGTACCTCCACTATTTGTTTTTATAATTTTTAAATTTAGCGGATAAAATGACAGGATTGTCATTCAATGAAATAGATTTAACGGATTCATATATAATGGGATAGCTATGACTCATCTCGTCTATTGATGATCTTTCCATTTGCGATATTTTGTAATTGTCTAAAATAAAAAACAACTCGTCACCTAATGAGAAAATGCCGGATGAGATTTGTGTCAGACTGATGGTGCCTATATAAGGTCCAAGAAATTGATTCACCGTTCCATCCATCAAGTCATATACACAAAAACACATATCGTTTCCATAAACATATCCCAGAAAGAACTTGCCTTTATCTTCTCCCTCAAATCCGCAACTTCGTTTGTTGCGGTTTAATGGGTTGGGATTTGATCAGATTAGTTATGCCGATGGCGGGAATTGAGCTTCAAATCGCCGCAGATGTGCACAGTTGCCCCTTACCCCACGATGCGGCTTGAGGCAATACGCTGTTGATGAAAATCTGTAGCATCAGCCATAGGCTTCCGGGAATAGTCCGGCGTAGGCACGATTGTCGGTATAGACATTGAGCACGTGTTGCCTTGCGGTCTTGACCCACTTGGCCGGCACCGATATGAACTTGAACACAAAAGCCTTAATGCGGCTCGTAGCCTTGAGCCCGAAATCTTTGACATCAATTTTTGCCATTATGCCTTTGTAGAAATTGCGTATCAATGCAGATCGCTCTCACTTTAATTGCCATAACATCTATGTTGTAAATTCACATCACAAAGATACAAACCTCCACCCCACCCTGTACACCTTTTCCGCGCTCACGTGAGGCCCTTTCCGCTACTATCACCGCAAGTGAGCACACACTGGTTGAGTCCCAAGCTCCAGTTCAGTCCGGTGATGCGTGGACCATCAGCCCTGATAATCACATTCATTTCATCAGCTGCTGCATACACCGTTATTTCAAGCCTTCGCCATCGAGCCTC